>NZ_AP023360.1:6120357-6442500 GCF_018326265.1 Catellatospora sp. IY07-71
TGGAGGTCGACGCCGACAACTCCGGCCGGATCGGCGTGGTGGTGAACGCGGCCGTCGCCGGGTTCGACACCGTCGAGGCCGCCACCCGGGGACTGACGGCCGCCCAGCCCGTCACGCCGAGCAGCTACTTCGTCCCGTCGTCGCTGACCAACATGCCGGCCTGTGAGGTGGCCATCGACCTGGGCGTGCACGGCCCGGTCAACGCGAGCGCGCTGGCCTGCGCCAGCGGGCTGTACGCGCTGCTGGACGCCCGGCGGCTCATCCTCGCCGGTGAGGCGGACGTCGTCGTGTGCGGAGGCACGGACGCCGCGATCACGCCGGTCATGTTCGCCGGCCTGAGCGCCATGGGAGCGATGTCGCAACGCAACGACGATCCCGCCGGGGCGAGCCGGCCGTTCTCGGCCGACCGGGACGGTTTCGTCTTCGGCGAGGGGGCCGTCCTCATGGTGGTGGAGTCGGCCGAGCACGCCGCCAGGCGTGGCGTGACACCCTATGCCACGGTCGCGGGGGGCGCGCTGACCTGCGACGCGTTCCATGTGAGCGCACCCGGCCCGGACGGCGCGCACGCGACCGCGGCGATCGGCGATGCGCTGCGGCGCGCCGAGGTGCACCCCTCCGAGGTGGATTACATCTGCGCACACGGCACCTCGACCCAGGCCAACGACCGGACCGAGACCAGGGCGATCCGGGCCGCCCTGGGTGAGGCGGCGCGGCAGGTCGCGGTCAGCAGCCCCAAATCCATGGTCGGTCACCTGATCGGAGCAGCGGGCTCGCTGGGGGCGATGGTGTGCGCCCTGGCCATCCGGGACGGCGTCGTGCCGCCCACCATCAATCTGGACCAGCCCGATCCGCAGTGCGACCTCGACTACGTCCCCCATGTGGCCCGGAAACTGCCCGTGCGAGTGGCGGCGACCAACGCGTTCGGATTCGGTGGGCAGAACTGTGTGGTGGTGTTCCGTGCGCCAGAATGAATCGATGCCCGCCCAGGAGGATGCCGTGAGCCTTGCTTTTCCGCTGCACCGCAATGAAAGCCCGCTGCCCGACGGCGATCGGGAGACGATTCTCGCGGCGCCGGGGTTCGGTCAGTACTTCACCGACCACATGACGTCGGCGTCGTGGACGGCTGAAGCGGGCTGGCACGACGGGAAGGTGACCGCGCTGGCACCGATCACGCTGCATCCGGCGGCGGCGGTGCTGCACTACGCCCAGGAGATCTTCGAGGGGCTGAAGGCGTTCCGGCACGCCGACGGGAGCATCTGGCTGTTCCGCCCGGACCTGAACGCACGGCGGTTCGCCCACTCCGCGCGCCGGCTGGCGCTGCCGGTGCTCGACGAGGAGGCGTTCATCGCCAGCGTCGAAGCCCTGCTGCGGGCCGACGAGTCCTGGGTGCCCTCGCACGACAGCGGGATGAGTCTCTACCTGCGCCCGTTCATGTACGGTGCCGAGGCGTTCCTGGGGGTGCGCCCCGCGGCGCAGGTCAGCTATCACGTCATCGCCTCGCCTGCGGCGTCGTACTTCTCCGGCGGCGGCTCCGGGGTGACCCTCTGGGTCAGCAGCACCTACACCCGGGCGGCCGAGGGCGGCACCGGCCGGGCCAAGTGCGGCGGCAACTACGCGGCGAGCCTCGCCGCCCAGGTCGAAGCGCACGAGAACGGCTGCCACCAGGTGCTCTACCTCAGCGAGCCCGGCCGGGGCTACCTGGAGGAGTCGGGCACGATGAACCTGTTCCTGGTGACCGACGAACGGGAGCTGATCACTCCGGGCCTCGGCACGATCCTGGACGGCGTCACCCGGGCAAGTGTCCTGGAGCTGGCGGCCGAGCACGACCTGAAGGCGGTCGAGCGGCAGGTCGGCATCGACGAGCTGCGGGAGCGCTGCGCCTCGGGCTCGATCTGCGAGATGTTCGCGGCCGGGACGGCCGCCGTCATCACGCCGATCCTCGGGATCAAGGGCGAGGGCTTCGAGCAGGTCGTCGGCGGTGGCGAACCGGGCGGTTCCACCCTGGCGATCCGCGACCACATCGTCGGCATCCAGCGCGGCCGCCTCGCCGACAGCCACCGCTGGCTGCGCCGGGTGGTGTAGCCGGTGGCCGTGGAACCGTCGCCGCCGGCACGGGCGGCGCCGCAGCGCGTGGCGATCGTCGGCATCGGCATCCGCGCGCCCGGCGATGTCGTGGACACCGCGTCGTACTGGTCGGTGTTGTCGCAGGGCCGCGACGTGACCGGCGAGATGCCGGCCGATCGGCGTGCGCCCTTCGGCGAGGAGTGGGACGACCTGGTCACCCGTGGCGGTTATCTGAAGCGTGCCTTCGATTTCGACGCCCGGTTCTTCGACGTGTCGCCCCGGGAGGCACGGACGGTCGATCCCCAGCACCGGTTGCTGCTGGAGGTGGTGTGGGAGGCGTTCGAGGACGCGGCCGTCCTGCCGGGTGCGCACGCCTCCGGCACCGGGGTGTTCGTCGGGATCACCGGTCAGGACCACTGGTCCTGGCTCACGGGCGAGCCCAACTCGTACTGGACGATCGGCAACGGGCACAGCTTCGCGGCGGGGCGCGTGGCGTACACGCTGGGCCTGCAGGGGCCGACCTTCGCGCTCGACACCGCGTGCTCGTCCTCGCTGGTCGCGGTGCACACCGCGTGCCGCGCGCTGACTGCCGGGGACTGCGACATCGCGGTGGCGGGCGGCGTGAACCTGGCGCTGGCGCCCCGGACCACCCGTGCCGTGGCCCACACCGGCGCGCTGTCGCCGGATGGCACGTCCCGGCCGTTCGACGCGGCCGCGAACGGTTTCGTCCGGGGCGAGGCGTGCGCGATGGTGGTGCTGAAACGGCTGGACGACGCCGTACGGGACGGCGACCGGATCCGCGCGGTCATCGACGGCACCGCGATCAACCAGGACGGACGCTCGGCGGCGTTCACCGCACCCAGCGTCGAGGCGCAGACCCGGCTCATCCGGTCCCTGCTTGCCGCGACCGGCCTGACCGGCGCGGACATCGGCTATCACGAGGCGCACGGCACGGGCACGCCGCTCGGCGACCCGGTCGAGCTGGCGGCCGTGACGGCCGCGCTGCGCGGCGGGGCCGGCGACGGTGTCCTGCACGTCGGCTCGGTCAAGGCGAACGTCGGGCACACCGAGTCCGCCGCAGGCGTGCTGGGTCTGATCAAGTCGGTGCTCTGCCTGGAGCACCGGCTGATCCCGCCACAGGCCAACTTCACCACGCTCAGCCCGCGCATCGACCTCACCGGCACCGGCGTGGCCATCCCCACCGCACCCACACCGTGGCCGGCCGGGGCGGGCGGCCACGCGTCGGTCTGCTCCTACGGGATGAGCGGCACCAACGCCTTCGCCATCCTGTCCGCGGCGGCCTCCGTCGCCCGGACGCCGGATCCGCCGCCGGGGTTCGCGGTCTCCGCGCGCACACCGGTGGCCGTGGCCGCCCTCGCCGGGCGGTACCGGACGCACCTCGCCGAGCTCGACGGGGCCGACTATCCCGCGTTCGCCTACACCGCCACGCATGGGCGCACCCGGCACCGGCACACCGTCTGGGTGGACGCCGGTTCCGTCGCCGCGGCGCGGCAGGCGCTCGATGCCGTGGCCGCCGGCATGGAA
The DNA here is from genome assembly GCF_018326265.1 of Catellatospora sp. IY07-71. GTDB lineage: Bacteria > Actinomycetota > Actinomycetes > Mycobacteriales > Micromonosporaceae > Catellatospora. Next base: position 6,123,967 of record NZ_AP023360.1, read on the forward strand.
CACCCTGCGGCCCGGTTCCTCGACGAGGCGGAACCGCTGCCCTGGCAGGCGACGCGGGCCGAGCGCCGCGTGACGTCGCTGCCGGGCTACCCGTGGGAGCACAAGACCTACACGGCTGACATCAGGGGGTCAGATGACCGTGACCGAGCCGCTGGACACATGCGACACGACGCAGCCGAGCGCACCCGCCGGGTTGCCGCTGCGCCTGACGCTGGCCGAGCTGCGTGAGCTGCTGACCGAGTTCCTGCCCGACTCGGGCCTTTGCGTGCGGGAGATATCGCCGCACCGGGTCATCGTCACCGCCGGGCCGGACGGGCTGGAGTGCCGCCCGGGCGGGACGCTGTCCGGTCCCGCCATCTTCAAGGTCGTCGATCTCGCGGCATTCCTGGCGGTGAACGCCTACGCCGGGCGGGTGCTGACCGGCGTGCTCACCCAGGGCAGCATCAACCTGCTGGAGGCGGCCGAACCCGGTCCGCTGGAGGTGGTCATCGAGGTGGTGAAGCTGGGCCGCCGGATGGCGGTGACCAACGGCCGGGTCCACGATCAGGACGGCCGGCTCGTGGCCGTGGCGACCATGCAGTTCGCGCTGCCGTCACGCCAGGTGCACGGCCTGAGCTGAGCCGCTGACCGCACAGACGCGGTGATCACCGCGGTCAGCTTTCCGACGGCGAGCAGAGCGACGTCCTCCGGCGCGGGCGCCGGACCGCGAGGACGTTCTCCGCTGCGCGGACTTCGCTCAGGTCCCCTGCCGGGCGGTTGTGCCGTCACCGTCCGGCAACTCGGCTCCGACGATGCGCAGCGCGGCGTCCGCCACTGCCCGCTGTAGCTGCTCCGCCGGTGCGACGGGCAGGTCGCGGCGCATGCCGATGACGCTCTCCACGAGCCCGAACACGAGGTCGCCGAGAAAGCCGTCGCCGCCGTGCGCCGCCGCGGCGGCCGTGAGCGCGTGATACGCCCGGCGCAGCCGCTCGCGCTCGGCCCGGAAGCGGTTGAACGGCTCGGTCGCGACCTCGGGCAGGGCGTAGAGGATGCCGACGTTCCACCGGGCGGTGAGCAGGACGCCCACGTCGTAGGTCACCAGCGCGTGCAGGGCGGCGGCCGGTGCGGCGCCCCGGCGTTCGAGTTCGGCGGCGTAGTCCAGCGAGGGCCGGACGGTCGCTTCGAGCAGCTCGGCGAGGAGGTGTTCCTTGCTGTCGAAGTGGTAGTACAGCGAGGCCTGCCGGATGCCGACCGCCTCGGCGATGAGCCTGGTGGAGGTGGCGGCGTAGCCGCGCTGGGCGAACAGTTCCGCGGCGGCGTCGAGGATCTCCTCGCGAGCGGTGGCCGCGGGCAGGCGGCGCGTTCCGGATCGGGGGCGGCCGACGGAGGCGGGCTGCGGTTTCACGTCCTGATCGTCGCATCTCCGCCGGATGCGCCCGCTCACTGCCCGGCGGTGTCCGCGGTGAGGTCGCGGCAATCCAGTTTTTACTACACAGGACGTTGCCCGACACGCCTGCGCATAAATCTGTCGGCCGACAGGTATTGGCGGTCGGCGGGCTCAGCATCCGCCGCCGAACACGAGGAGGCGGTCATGTCCCCCACCCCCGCTCCGCCCGCGCCGCCCCCGGTCGCCGTGACCGGACCCGGCACCGACGCCGCGGACCTGCGCGCCTTCGGCTACGAGCCCGAGCTGCGGCGCAGCATCGGCAGCTACGCGTCGTTCGCCGCCGGGTTCTCGTTCGTCTCGATCCTGACCACCGTGTTCCAGCTGTTCGCCTTCGGCTTCTCGTTCGGCGGGCCGGCCTTCTTCTGGACCTGGCCGCTGGTGTTCGCCGGGCAGTTCATGGTGGCGCTGACCTTCGCCGAGCTGGCCGCCCGGTATCCGATCTCGGGCTGCATCTACCAGTGGTCGCGGCGGCTGTCGAACTCGGCGGTCGGCTGGTTCGCCGGCTGGGTGATGATCATCGCGCAGACCGTCACCGTCGCGGCCGCGGCGATCGCCCTGCAGGTGGTGCTCCCCTCGATCTGGTCGGGATTCCAGCTCGTCGGCGGCGACCCGGCGCTGACCTCGCCGACCGGGGCGACCAACGCCGTCATCCTCGGCTCCATCCTGATCGGCCTGACCACGCTGGTGAACGTCATCGGCGTACGGCTGATGGCGATCATCAACAGCACCGGCGTGACCCTGGAGATCATCGGCGTGGTCGCGGTGGTGGTGCTGCTGCTGGTCAACGCCGAGCGCGGCCCGGCCGTGGTCTTCGACACCGGCGGCACGGGTTCGGGCTTCGGCTACGTCGGCGCGTTCCTGGTGTCGGCGCTGATGGCCGCGTACGTGGTGGTGGGCTTCGACAGCGCCGGGGAGCTCAGCGAGGAGACCCGCGACCCGCGCCACACCGCGCCGCGCACGATCCTGCGGGCGCTGGCCGCCTCGGGCATCGGCGGCGGCCTGATGCTGCTGGTGGCGCTGATGGCCGCGCCGAGCCTCACCGACGGGCGGCTGGCCACCGAGGGCCTGCCGTACGTGCTGATGAGCCGCCTGGGCGAGACCGGCGGGCGCATCCTGCTGATCGACGTCGCGATCGCGGTCGTGGTGTGCACCCTGGCGATCCAGACCGCGGGCAGCCGCATGGTGTTCTCGATGGCCCGCGACGGCGTGCTGCCGTTCTCCGCCGCGCTGCGCAAGGTGTCGCCGCGCACCGGGGCGCCGGCCCTGCCCGCGATCGTCGTCGGCGTCGGCGCGGCCGCGGTGCTGCTCGTCAACATCGGACAGGCGGCGCTGTTCACCGCCCTGACCAGCGTCTGCATCGTCATGCTCTACATGGCGTACGCGCTGGTGACGGTGCCGCTGCTGGTGCGCCGCCTGAAGGGCTGGCCGCGCGGAGAGGACGCCGCCGCCACCGAGCGCGGCGGGCGGCTGTTCTCCCTGGGCCGGTGGGGCCTGGCCGTCAACGTGCTGGCCGTCGTCTACGGCATCGGCATGATCCTCAACCTGGGCTGGCCCCGCCAGGAGGTCTACGACCCGTCCGGCGAGCACTGGTACCTGCACTACTTCTCGCTGCTGTTCGTCGGCGGCTCGCTGGTGGTCGGCGCACTGGTGTATCAGCGCTACCGCACCCGGACCAGCGGCTCGCTGCTGCGGCTGCCCGTGGCCGCCGTCGCCGAGGGCGAGGCCGCGTGACCGGCTCGACGGCCACCACCGCCGGGGCGCGGGCCCACGCCCGCGCCCAGGGCGGCACCGTCGTGGCCTGCATGCCGACCGTGCCGGCCGGCTCGCTCGCCGAGCCGCCGCAGGGGGTCGACGCCGCCGACCTCGTGTGGGCCGAGACCGTGCCCGGCGGCGGCTACGCGCACCGGCGCATGGCCGCCGGGACCGCGCTGCGGCTGACCGACCTCGACGGCGACGCCTGCGTGTCGGTGCTGCTGTTCAGCGCCGACGAGCCGTGGGAGCGGCTCAACGTCGCCGACACGGTCAAGGTGCTGTGGCAGGCGTACGTCGGCGAAGGGCACCTGCTGCTGTCCGATCAGGGGCGGGTGCTCGCCTCGGTCACCGCCGCCGCGCCCGGCCGCTCCGACACGTTCTGCGGCACGTCCACGCTGCCGCGCAACACCGAGCGCTACGGCGACGGCGCCGCACACGGCCCCTCCCCCGCCGGGCGGGAGCTGTTCACGCTCGCCGCGGCCAAACACGGGCTCAGCCGCCGGGACCTGCCGCCGAGCATCTCGTTCTTCCAGGGCGTACGCGTGGACGGCGACGGGGCGTTCCAGTGGCTCGGCTCGGCCGGACCCGGCGCGAGCGTCGAGCTGCGCACCGAGATGCCGGTCGTGGTGCTGCTGGTCAACGTGCCGCACCCGATCGACCCCCGCCCGGCGTACACGTGCACCCCGGTGCAGGTACGCGCCTGGAAGGACCGGCGGACCGCGCCCGGCGATCCGCTGTGGACGCGCACGCCCGAGGGCGAGCGCGCCTTCCTCAACACCGCCGACCACCTCACCGCCCGGGGGCTCTCATGACCGTGTCCACCGCCGCCCCCGCACTGGTGCCGGGCGCCGTCGTGCTCGACGAGACGGTGCCCGCGCGGGCGCCGTGGTCGGCGGTCGTGCGCCGCGGCCACGTGCTGACCATCGTCGACCTGCACGGCAACCAGGCCGTCGACTGCCTGCTCTACAACGCCGACGACACCGCCGAGCGCTACTCCGCACCCGACACGATGGCGGCCCAGGGCGGCATCTTCCTCACCACGGGCAGCGCGCTGCGCTCATCGGAGGGGCGGGCGCTGATGACGGTCGTGGCCGACGAGGTCGGCCGGCACGACACCGTCGGCGGGGCGTGCAGCCGCGAGTCGAACACGCTGCGCTACGGCCACCACACCGCGCACCAGCACGCCTGCGTCGAGAACTTCCTCGCCGAAGGCGCGCGCTGGGGCCTGGGCAAACGCGACCTGGTCAGCAACATCAACTGGTACATGAACGTGCCGGTCGACCCGGACGGCAGCCTCGGCATCGTCGACGGCATCTCCGCGCCCGGCCTGCGAGTGGCGCTGCGCGCCGAGCGGGACGTGCTGGTCCTGGTGTCGAACTGCCCCCAGGTCAACAACCCGTGCAACGGCTTCGACCCGACCCCGGTGCGCATGGTCGTCACCGCGCCCTGAGCCGCCGTCCCCCGCTGAGAGGCACCGCCATGTTCGACACCCTGCTCGTCGCCAACCGCGGCGAGATCGCCTGCCGAGTCATCCGCACCGCCGCGCGGCTCGGGCTCAAGACCGTCGCCGTGTTCTCCGATCCCGACCGGTCCGCCCCGCACGTGCGGATGGCCGACGCCGCCGTGCACCTGGGCCCGGCCCCGGCCCGCGACAGCTACCTGCGGGTGGACCGGGTCCTGGAGGCGGCGCTGTCCACCGGCGCCGGTGCCGTGCACCCCGGGTACGGGTTCCTGTCCGAGGACGCCGGGTTCGCCGCCGCCGTCGAAGCCGCCGGGCTGGTGTTCGTCGGCCCCACCCCGCAGCAGCTCACCGCGTTCGGGGCCAAGCACACCGCGCGGGACCTGGCCCGCGCCGCCGGGGTGCCGATGATCGAGGGAACCGGGCTGCTGTCCGGTCTGGACGAAGCCCTGGCCGCCGCCGAGGGCATCGGCTACCCGGTGATGGTCAAGGCGACCGGTGGCGGCGGCGGCATCGGCATGCGGGCCTGCCGCACGCCGCAGGAGCTGGCCGCGGCGTACGACCAGGTGGAACGCCTGGCCGTGGCCAGCTTCGGCAGCGGCGGGGTGTTCCTGGAACGGTTCGTGCCGCAGGCCCGGCACGTCGAGGTACAGGTGTTCGGCGACGGCCGCGGCCGGGTGGTCGTGCTCGGCGACCGCGACTGCAGCCTGCAGCGGCGCAACCAGAAGGTCATCGAGGAGGCGCCCGCGCCGGGGCTGCCCGGCGCGGTGAGGCAGCGGCTGCACGCCTCGGCCGCGGCGCTGTGCGCGTCGGTGGACTACCGCTCGGCGGGCACGGTCGAGTTCGTGTACGACGCCGAACGCGAGCAGGCGTCGTTCCTGGAGGTCAACGCCCGGTTGCAGGTCGAGCACCCGGTGACCGAGCAGGTCTTCGGCGTGGACCTGGTCGAGTGGATGCTGCGGCTGGCGCAGGGCGACCGCGACGTGGTGGACACCCCGCTGCGCCCGGCCGGGGCGGCCGTGGAGGCGCGGGTCTACGCCGAGGATCCGGCCCAGGGTCACCGGCCCAGCGCCGGGCTGGTCACCCGCGCCGAGTTCCCGGCGTCGGCGCGCGTCGACGGGTGGATCGAGGCGGGCACCGAGGTCAGCACGTTCTACGACCCGCTGCTGGCCAAAATCATCGTCACCGGCGGGAGCCGGGACGAGGCGTTCGCGGCGCTGCGGGCAGCACTGGCGCAGACCCGCGTCGACGGCGTCGAGACGAACCTGGGACTGCTGCGGGCCGCCGCGGCCGACGCCGGCGTCCTGGCCGCCCGGCACAGCACCGCCACGCTGGCCGGGGTGGCCGACAGCGAGCCGCGGATCGTCGTCGAACGGCCCGGCACGCTGACCACGGTGCAGGACTGGCCCGGACGCACCGGGCTGTGGGAGGTCGGGGTGCCGCCGTCGGGGCCGATGGACGACCTGTCGTTCCGGCTGGGCAACCGCGCGCTGGGCAACCCCGCGGGCGCGCCCGGCCTGGAGTGCACGGTCGACGGACCGGCGCTGCGCTTCGCCGCCGCCACCACCGTCTGCGTCACCGGCGCGGCCGTGCCGGTGACCGTCGACGGCACGCCGGTGCCCTGCTGGGAGCCGGTCGACGTGCCGGCGGGCGCGGTCCTGGACGTGGGCCGCGCGACCGCCGGGCTGCGGGCGTACATCCTGGTCGCCGGCGGGTTCGACGTGCCCCGCTACCTGGGCAGCGCGGCGACGTTCACCCTCGGCCAGTTCGGCGGGCACGGCGGGCGGGCGCTGCGCGTCGGCGACGTGCTGCGGGCCGCGGCACCCATCGCGCCTGTGGCCGGGCCCGTACCGCTGCGGGACCGGCCGGTGATCGGCGCCGAGTGGCAGCTCGCCGTCACCGAGGGCCCGCACGCCGCGCCGGAGTTCTTCCTGCGCGAGGATCTCGACGCGTTCTACGCCGCGCGCTGGCAGGTGCACTTCAACTCCGCCCGCACCGGCGTGCGCCTGGTCGGGCCGAAGCCGCGCTGGGCCCGCGCCGACGGCGGCGAGGCGGGGCTGCACCCGTCGAACATCCACGACACGCCGTACTCCGTCGGCGCCGTCGACTTCACCGGCGACGTGCCGATCCTGCTCGGACCGGACGGCCCGAGCCTGGGCGGGTTCGTCTGCCCCGCCACCGTCGTCACCGCCGAACGCTGGAAGCTGGGCCAGCTCAGCCCCGGCGACACGGTCCGGTTCACGCCGGTCGGCGACGATGCCGCCGCTGCGCTGCGCGCCGACCGCAGCCGCGGGCCGGTGCTGCTGGGCTCCGGTGACGGCGACGACGGGGTGCTGGCCCGCCGGGAGGCGACCGGCGCCGGGCCCGCCGTCACCTACCGGCGCAGCGGCGACGACAACCTGCTCGTCGAGTACGGCCCGATGACCCTGGACCTGGGCCTGCGGATGCGCGCTCACGCGCTCATGGAACGGCTGCGCGCCGAGCGGCTGCCCGGCGTCGTCGACCTGACCCCGGGCATCCGGTCGCTGCAGATCCACGTCGACCCGGACGTGCTGCCCGTCCGGCGACTGCTCGGCCTGGCCCGCGGGCTGGAGGACGAGCTGCCCGCGACGTCCGCGCTGGCGGTGCCCAGCCGGGTGGTGCACCTGCCGCTGTCCTGGGACGACCCGGCCACCCGCGAGGCCATCGCCCGCTACATGGCCGGCGTGCGCGACGACGCGCCGTGGTGCCCGTGGAACATCGAGTTCATCCGCCGAGTCAACGGCCTGGACACCGTCGACGACGTGTACCGCACCGTCTACGACGCCAGCTACCTGGTGCTGGGCCTGGGCGACGTGTATCTCGGCGCGCCCGTCGCGACGCCGCTCGACCCCCGGCACCGTCTGGTCACCACGAAGTACAACCCCGCCCGCACCTGGACCCCCGAGAACGCCGTCGGCATCGGCGGCGCCTACCTGTGCATCTACGGCATGGAAGGGCCCGGCGGCTACCAGTTCGTCGGCCGCACCGTGCAGGTGTGGTCGCGGTGGCGGCAGTCCGGCGGCTTCGAACCCGGCTCGCCGTGGCTGCTGCGCCACTTCGACCGGATCTCCTGGTATCCGGTCGGCGCCGAGGAGCTGCTCGACCTGCGCGCCGACGTCGCGGCCGGACGGCACGCCCTGCGCATCGACGACGGCGTGTTCCGGCTGGCCGACCACGAGGCGTTCCTCGCTGACAATGCCGCGTCCATCGACGCGTTCCGGGCCCGGCAGGCGGCAGCGTTCACCGCCGAACGCGACGCCTGGGCCGCGGCCGGCGAGTTCGACCCGCGGCCCGAGCCGCAGACCCCCGCCGCCGCCGGAACCGTCACCGTGCCCGACGGGGGCGCGCTGGTCGAGGCGCCGATGCTGTCCAGCGTCTGGCGGGTCGACGTGCGCCCCGGCGACCGGGTCAGCGCCGGGCAGCCGCTGCTGGCGCTGGAGGCCATGAAACTCGAGACGGTGATCGTCGCCCCGCAGGACGGCGACGTCGCCGACATCCTCGTCACCCCCGGGTCCCAGGTGGCCCCGGGCAGCCCGCTGGTCGTACTCACCGGGAGGAATCGATGACCCCGCAGGACCGCGTACGCGACGCGTACGCCCGGCTCGCCCGCGGCGAGCGCCCCGAAGCGTGGATCACGCTGCGCGCCGAGGCGGACGTGCTGGCCGACGCCGCCGCGCTGGAGCGGCGGCTCGCGGCAGGTGAGCAGCTGCCGCTGGCCGGGTCGCTGCTGGCGGTCAAGGACAACATCGACGTCGCGGGCCTGCCCACCACCGCGGCCTGCCCCGAGTACGCGTACCTGCCCGAGCGCAGCGCCCCGGCCGTGCAGCGGCTGATCGACGCGGGCGCGCTCGTGCTGGGCAAGACCAACCTGGACCAGTTCGCCACCGGCCTGGTGGGCACCCGCAGCCCGTACGGCGCCGTCCGGGACGTGCGGGACCCGGCGCGGGTGTCGGGCGGATCCAGTTCGGGTTCGGCCGTGGCCGTGGCGCTGGGCATCGCCGACCTGGCGCTGGGCACCGACACCGCCGGGTCGGGGCGAGTGCCCGCCGCGTACCAGGGTGTCGTCGGGGTCAAGCCGACCCGGGGCCTGGTGCCGACCGACGGGGTGGTGCCTGCCTGCCGCAGCTTCGACTGCGTCACCGTCTTCGCCCGGACCCTCACCGCCGCCCGGCAGGCCATGTCGATCATGAGTGAGCCCGCGGGGCGGCCGTGGCCCGCCGACGCACCGCTGGCGGCTGGTCCCGCACCGGTCGTCGCGGTGCCCGACCGCGACGAGCTGGTCGCCATGTCCGGACCGTGGCTCGACGCCTTCGAGCAGGCCGCCGCGACACTGGCCAAGGCCGGGGCCCGGCTGCGCCCGATCCGGCTGGCCCCGTTCCTGGCCGCCGCGAAACTGCTCTACGGCGGCGGTTTCGTCGCCGAACGCTACGCCGCGGTCGGCGCGTTCCTCGACACGCGGCCCGCCGGTGCGGATCCGACCGTCGCCGCGATCATCACCGCCGCGCGCGACGTGCCCGCGCACGTGCTGGTCGCCGACACCGAGCGCCTGGAGCGGCTGCGGGAGGAGGCGATGGCCGAGTGGGGCGACGCCGACGTGCTGCTGCTGCCCACGGCCCCGATCCAGCCCACGATCGCGCAGGTCGCCGCCGATCCGGTGGGCGTCAACGCGCTGGTGGGCACGTACACCAACTTCTGCAACCTGTTCGACCTTGCGGCGGTCGCCGTGCCCGCCGGGGAGGTCGCGGGCGGCAACTTCGGCGTACAGGTGATCGCCCGGGGCTTCGCCGACGCCGTCGCCGCCGATGTCGCGGCGCTGATCCGGGGTGAAGACCCGCCCGCCTCGCCTGCTGAGGGGCTGCCGCTGCTGGTCATCGGCGCGCACCTGACCAGCCAGGCGCTCAACGACCAGCTGACCTCGGTCGGCGGCCGGTTCGCCGGCCAGGTCCGCACCGCACCGGAGTACCGGCTGTACGCGCTGGACACGCAGCCGCCGAAGCCCGGACTGCTGCGGGTCGGCTCCGGCGGGGCCGCCATCGACGGTGAGCTGTGGCTGCTGCCCCCGGCGGCGCTCGGCCGGTTCCTGGACGCGCTGCCCGAGCCCATGACCCTCGGCAAGGTACGCCTGGCCGACGGCAGCCTGGTCACCGGGTTCCTCTGCGAGCCGCTCGCCGTCGAAGGAACCCTCGACATCACCGAGCACGGGGGGTGGCTGTCCTATCTGGCGTCCTGACCCGACCACAGCCGACCGCCCCAAAGAGCCGGGCGGCAGGCGCGGCGATGTCCACGACGAGAGTGCGTGCGATCACGCCCGTGATGTCGGCAAGGTGGCCGTTCCAGTAATCGCCTCGGAGCGCGCCCAGAGGCGCCGCGCAAGAGCAGGATCGGTGGCCGGACCGGAAAGTCTGTCGAAGGTGGGCCGGGCGGGGCCGAAGGCGCGACCCGGGCCGATGAGGCGACCGGTCGGGGCGGCGGTCTCCGTGGCGGCGTAGAGGATCGGGGCGACAGCCTCGTCGATGGGCCGGCGGAGGGCGAGTCCGAGCAGCGCGCTGACGGCGCGGTCCAGCGGCGGCGCGTCGCGGTCGAGGTCGGTCTTGGCCATGCCGGGATGGGCGAGCAGGCTGCGCACGGGCGATCCGGCGCCGCGCAGCCGGCAATCGAGTTCCAGGGCGAACAGAACGTTGGCGAGTTTGGATCGGGCATAGGCGCGTCCGGGCGAGTAGCCGCGTTCGGCGGCGAGGTCGTCGGGGTCGAGGCGGCCGATGCGGTAGAGGCCGGAACCGACCGTCACCACGACCGGGTCTCGTCCGGCGCTCAGCCGCTCCAGCAGCAGGGCGGTGAGGGCGAAGTGCCCGAGGTGATTGGTGGCCAGCTGGCTCTCCACGCCCTGCGCGCTGAGGCTTCGCGGCACGTTGCCGATGCCTCCGTTGTTGATCAGCGCATCGACGGCGATGTCGTCGTCATGCAGGCCGTCGGCGAACGCGTGCACGGTCCTCAGGTCGAGCAGGTCCAGGCGACGGACCTGGAGGTCGGCCGCCGGATGGTCGGCGATCAGCCGGTCGCGGACGTGCCCGCCCTTGGCGGTGTCGCGGACCGCCATGACGACCCGGGCTCCGTTCGCGGCGAGGTGGCGGGTGATCGCCACACCGAGGCCGCTGCTGGCGCCGGTGACGACGAAGGTGCGTCCGGCCTGGTCGTCGAGGTCGGCGAGGGTCCAGTCTGCGTGGTCCATGAGTTCTCCCGGCGCTAAGCGGATTACTTATCCGATTGAAGAACACTCGAAGCGGATTGTCAATCCGGTTAGGTAGACTCGCGCGGTGACCCCGCCCCTTCGCGCCGACGCTGCCCGCAACCGTGACCAGCTACTGGCCACGGCCCGCCTCGCGATGGCGGAAGGTGACCTGACGCTGCAGCTCAACGACCTCGCACGCCGGGCCCAGGTGGGTGTCGGAACGGTCTACCGGCACTTCCCGACCCGGCGGGCACTCATCGAGGCGCTCGCCGACAGCGGCTTCACCGCGCTGATCGAGGACGCTCGCGGCGCGAGTCGGCACGATGACGCCTGGACCGCGGTCGAGGTCCTGCTTCGCGCTCTGCTCATGCGGCAGCTGACCGATCCCGCATTCACTGAAGTGATCTCCACCGGTCCGGATCAAGACGTCGCTGCCCGCACCGGCGCGCATCGTGAGGAGTTCCGGACGTTGGCCCGCACCGTGCTCGAACGCGCACGGCAGGCGCGCTCGCTCCGGCCCGACCTCACCGACGACGAACTGCACCACCTGGTCTGCGGCACCGCGTTCGCCCTGCGAATCGGTGACGATCCGGCCAAACGAGTCGACCGATACCTGCGGGTGCTGCTCGACGGCATCCACACCCCGCAGACGTAGCCGGAACCAGCCCGCACTCCGACCCGTCACCGCCGGCGCCAGGTCAGGCTGGGCTACGACACCGCCTTGGGCAGGCACGGGCATGCAGGTGGGCATCTACCGACAAACCGGGTCGGTGGCACTCCTGCCGAAGGCGTGCCGGTTCGCACAGCAGAGCCCGGTGCGGCCGGTCTCAGCCGGCGATGTTGTGCGGGAAGACGACGACCACCTTCTCATCGGTGAGTTCGCGCACGTGCACGCCCTGGCCGTCGCCGGAGACCGGCAGGGTGATCTCGTTGTCGCCGATGGTGACGGTCACCAGGCTGTCCTTCACCTCGACCAGTTCGACCTCCATGCCGAACACACTCGCCGAGGCACTCACGCCGCGCTGGAAGGTCACGGCGCATTGCTGAAGGTCGCAGTCCACGTCGGTGCCCTTGCCGTCACCGCACCCGGCCAGCAGGGTGATCGCCAACAGTGGCAGAACGATCGTCCGAGCGAGCGCTCGGCCAAGGTCAGCAGACATCACTCGACTGTAGACGTCGCCGTCCAGTGGTTGTGGCGTTGGCGCGGACGGGTCGTTGCCGGAGGTGTTGGGCGCGGGGTGGTCACAGGCGTTGCCGCAAACCGGCCGTCACCGTCGTCGCCGCAACGAAACCCAGCGATTTCGTTGATGGCGCCAGGGCTTGTCGGCGTACGGGTCGCAGTGCAGAGCCGCGAACACCAGCGAGTACAGAGCGGGTAGCAAGATCGGTAAGTGCCTACGGGCGCATACAGGGTGCAAGTCCGGCGTTCAGCGCCTACGCTCTGTTACAACGGGCAGCGCCGAACGGATGTGTCGATGAGCGGGCGCGGCCTGTACTGGCAGGATGCCGACGAATTACAACCCACGAGATCATCACCGTGCCGCATGGCCGCTGGTGCTATTCGGGGCCGTGCAGTCACAACTCGGCGCGCCGCCAGGACGGGCCGGCGTATGACGGCGGGTCCTGGCGGTCCGTCTTGATGCTGTGCCACCGCGCGGGCCAATCGGCGGCGGGTCCGGCGAGCAGCGAGCGCACCATGGCGGCGCTGTCGTCGGGTCGCTGCGCCTCCCAGGGGGCGTACACCCAGATCTGGTACTCGCCCGGCTCCTCAAGCCACACCTCGAGCTCGCCGGCGCCAATCATGGTGACCCTCACGCCCTCAACCCCTGATGGCAGGTCAACGCCGGCGAGGATGAGCCGCCCGGCCCGGTGCATCGCCGTCTGCCAGCTGCGGTCGGCGTCGATGCGGGCGACTTCGGCGTCGTAGGCAGCCGCATCGAACAGGATGGTGCGTCGCTCGCCCGCCCAACGAACGCCGCGCCGGTCACCTATTTCCCAGCGCACGACGTCGCCTTCGCGGCGGACACGTGCTTCGATCGCACAGCATTCCGGGCCACAGCTCGGGCAGCAGGCAATCGTCGCGGTCGTGAAGTCGTCGGTCGCCACGAAGCGGTTCACCGGCACTAGTGCATCCCACGGGTCTGGGCCGTCGTCGCCGTCAGCATGGCTGACGTCAACGCCGTCGATACGCACGATCACGCGCACATGCTCGGCAGACCGTGCATGCAACGCCCTCTCGATCGACAACGACAGCAACGACAGCACCGCCACAAGCTACCGCTTTTCGCGCACCTGCCGCGATCCTGTGCCGGCGGATCGCGTCGGTAACTCAGCGTAAAGAGTTGAAATGAAGATCACTGGGTCGGCGGTCAACGCGAAGTCGCATCGTCAGATGTTCCCGAACTGTGTACGTCTGGCGTACCCGGCTCTGCATCAGAACCCGTACGCCGACAGGGCTGGTCCATTAGCGGCTACCCGGTGATCTCCGATAAGCGATAGTCTTATGGAGCGCGTCGAACCCGAATACGCCCAGGCTGCCGGGACGGTCAGGCTCATCGACGGCCTGCACGATCAGGTACCGGAGCCCGGCGACCTCCCCGGCGACCCAGATTCTCGGCAGGTTCGGTGCACTGGTCCCCGCTCACCGGCCCCAATAACGAGTCGATGGAAAGGCGAGAAACCTCGCCGCCTCCTGTCGGCAGGTGACAGAGTGGCGGGCGGTTCGACTGATTAGGAACACCTATGGGCAAACTTCGTGTTTTGTTGCCCGAAACCACCCGGAGAGCGCTGAGGCCATTCGCCGTGCCAGGGTTCGTGGGCACACGACGCGCCAGCGGTGTCGCTCGATCGAGGAGCAAGCCATGTTCTTCTACAACAACGCCACGGGTGCCGCGGGCAGCGGCGAGCTGCGCGCTGACGGCAACTACCACCACCTGATGGACTTCCCGGCCGGACAATTCGGCAAATGGACGCACGTCGTCTCCGTCTACCGGCAGCTGTTCTTCTACAACCGCGCGACCGGAGCGGCGAGCAGCGGACGGATCGACGCCCTGGGCCAGTACCACCACCTCATGGACTTCCCGGCCGGACAGTTTGGGAAGTGGACCGATGTCGTCCATGTCCACGGCAGGCTGTTCTTCTACGACCGTGACTCGGGTGCCGCGGGGTCCGGTCAGCTCGACGCCGCGGGCGACTACCACCATCTCGTCGACTTCCCTGTCGGGCAGTTCGGGGACTGGAGCGACATCGTGGGCGCCCGCGACCTGCTGTTCTTCTACAATGTCTCGGAACGGGCCGGCGCGTCGGGGAGGCTGGAACCCGACGGCAAGTACCACCATTTCAACCACATTCCGAACATCGGCGCCTGGACCGACGTGGTGTCGCTCGACCGGCGGCTGTTCTTCTACGACGGGTTCACCTTCGCCGGTGGCACGGGCATGCTCGACGGTGCCGGGAACTACTCCAACGCGAAGTACATCCCACCCGGGGGTCTGGGGCATTTCCAGGGCCGGTTCAGCCATGTCGTGTCGAGCAGCAACACACGGCTGTTCTTCTACTGCAGGCAGGTCGAGGGCTACTCGGAGTCAGGCAAGATCAATTCAGGCGGTGACTACGCCTTTCTGAGGTCGTTCCCGGCCGGACAGTTCGGTCAGTGGAGCCATATCACGGAAACGGAGTACGTACCGCTGCCCGGCCCCGACCCGCATCCGGTGGGGTGATGGAGCGGGCTCTCGCGCGGCACACCTACGTAGCAGCGCTGATCGCCAACGCCGTGCCCTACGCGCTGTTCGGCATCGGCGAACAGACCGTCCGCTCGAACGTGGCCGGCGTCCTCAACGCGACGACACCCCCGGGTGGGGGCCATCCCGCCCACCGCCGACCCAGGCGGATGCCAACGCGGAACCCGGCCCCGCCGGCAAGGCCAAGCCGCTTCGCGGTCGCCTACGGCGAGCCTTGCCGGCGGGGCCAGAACCCGCGTCCACGGAGTGTGGGTCGACGGCGGACGGGATGGCGGCGCGGATGCGTTGCGGCGGCGAGTGCGGTGGCAAGCTGTGACACGGCCTGGAGGTGAAGAGATGAGCGTGCTGTGGGCGGCGACGTCGCTGGAGTCGGGACGGTTCTACCCAGGCGAGAATCGCTCGGATGTGAGCGAACTGTCGGAGCGCTTCAACGAACTGCGGTGCCGTGGTCAGGGGTATCTAGAAGCTCGGCTGGCGGACAACGCATTTCCTCTGCTGACCTTGGGATTCCGTGATGAGCACGCGGTAATTCACCTGTTCAATAGTGCTGAAGAGGTGGCTCTGCTCGCGGGCGACGGCACCGTCCCTCCTGACGCGGTAGTGGACGTCCCGATCCTGGACGACCTGGCACAGTTCACTCGTGCCTTCATCCTGAGCATCGATCCTGCGTGGGACAGCGTGCAGCCGTTCACCCGCACAGGATCACCAAGCGAGCTGGGCGAGTGGCACGAGCTGTAGTCATGGACGCTCGGGAATGAAGCGATGGGGCACAGGCGGGGCACACGGCACCGTCAAACGTCGGCAATCCCTGCCGATCGCCGTGACGTGTTGGCCGCCTGCTGTCTCTGGTACGACGCCCTGGTCCTCGTCGTCGAGTAGCCATGGGCCGTTCCGCTTCAAGTGCATGCGGTCGACGCCAGCCGCTGCGTATCACCCACGGATGCTGGCATGCTGGTGCGATGCCGGGGCACGAGCAGATGGCGCAGCTGCGTGCGGAACTGGGTGCCGTGGCTGCCGAAGAGCTGGGGTGGGAAACGGCCACGGCTGAGCAGCTCGCCGACGTGGCGATCCGCCGCTGGCGCAGCTTCGAGCGGCGTACCAAGCCCAACAAACGCACGGTGTGCAGCCATGCGGCCGGGTTGTCTTCGTCGGTGTAGACCATGAGGTATCGGGTGCCGGCGTCGGTGTCGGGGCCCGGTCGCATCGTCTCCCCGCCGAACGGCGCGTAGTCGCGTACCGGAACGCGCCGCGGGGCGGCCCGTACGGCGGTGGCGGTGGGTACGCCGTCGCCGCTCCATGGCGGGCGGTGCGTCCAGTCGGCGAGTTCGGCGCGGTATTCGGGGTCGGACAGCTGCAGGGCTCCCGCGCGCACAGCGGCCAGGGCCAGGACCGGGATCTGGTCGGCGGGGTCGGGGCGGCGCCGAAACCGGGTCGGACCGAGGTGGGAGTCTCGCCGGTTCGGGGCTGTCCGGAACGGCGGTTGCCCGATGCGAGGTTCGCATACATCGGAGAGCGCTTCGACAGCCTGGACCTCCTGACGACCCCGTTTCGCTGGTTTACCAGGTGAGTAGTCTGTCACGGATGAGCCCCGACATGATCAACTATGCCCCCCTGCATGTGTCCCCCTCCCCCGCAGATGCCGCCAACGTGCTGACCGCCGCACGGCGCGGCGACCTCGGCGAGGAGACCGCCCGGCACATCGCCGGGGCCGGAGCGCGCAGCTCCGGGGTCGGCTGCCTCGTCGGCGGCTTCCTGGCCGCCGTCATGCTCGTCGTCCTCATCGGGATGCTCGCGCAGGGCGACGCCGAAGGGCTGCTCGTGGGCGCGATTTTCCTGGTCGGCGCGTTGCTCCTGGGGGTCGCGGTCAAGCTGCTCGGCGATCTGGGCGAGCGCCGCAGCGCCGGGCGGCTGGTCCGCTTGGTCGCGTTCGCCCAAGCCAACGGCCTGCCGGTCGAACCGGAGGCACCGGCGCGGCTGCTGCCTGGCTCGATCTTCCTCCCAAACCCCCACGCCCGCACGATGCACCGGGTGCAGTGGCCGGCCGGCGGCCTGTCCTTCGAGGTCGCCACGCACACCCGGCAAGGGCGCGGCCAGGGAACACTGCTGGTGCGCTGCCTCGCGGTACACCTGGACGTGGACCCTCCGCGGCTCACGTTCCACCCCGGGCGCCCAGGTGGAGTCCGGCCCGCCGCCATCCTCGGCACCGACGCCTTCGAAGGCGAGAAGTGCGCACTGTACGCCCGCACCCGCGATCACGCCGGAGCCCGCGCCTTCATGACCGACGATCTGGTCGCACTGCTTGACGACCACGAGCGGCCGATGAGCGCCGAGGTTATCGACGGCTGGTTCCTCGCCTACTTCCGCAACCACGACGAACTCGACGAGCAGGGCTGGCGGCAGGCATTCGCAGTGGCAGAGGCGGTCGTGCATGCCCGCGACGCGTTCAGGGCGTGGGAACCGTCCCGGCAATCCAGCGCGTGAGCCGCCTTCGCGGCCCGTCGGCGCTCCGCCGCAACGGGCACTGAGTCCTTGAGAGCACGGCAGCGCCTCCTACGGCGTGTTTCATAAGTGACCGGCGGTGTCGGTCATTGTGAGTCTCCGGTCGTGCTGTGTACAGGGTTTCCTGGTCGTGGGTGTTGTCGGTGGTGTGTGGCAGGGTGCTGTCGTGGCCCGTTTCACCACGTTCCGGTTCTGTCTTGATCCGACTGTCGAGCAGGAGATCGTGCTGCGTCGGCCTGCCGGTGCGGCCCGGTTCGGCTACAACCAGTGCCTGCGGCTGGTCAAGCAGGCCCTGGACGGCAAGGGTCGTGGGACGGTCGGGAAGGTGCCGTGGTCGGGTTTCGACCTGATCAACGCGTTCAACGCGTGGAAGCGCTCGGCCGCGGCGGGCCGGGTGCTGGTGGCCGCCGCCGACGGCACCACCACGGTGGAGCCCACCGGTCTGGCCTGGCGGGCCGAGGTGTGCCAGCAGGTGTTCGAGGAAGCGGCCGTCGATCTGGGCCGCGGGCTGGCCGCGTACACGGCATCGCGCAACGGCGATCGCAGAGGTCGCCGGGTCGGGTTCCCCAGGTTCAAATCGAAGAAGCGCGCGCAGTTGTCGTTTCGGATCCGTAGCAAGACCTCTGCCAGGGGCCGAGCGGGTATCCGCATCGGTGGGCATGGGCCGCGGACGGTGACCCTGCCCGGTGTCGGCACGGTAGCGGTGCGCCAGGACACCCGCCGGTTGCGGCGGATGCCGGCCAAGGGCAGGGCCAAGGTCCTGGCGGCGACGGTCAGCCACCGGGCCGGCCGGTGGGCGGTGTCGCTGACCTGCGAAGCCGCCGACCTGCACGAGACTGCCCGTCACCAGCCCGACAACAGCACCGGCTGGGTGGGTGTCGACCGTGGCTGGCCGCGTTCGTCGTGGCCGCCCGCGCCGACGGCACCGAAGTCGCACGGGTCGACGACTGGCCGCGACCCTCCCGGACGGGCATGGCACGGCAACGTCGCCTGGCCCGCGCCGTCACCCGCAAACCGCCCGGTTCCCGCAACCGCGCCAAAGCAGCAGCACGGCTGGGCCGCCACCACGCCCGCATCGCGGCGATCCGACGCCGTTTGCTGCACAAGGTCTCCAACAAGCTGGTCAAGACCCACGACAAGCTCGCCATCGAGACCCTCACCATCACCGGCATGCTCACCAACCGGCGCCTGGCCGCAGCCGTCGCCGATGCCGCCTGGGGCGAACCCGGCCGCCAACTCACCTACAAGCAGCAGTGGCGCGGCGGCCACCTCACCCCGGTCGACCGCTGGTACCCGTCGACCAAGACCTGCGCCCCATGCCGCACCCTGGCCCCCGCCATGCCCCTGGACCAGCGCACCTTCGTCTGCGGCGCGTGCGGTTATCAGGCCGACCGGGACCTCAATGCCGCGGTCAACCTCGCCATCTGGGCCGAGCAGCACCACGCCCAGATCCGGGACCTCCACGCAGGGGGCCCGGTCACCAAAGCCCGCCGAGGGGAAGGCTCTGGCCCGCGCACCCGCGCGAGTGGAACCGGCCCCGATGACACAGGAACCGCACCCACCCCGTCCGGGGTGAGGAGCGGACGCCCGAGAAGGGCGCTGTCTCACAACTCCAACGAGTTATGAAACAGGCCGTAACGGGTTGGTGGCTGAGACCACCAACCCGCAGCGCAGGGGTATTAACAGCGACTACGATCCGTGAGCCCGCAGCGGATCGTGAAGCGGGTGTCCTGCTGGAGTGCTAGGCGGCAGCCCGCTGGTCCAGCCACCTCAGGATCGCCTCGGTCGTCTCCTGCGGCATCTCCTGCTGGATCCAGTGACCGCAGTCCAGACTGACCACTTCCACATTCGGTACGAATTCCGGCAGTCTTTCAGCCCTCGCTACCGTGTCGCGGTCGCCGTAGATCATGAGGGCGGGCTGCCGGATGATCGGGTCCACCTCCGCCAGCAGGCGCCAGTTGCGGTCCAGGTTTCGGTACCAGTTGATTCCGCCCGTGAACCCCGTTGATTCGAAGGCGGAGACGAAGACAGCCAGTTCACGGTCACTCATGACGGGGTCACCGAGTGGGGTTTCCGCTCTAGCGAGGTTGATCAGCGCATTGCCCGGCTGAGGCTCTGCGAGGGGCACGTTCTTGCGGTACAGGTTCCGAAGGAACTGGAACGTGTTCTGCCCGAACACGGCGTCGGCGACGCCCGGCTGCCGGTTGAAGTGGACGAAGTAGAAGTCGGCGCCGAGCACGGCCTCCATGACCTCGATCCAGGGCATCTGCCCGCGCTCTTGGTAGGGCACGCTCAGTGCTACCACGCCGTTGACCCGGTTCGGGTGCAGCAGGGTCAGGCCCCAGACGACGAATGCGCCCCAGTCATGGCCGACGAAGGTGGCATCCTCGTAGCCGTAGTGATCGAGGAGGGCGACGAGGTCACCCGACAGGTGAGTGATGTCGTAGTGCGTCACTTCGGCGGGACGGGACGAGTTGCCGTAGCCCCGCTGGTTCGGGACGATGACGTGGTAGCCCGCCGCGGCCAGGGCCGGCACCTGATAGCGCCAGGAGAAGGCGTGCTCCGGCCAGCCGTGACAGAGCACGATGGGCCTTCCGGAATTTTCTCGGCCGGCTTCGAAGACCTCAAGTTCCACACCGTTGACCGAAATGAGGGTGGGCTCGGGAAAGTCGATTGTCATGCCGGCATCATGGCGACCGATACCGGTCACCTCCTGACCGGTTTTATGTGCGAGTGTTTCCGGCGTGCGAGCTGACCGGTTGATGGCCATCCTCCTCCTGCTGCAACACCGCGAGCAGGTGACCGCAGCGGAGGTCGCCCGGGAGCTGGAGATCTCCGAGCGCACCGCCCGCCGCGACCTCGACGCCCTGGGCATGGCTGGCGTGCCGGTGTACTCCGTGCAGGGCCGGGGCGGCGGCTGGCGTCTCGTGGGCGGCGCCCGCACCGACCTGTCCGGGTTGACCGCGGGTGAGGCCCGCGCCCTGTTCCTGGTCGCCGGCCCTGCCTCGGCTGTCACCCCGGCCGTGAAAGCGGCCCTGCGCAAACTCGTCCACGCCCTGCCGGAGCCGTTCCGGGTGCAGGCCGAGGCAGCAGCGTCGTCGCTCGTCATGGACCCGCAGCGATGGGGGTCGAGCCGGGTCGAGCCCCGACCGCCCCGCTTCCTCGACGAGCTCCAGGACGCGGTGATCCGCGGCGTCCAGGTCCGGCTCGGCTATGTCGACCGCGAAGGCACCGAAACCGAGCGAACCGTCCACCCGCTGGGCATCGTCGCCAAAGGCCCGTCGTGGTACCTCGTCTCCAGCACCGAGGCCGGTCGGCGGACCTTCCGGATCGACCGCGTGTCGTCCGTCGACCCGACCGGCGATCCCGTGCACCGGCCCGACGATTTCGACCTTGCGGAGAGCTGGCGGGAGATCGCGGACGAGGTCGAACGCAAGCGAACACCACTCGAGGCCCGGGCGGTGTGCGCGCCCCACGCGATAGGCGTGCTCCGGATGGGGTTCGGCGGTCGGCTCGAGGTGGGAGGTGCCACGGACGACGGCCGCATCGAGGTCGTGATCCGCGGCAACGACGAGTACATCCTCGCCGGCGAGCTTGCGGGGCTGGTCGAATGGATCGAGGTGACCGGCCCTCCGGGTGTGCGAGACCACCTGGCCTCGATCGGCGACGCGCTCGCCGAGCGATACGGCTCAGACCGGCACGGACGTCGTACGGCAGCACTGGTGACCAACGCCGTTCGTCATACCGGTGGCGCAGCCGGTACGCAGTCAGGGTCGCGGATGCGACCCTGACTGCGGGCGTCGCGGATCGAAGTGTGCGCCTGCCGGCACCCCGCTCCCCCGGCATCGTCAACGGCCACGAACGCAGGAGCCTGGCCGTCAGCTCCAACCTTCACCCATCCGGCTGTGCTCGCATCCGCCGCCACGATCGCCAGGAATCATGCGGCGTGAGTGAAGCTTGTGATCTTGGAACGCAATTGCCAGCCGAGACTCTCGTAGAGCGCACGTCCTTCCTCTGTCCCATGGAGTACAGCGGTCGCAGCCCCCTGGTCTGTGGCCGCGACCGTTAGTGCGTTCATCACCGCCGTGCCCAAGCCGCGGCGCTGATGTGCGGGATCGGTGGCGACACGATCCACGACGGCGACACCGTCCACCACGGCGGTGTATCCCGCCGCGGCGACCTCGCCCTCAAAATGCACGCGCACGTTGATGACGCCCGCGTCGATCGTGGTGCTGAGGTCATAGCCGGCGGGCGCGCTCGGCGCGATCCGCCGCAGCGCGGTCGTCATGATCGGCTCGGGCGGCGTGCGTTGCCAGGCCGGCCCGAGCAGGGCCGCTACCGCGTCCTCGGCGGCGACAACGATGATCACACCGTGCGGAGCGGTGGCATCCTTCGCCGCGCTGCGCACTGCGTCGAGGTCGTCGCGAAACACCAGACAGCGGGCGCGGGTCTTCGGCCGGACCTCGTCGATCCGCAGACCCCAGGCGGTCTCGACGGGCACGAAGTTGCGCCTCACCGCGGCCAAGCCTTTTGCCCAGCCGCGGAGTACGTCTGTTACTTCATGCGAGATCATCCGCACGAGAGTACTCGTAGGCCAGAGGGCCCCGTTGCACCGCTTTGGTGCTTCTGACCGGCAAAGCTACCGATCTTCGCTGGGGTGCTGGAGCCCGCCGGGCCGGGCCGGCAGGGATCTCACGACTGTCGCTCCGTGCCGGTGTCGAAGAAGCCCGACAGATAGTCGTCGGGTCCGAGTGCGCTCTCCCTGAGCAACGAGTACACCTCGTCGCCGTGCCCAGGGCGGTCGTCACCGATGTGGTACGCCTGAGCCAGGCGGAGGTAACGGAACGACGTGGAGTCCTCGACGTACGAGGCGGCCTCCTGCTCGGCGAGTTCGATGGCCCCGTCCAGGGACTCTGCGTTCCAGAGCGTAAGGCGTTCCTCGTAGAGACCGGCCTCCCACTCGAAGACGCAGCGCACCCCATACCAGGCCATGACCGGTCCTCCCCGTGGTTAGGCCGCCAGCATACGGAACGGGCGGCCAAACAGTTGGCACGCTCGGCGAGTGCCGGGTGGAACCTCCGACCGACTACGCGCGCCTTCAGCCCACCGATCACGTGCTGACCTGCTGCCACCGTCGCACGCACGGGTGCATTTGCCGGTGCCGGCCGGATCGGCGCCGCTGAACACTTACCGGAACAGCAGCATGAACGGTCAGGTAACAACCCGGCGGGCGGGGTCAGATACGGCACGGCCGGCGTTCAGATAGACGGACCATGACGCTGCCGCCGATCCGGCGCGGTCAGGAGATCGCGCCGGCCGCGACCACGACGCCCGCGATCGGCAGCCAGGTGCCGTGCTTGGTGCTCAGGGCGACCGATACGCGCGGCCAGCGGGCGGGCGGGGGTGGGGAGCCGGCTGCGCCCCACCCCCGTCAGGTCGTTCAGGCGATGAGGCAGGCTGTGCCGTTGAGCGTGAATGAGGTCGGCTTTCCGGCGTTACCGGTGTGGTTCGCCTGGAAGCCGATGCTGATGGATCCGCCGGCGAGGATGCCCGCGTTGTAGTTCACGTTCCGGGCGGTCACCTGCCCCGAGGCGGGTGAGTACGTCGCATTCCAGCCGGAGGTGATGACCTGCCCGCTGGGCAGGGTGAAGACCAGGGACCAGCCGTTGACCGCGGCGTTGGTGGTGTTGGTGATCGTGAGGTTCTCGACCAGGCCGTTGCCCCACGCATCGATGGCGCTGCTGACCCGGCAGGAGCCGGTGCCGGGCGGCGAGGACGGGCTGGGGGACGTGGACGGGCTGGGGGACGTGGACGGGCTGGGCGGCGTGCTGGGGCTGGGCGGCGTGCTCGGACCGGTGGTGGTCAGGCCGAAGAACGCGACGGCAGCCGCGGCCATGCCGCTCGACGGCAGGCTGTGACCAGCACCCTGGATGCTGAGCGCCTCGACCCGCACGGTGCCCGACGAGTCGGCGAAGCGGCGGCGGTTCCAGTTCGCCTGCGGGGTGTCGGCGGAGGTGGGGGT
Organism: Catellatospora sp. IY07-71; assembly: GCF_018326265.1. GTDB lineage: Bacteria > Actinomycetota > Actinomycetes > Mycobacteriales > Micromonosporaceae > Catellatospora. The sequence continues at coordinate 6,147,115 of NZ_AP023360.1, forward strand.
CTGGCTGAGGCCGTGGACGTTGGTCCACTGCTCGACCGATTCCTGCAGCAGCGAGTACGGCACGAGGGTGTCGCTGGTGCCGTGCCACAACTGCACCCGCGGCCGCGTTCCCGTGAAACCGGGATTGACCTGTCGCACCGCGTCACCCCACTGCTGCGGGGTCCGGTTCATGCTGCCACCGGTGCACTGGCTGCTTCCCGGCGGGTAGTCGGCCGCGTTGGCGAAGCAGTTGAACGGCACGCCCATGAAGGACGCTCCGGCCTTGAACCTGTCCGGGTAGAGGGCGAGCATGTGCTGGGTCATCATGCCGCCGGAGGAACTGCCCGTGGCGAAGACGCGGTTCTGGTCACCGCCGTACTGGCGCGCGGCATAGTCGACCATCGACATGATCGAGACGGGATCGCTGCCGCCGTCGCGGCGCTTGGCGGCGTCCGACCAGGTGTCGAAACACCTGCCGAAACCAGCCTCCTGCATGGCGCTCGGGTAGATGACGATGAAGCCGTACTGGTTGGCCAGCGAAGCGAACTCGCTGCCGGAGTAGAAACCGGGGCCGGAGCCCCCGCAGCCGTGCATGGCCACCACGATCGCGGGGTTGGCCGGCCGGGAGTCCGGAACGTAGACGTGCATGCGCATGCCGCCCGGGTTGCTGCCGAAGTTGGGCACCTCGACCAGCGAGGCGGCGAAGGCGGGCTGGATCGCCGGGATCGTGACCCCGGCCACCGCCAACGAGGCGGCGACGGCGAGCAGCAGCTTTCGTTTGATCTTCATGGTGTGTCTCCTTGGTTCCCCGCACTGTCGGGAAGGCCGCGGAGCCGCGCTGGCGCGACGTGCCCACGGCAAGCCGGTCGGCGGCTGAGGGGGTGGTGGCCGACGTGGTGGCGGCTGGCCCGCTGATGCACCGGGCCGGCCATGTCGCCCGATCGCCCGCACGTGACCACGCGCAGCACAGTTCCGCCGTGTTCTGGACTGCGACTGGTCCCCGACGCCCGGTTCCGCGGCCATCGCATGACATATAGAGTCCCTCGTGGACCAAAAACTGTCAATCGATGGAGGACAATAACTGAGGCCTGCGACCGGTCAGCCGGTTCGCAAGCTGCGAGCATGCCGGGTGGGCGACGTGTCGGCGACGTCGGCGGCGATCGCGCCACTGCGGAATTCCGCGGTCGATCCGACGGGACCACAGCTGTCGAGGGTCGGCGCTCCCCTTGAGAGCCGGGAGCGCCGATCAGACCTTCCGGTAGCGGGCCTGGAAGTAGCAGTACACGCCGAAGACAGCGAAGCCGGCCGCGGCCGCCAGCAGCAGGCCGTACCCGAGCGGCTGGCGCGCAAGGGTGTGCAGGGCACCGTCGAGGCCGGTCGACTTGGCCGGATCGAAGGTGATGGCGGCGCTCGTGACGAGCACTCCGGCGACGGCGTACACCGCGCCTTTCGCCGCGTAGCCGAGCTGACCTGCCAGGACCGCCGCACGGGACTCGGCCGCGCTCATCCGGTCACGTCGCAGGTGCCGCACGAAGCCCTTCGTGATGCCGTATCCGACCAGCACCAGACCGACCACGGTCACCGCGATGCCGGCGGTCCCGACCAGCCACGGCCCGCCGTCGCGGCCGAGCAGCCCGCTGGTCGCTTCGCGCTGGTGGCTGCCGGTGGCCGGATCGCCGCCACCGGCGACCTGGGCTGCGGTCGCGCTCAGGGCGAGGTAGGCGGCGGTACGGCCAGCGGACACGATCCGCTCCAGCGTGCGCCGGCCGCCGCGCTCGCCGAGATGGCCCACCGCGGCTTCGAACAGCTGCCAGATCGCCATCGCCAGCAGGCCGCCGGCGATGGCCCATACCAGCGCCCTGCCGAACGGCTGCGCGGCCAGCAGCCGGAACGCACCGGACTGGTCACCCCGGGCTGACTGGCCGTTGGCGATCTGCACGGCGAGCCAGCCGACCGCGAGGTGCAGCAGTCCGTAACCGATGAAGCCGGCCCGGGTCAGGTTCTCCAAGGCGGTGCTGTTGCCGGCTGCCTGCGCCGTGCGGCGGGCTGTCGAGGTGAGATGCATGGCCTGCCGATACCGCCCGCCGGGAGGTGACAAACCCGCAGGCGTCGGTGTGCGTCACCGGGCCCCTGTCGCGGCAGACCGGTTGACGGGCGGTGATCGCCCGCTGGAGCAGTCGCCGGCGGCGTACCCCATCCGGTGCTCGGCGGATTCTAGGGGTCGTTGCAACACGTGGTTGGTTGTCTAGGCCGCGAGCAGTGTACGCAGGCGCTCGGCTGGGGTTTCCCAGCCGAGCGTTTTGCGTGGTCGGCCGTTGAGTTCGACGGCGACGGCGTCGAGGTGGTCACGGCTGTGGACGGATAGATCGGTTCCCTTGGGGAAGTACTGCCGCAGCAGGCCGTTGGTGTTCTCGTTCGAGCCGCGCTGCCATGGGCTGCCCGGATCGCAGAAGTAGACCGGAATGTCGGTGGCCACGCTGAAGGCGTGGTGGGCGGCCATTTCGGATCCCTGGTCCCAGGTGAGGGAGCGGACCAGGTGGGCCGGTAGGGCTTGCACTGTCGCCTGGAGGGCGTCGCGCATGTGTTCGGCGCTGCGGCCGGTGGGCAGGTGGACGAGCATGACGTAGCGGGTGGAGCGTTCGACGAGCGTTCCGATGGCCGAACCGCCGTCCTTGCCGATGATCAGATCGCCTTCCCAATGGCCGGGCACGGCACGGTCCTCGACCTCGGCCGGCCGCTCGCTGATCATGACCATGGGGTGCGTGAACCGTGGCTGGCGGCTGGCCGCCTGCCGGTGCGGCTTGCGACGGGCACGGCCGGTGCGCAGCGCACGGGTGAGTTCGCGGCGTAGCTCGCCTCGGCCCTGAACGTAGAGGGCCTGGTAGATCGTCTCGTGGACCACGTGCATCTCCGGCCGCGCGGGGAATCGTCTGCGCAGAGCCTGACAGATCTGTTCCGGGCTCCACCGTTTGTCCAGGTGATCCTGGATGAAGTCCCGCAGGGCGGCATTCTCTCCGATCTTGCCGGGCTTGGGGCGTGGTCGGCGGCCGTCGGCCCGGGCCTGAGCGGCATACGGTCGGTACTGGCCGTTACCCGGATGCCGATTACGGCGGATCTCCCGGCTGATGGTGGACGGGCTGCGGCCGAGCTCTGCGGCTATCGCCCGCACCGAGGCCTTGTCCCGCAGCCGGTCGGCGATGTGGAGACGATCAGCCTCCTGCAGATACCTCGACGACGCTCCGGGCGCCCGCTCTGCCTGAGCGGGCGCCCGGAGCCGGTTGGGGGCCATCCGGCCGTTGCGCCACTCGCGTCCGGTCCGTTCATGAACACCGACGCGTCGGGACGCCTCCCTGTTGCCATAGCCCTGCTGCACGAGCCGGAAGTATTCCTCCCGTTCAGCACGCAGCTTCTTCGGCCCCTGCGCCGTACGGTCAGTACGGATCTTGAAGTCCATCGCACCCCTTGAACTGGGGTGTTGCGACAACCACCAGAACTCAAGCTCCCTTTAGAGGGGCTTGCAGCGTTTGTCACACAGTCCCAGCCGGCATGCGGCCGGTTTCGGATGCTCAGAAAGGCGAGGGCGCCACACGTGTGACAGGCCCACGGGCTCGTCCGTTCGGCGCGGGTTCGTGGGGTGTGGTGCCGTTGGTGTTCTGGCGTAGTTGGGCGAGTTGCTGGTAGACGGCTCGGCGGGCGCGGTTCTGGTTGCCCAGTGGTCGGTGTGCTTCGAGTGCGTGCCATGGGTTGTAGCGGAGCCGGTCGGCGAGGTGGAACTGTTCGGCGGGGTCGATGGTCTGCTGGGGGATGGTGAGGGTGGCGACGGTCTGGTGTGGTGCGAGGTGTTCGGGCCAGATGACGGTGGCGTTCTCGATGGGCATGCGGTGTGGGTCGGTCTGGAGTTGGACGTCGAAGGCGAAGTGGGCGTCGGTGTGGTGGAGGGTGTGGATGAGGGCTTGTTGGAGGTAGTCGTCGGGTGGGTTCCAGCCGACGGCTGTGCGGGTGTCGGTGGTGGGTGTGAGGCGGTATTTCATGGCCTGGTCGGGGCCGAGCAGGTAGGGGACGCAGCTCCAGTACGGGGTTTCGAGCGGGCTGGTGTGGGTCCTGGCGTACAGCGCCTGCATGATCAGGTCCAGCAGGTGGGGCGAGCGCGGGTTGAGGAAGTAGCGCAGGGCAGAACCGGCGAAGACCTGCTCGCGGTAGGCGAGGTTCTCCGCCAGGGTGGCTGTGGTCGTGGTCGGCGCGCTCAGCGCGGTGAAGTCCTGCGTGTGCTGCTCGTCGTCGAGCAGCTTGCGGCCGGGCACGCCCATCAGCTTGACGGCGATGGACAGGATGCCGTTGTCGCGGATGTCGGGCGGGCTGAAGGGGCCGGGCCCGGCGAACCGCACGCACGCGGGGTAGGTGCGCGGCTGGGCGAGGACACCGTGGCGTAGCCGGCTCGGCAGGCCGCTGTGGACGCTGAAGGAGCCCTGGACGACCGCGTACGTCTTGGTGTTGCCGGCGCGCAGGAACGACCCGGGCTCGTACTCGCGTTTCATAAGCCGGGCCAGGACGTCGATGATCGCCTTGGTGTGCTCCTGCTCGTCCGGTCCGATCCTCTCCTCGGCGATGCCCAGCTGCTCGTCGCGTCGGCTCGCGTTGACCAGCCACTGGACGGCGTCCTGCAGGGGCTGGCGCAGGGTGGCGTCGAACGCGGGCCGCACATAGGGGTCGATCTTGCGGAGGAACGCCAGCCCGGCGTCGACGACCTGGTTCATCGGGTGGTTCTTCCTGGCTCGGCTGCGGTGGGTTCGTGGGGTGTGGTGCCGTTGGCGTTCTGGCGTAGTTGGGCGAGTTGCTGGTAGATGGCCCGGCGGGCGCGGTTCTGGTTGCCCAGTGGTCGGTGTGCTTCGAGTGCGTGCCATGGGTTGTAGCGGAGCCGGTCGGCGAGGTGGAACTGTTCGGCGGGGTCGATGGTCTGCTGGGGGATGGTGAGGGTGGCGACGGTCTGGTGTGGTGCGAGGTGTTCGGGCCAGATGACGGTGGCGTTCTCGATGGGCATGCGGTGTGGGTCGGTCTGGAGTTGGACGTCGAAGGTGAAGTGGGCGTCGGTGTGGTGGAGGGTGTGGATGAGGGCTTGTTGGAGGTAGTCGTCGGGTGGGTTCCAGCCGACGGCTGTGCGGGTGTCGGTGGTGGGTGTGAGGCGGTATTTCATGGCCTGGTCGGGGCCGAGCAGGTAGGGGACGCAGCTCCAGTACGGGGTTTCGAGCGGGCTGGTGTGGGTCCTGGCGTACAGCGCCTGCATGATCGCGTTGAGCAGGCCCGGGTAGCCGGGGTTGAGGAAGTACAGGATGGGGATGCCCGCCGCCAGGTGCCGCTGCAGCTGAACGTTGGCCGCGACGTCCGGTGTGGTGAACATCGGCGCGCTCAGCGCGGTGAAGTCCTGCGTGTGCTGCTCGTCGTCGAGCAGCTTGCGGCCGGGCACGCCCATCAGCTTGACGGCGATGGACAGGATGCCGTTGTCGCGGATGTCGGGCGGCGCCGAAGGCCCCGGTCCGGACAGCCTGACCCACGCGGGATAGGTTCGGGACTGCGCGAAGACCCCGTGCCGAAGGTGTCCGGGAAGGCCGTCGTGGACGGTGAACTCGCCCCGCACGACGCCGTAGGTCTTGGTGTTGCCGGCCCGCAGCATCGCACCCGGCGGATACTTCGGCAGCGTGACAGCCTCGAGCAGGTCGGCGATCGCCGCGGCGTCGGCTGCCTCGCCCGGTCGGATGCTCTCTTCGGCGATGCCCAGGTGCTCGTCGCGTCGGCCCGCGTTGATCAGCCACTGGACGGCGTCCTGCAAGGGCTGGCGCAGGGTCGCGTCGAACGCCGGCCGCACGTAGGGGTCCGCCCTGCGGGTCAGCTGGACGGCCGCCATGACGGTGTCGTTGAGACGTCGCTGCCACCAGGGGGCCGCGCCGGATGTCACCGCGACCGCTCCGGAGACGACAGGTAGTGCAGCGCGCGCATGCCGGGCATGAAGAAGTAGGCCCCGCCGCGGGTGGAGACGAACTGCGGCAGTTCGCGGTGGCGCCGGCGCAGGGGCAGCGCCTGCTCGGTGAACGTGGTGCCCGGCACCCGGGCACCGACCAGCGGGTCGGGATCGGCATAGAGCCCGTTGAAGTTCGGGTTGTTCAGCCATGTGTGCTGGACGAACTCGAACTGGCGTGCCAGGTTCGCCCCGATGCACAAAAAGTGCAGGCCGACCTCGTCGTGGCCGTTCTCGTCCGGGATCGGACCGTAGACCCGGCCCCGGCGCAGCAGCCGGTGGCGCCGGTTGAGCTGCTGCGCGCGGGCGGGGCTCAGGTCGGTGTTGAGCGAGTCGCGGGGATTGGCGCGGCGGATGTGCGCTCCGATCGGGCAGAGCAGGCCCTGGGGGTCGGCGGCCCGGTAGGCGAAGTCGTTCTCCTTGGCGAGTTCCTCGTGGTCGGCGTCGGGTGAGAGCACCAGGGGCGCGCCGCTGGGCCAGCGGCCGACCATCTTCGCCGCGAGCAGCGCCCGGCGATGGGGGTCGGCGCTGCCGTCCGGCTGGCGGGTGGCCTCGTCGAGATAGGCGCTGAAGGCGTCGACGTCCTGGCGCAGCTGGCGCAGGACCAGGTAGCTGCCGTTGCGGCCGAGGTCCGCGCGGCCGGAGAAGGTCGGCAGGCCGGCCGTGTCGGGGCCTAGGGGCAGCAGTGGCCGGTCGGTCAGCAGGCCGTACTCGTTCTCGTAGCCCAGCAGGAACTCCCCGGCCCGCACGGGCGCCGGATCGGCGGCCGCCGCCGGGAGTCCTTCGAAGGCGGGCTGGGAGATGCCGTCGGCGAAGCCGAACGGCTCGCGGTCGGTGAGGGGGGCGGTGTCCAGCGTGGCGGTCTCGGTGAACCCGTGGCCGACCAGGTCGCGGCGCAGCGCCGTGGTCAGCCGGTTCAGCCGGGTCTGGGTCTTGGCCCAGGTCAGCACGGCCAGGTGCACCGGTGCCGTCGCCGGGCCGCCCCACCGCCAGTGTCCCGGCGCGTTGGTGTCGATGTCGCCGAGCAGGAGGCTGCGGTCGGGGTCCGTGATCCCGGTCGCGAACTCGGTGGCGAAGCCGGATTCGGGTGCGGTCGAGACGCCCAGCTTCGCCAGCCCGTCGGCGGTGAAGGCGAGGTTGCAGGCGGCGTCGGTCGGGCGGACCTGGCCGCAGGTCACGCGGGGCAGCAGCCGGCGAAGGCTCGCCCGGGCGGCCTGCGGCCGATCGATGGCGAGCAGGTGGAAGCGCGCGGCCGGAAGTGTTCCGTATCCCCGGATGATCAGCCCTTGGATGTCGTCGAGTTCGAGTTGCACGGTGACGGTGGTCCTTTTCCGTGGTCCGGGGCGGTGTACGCCTAGAGCAGCGCGAGCCATGCCTGTGCCTCGGCCGGGCTCGACTGCCCGAGGAGGCCGGCGCGGATGCGTGCGTTGGTCTCGATGTTGTGGGTGGTGAGGTTCTCGTACGCGGAGTACCACACGTGCGTGCGCAGCTGGTGGGTGCGCAGGTAGTTCTTGAAGGCCTGCTCGTCGGTGGCTCCGTCGCCGACCAGCCAGCGGGTGCGCGGGTAGCCGAGTCCGTTGCTGAAGACGGCGTTGAGGCCCCACGCGACCTTGTCGATGAACTCGTCCATGTAGCTTTCGAGGCTGCCGTCGTAGTTGCTGGCGAACAGTGCCCGGCGTCCGTCGTCGAGGAGAAGCCACCGGGCGAAGTGGATCGTCCGGACGCCGGTGAGGCTTCCGCGGTTGTAGAGGTGCCGGACCCCGTAGTCCAGAGCGGCCAGGGCGCCGGTCAGCGTCACCTGCCGGAACCAGCCCGGCTTGACGAATCCGATCGCGGTCAGGGGGCTCTGCGCGGCGAAGTCCTCGCCGCGGGACAGCTCGCGCAGGCTCTGCGGGTCAGGGCGCTGCTGGTGGGGGACGTCATGGGTCTCATACCAGCGCAGCAGGGCCGCCCACAGCGGGGCCGCGGCGGCCGCCAGCGGCGCCAGGGCCAGGGTCAGGGCGGGTACGCCGACCTGGTGGAGTGCTTCGCCCAGCCGCCAGCCGAGGCTCGGGCCGTCCGGGGGCGACTGCGCGAAGGACAGGTCGGGGCGCGTCTTCACGTGCTCCTGGACGGCGGCTCGGATGTCGAGCGCCGGCATGAGCGCCAGCCGTGGGCGGTCGCGGTCCAGGAAGTCCTCGATGGCCTCGCGGAGCAGGGCCTCCTGCTGGATCTGGGTGAGCCCGCGTCCCACGGTGTTGACGTAGTAGGCCGCGGTCGGCAGCGTGTGCGCGTGCAGCCAGGCGATCCGGTCTGCCGCGCTGTCGACGCGGTATCCGTCGCAGCCGGCGAAGAGCCGGTCCAGGCCGGCCGTCGCCTTGTCGACGAGTTCGGCGATGTGCGCCCGCGCCGGCGCGTCCACCTCGCACAGGTAGAGGATGCTGGCGCTGATCGTCTGTCCGTGGATGTCGAGCGCCTGCGGCATCAGCAGGATCCGGGCGAAGTGCACGCCGCCCAGGTCCGGGAACGGGATCAGGTCGTGCATGGTCCGCTTGCGGCCGATCTCCGACAGCATCTCGTCGAGTTCGAGGAACCGGGCGGCGGAGATCTCCGCCTGGATGGTGAGGGACTCCTGGTGGGGCATGGCGTTCCTCCGTGCGGTGCGGTCAGGCTCAGTGCGCGAACGTCAACGTGAAGTTGAATATCTTGGCGTTGTCCCAGAACACGATGCCGAGATAGACCGACGGGCTCACCAGGCGCATCTCGTCGCGGATCCAATGCGCGATCAGCGACGTCCTCGAATAGTCGAGGACGATCGATTCCCTGCCGTCGAACAGGCTCGTTCCCCGATAGACTTTCGCCCGGACGGCACGGACGCCTATCGGGGACACCCGATTAAGCAATTCGCTCCGTTCCGGATCGAACACCTTGCCCTGCCACGCGAACCTGTGAATGAGTTTGGCCGCTGTCGCCGATGCCGTGGTGCCGGGCGCGACGATGACGGTCCCGGTCCCCTCACCCTGGGGAAACCCGCCGGTCGGGCTCTGCCGGAACAGGTCGTCGAGCTCATTCTGCGACATGGTGAGCAGACGGTCGGCGTCCAGCCTCACGTGAGTCAATGCGCACCTCCGCCAGAAGTCGTACCGAGATTAACCCGCACGCCGCACGTCTGCGCGCATTACCCGAGTCGCGGCGCGCCCGCCGACGGGAATGTGCGTGTTGTCGACCGCCCGGCGGCATTCCAATGGCAAGCTGTGTACGGAGTCGAGGCGCGCTGCAAAGGAGCCGGTCGCTGAACGGGACACATGGGTCTGGCGGTCCGGACCAGAAGCTGAAGGAGACGTCGTCGGCCCCGTGGCCGCTGTCGGCGTTGGGTGAGGCCGCCGACCGGCTGGCGGTGTCGATCGACCGGTCGGTGGGCTGGCACCGGCTGCCCACCGCGCTCGGCCTCGCCGTGCTCGCGGGCATCCGTGGCGTGCTGCGGCGCAGGAATCTTCACGACACGAGCCACTTCCCGGCGTGTGACCTGCCGCCGCTGGAGCCGCCGGACGAGGTCCACCGGATCGCGCGGACCGCCGACGGCAGCTACAACGACCTCGACCAGCCGCGCATGGGCATGGCGGGCTCGCGCTTCGGACGCAACCTGCCGCATGAGGCGACGTTCCCCGAAACCGCACCTATGATCTTCACGCCCAACCCGCGCGTGATCAGCCAGGAGCTGCTCCGCAGGCGCGAGTTCGTGCCCGCCACTTCGGTGAACAACCTGGTCGGGGCTTGGCTGCAGTTCATGATCCGGGACTGGTTCAGCCACGGCCGGGGCGTCCTGGACGACCCGTGGATCATCGAGGTGGCCGCCGACGACCCGTGGCCGGGGCAGCGACCGCTGACCGTGCCGCGGGTGGCCGCGGACCCGACCAGGCCGGCCGGATCAGACGACCTCCCGCCGACCTTCGTCAACCACCACTCGCACTGGTGGGACGCCTCGCAGCTGTACGGCAGCAGCAGGGCGGAGCAGCTGCACCTGCGGACGATGTCCGAGGGCAAGCTGAAGGTCCCGGTCAACGGAAGGCACACCGCCGCCGACGGGACGGACCCGGCGACCGTTCCCGGGTTCTGGCTCGGCCTGGCCATGATGCACCACCTGTTCATCCTGGAGCACAACGCGATCTGCGACCGGCTCCGCACCGTCCACCCGGACCTGTCCGACGAGCAGCTGTTCCAGCGTGCGCGACTGGTCAACGCAGCGCTGATCGCGAAGATCCACACGGTGGAGTGGACGCCGGCCGTCGTCAGCCATCCGACGACGGTGATCGGGCTGCGCGCCAACTGGTACGGCATCGAGGGCGAGACCGCTCAGCGCATGTTCGGCCGCATCAGCGACAGCGAGATCGTCAGCGGCATCGTCGGAGGCAAGCAGGACCACTTCGGCGTGCCGTTCGCGTTGACCGAGGAGTTCGTCGCCGTATACCGGATGCACCCGCTCATCGCCGACGACTGGGAGTTCCGCTCCGTCAACGACGACGCGCTGCTGCAGGAGGCGACCTTCCCGCAGCTGGCAGGCCCGCACACCTACGACGTACTGGGCAAGCACACCCTGGCCGACCTGTTCTACTCGTTCGGGATCTCCCACCCGGGTCTGGTGAGCCTGCACAACTTCCCCCGCTTCCTGCAGGAGTTCGAGCGTCCCGACGGTCAGCTCACCGACCTCGCGGCGACCGACATCCTGCGGACCCGGGAGCTGGGCGTGCCGCGATACAACGAGTTCCGCCGCATGCTGCACCTCCCGCCGGCCAAGGACTTCACCAGCCTGACCGACAACCCCGCCTGGGCGGTCGAGCTGCGCCGTGTCTACGGCGGCGACATCGAGAAGGTCGACCTCATGGTCGGGATGTACGCCGAGCCCAAACCAGCCGGATTCGCCTTCAGCGACACCGCGTTCCGGGTGTTCATCCTCATGGCATCACGCCGCCTGAACAGCGACCGGTTCCTCACCGACGACTTCACACCGCAGGTCTACACCCAGGCCGGCCTCGACTGGATCAAGAACAACACCATGCTGACGGTGCTGGGCCGCCACCTGCCCGAACTGATCCCGGCCACCAGCGACGTCGACAACGCGTTCGCGCCCTGGACCCGCACGACCGGCGAGCACGCCCGATGAACCGGCGTAGCGGCAAGGAACTCATCGGCATCGCGGTGGCCGGAGCCGGTGCCCGGGGAGCCTACGAAGCCGGCGTGCTGTCGGTGCTGCTACCGGCCATGGAGGAGTTCGACCAGCGTCCGACCGTGTGGATCGGCACCAGCGTGGGTGCCGTCAACGCCGCGCTGTTCGCCTCGCTGGCCCACCTGCCCGCCAAGGAGGCTGTCGACGTGGCGCTGGACAGGTGGCGCCAGGTGCGACCGGAGGACGTGTTCCACGCGCCGCTGTCCAACAGCGTGCGCACCGTGCTGCGATACCTCGGCGAGGTCGCCGGCACGGGGGCCCGCCTGCACAGCCTGCTCGACACCGCGCCGCTGCGCACGACCGTCGAATCGTGGATGGACTGGCCGCAGCTGCACCGCAACACCCACGCCCGCAACGGCCCGATCGACGCCGTGGGCGTGTGCGCCACCGGGTGCGGCACCTACCGCACCGCGATGTTCGTCGAGGGCCGGCTCGCCGGCAAGCTGCCCGCCGCCGACCACGAGCGAGGAGTCGACTACAAGAAGACCTCTCTGCGCCCCGAGCACATCATGGCGTCGGCCGCCATCCCGGTGGCGTTCCCGCCGGTCTGGATCGACGACGAGGCAGGTGGCCCCGGCGGCTGGTATCTCGACGGCGGGATCCGGCTCAACGCCCCGCTCAAACCCGCCATCGCACTCGGCGTCGACAAGCTGGTGGTCGTGGCCACGTCGCCGGCGTTCAGCTCGCCCGCGATGCCGCCCGCACGTCCGGCCGAGCGTCCCGACATCTTCGACGCCGCGGGCGACTGGCTCCACGCGGGCCTGGTCGACCGGATGATCGAGGACCTGCGCACGCTCAGCATCGTCAACCAGATGGTGCCGCAGAAGGACGACGCCGCCGCCAAGGCCGCCGGGGCCGACGGCAGCCGCAGGCGCCGGGTCATCCCCTACATCTTCGCCGGCCCGGTGCAGGAAGGCGAGATCGCCGCACTGGCCAGCGACGCGTTCAACATGCGGTACGGCCGCGGACCCCGGTCCGGGTGGGGCCTCAACATCAGGCTGCTCAACCGCCTCCTCGGCGGCCGTGCCGCAAGCCGGGGCGAACTGTTCAGCCATCTCTTCTTCGAGCGGGAGTTCGTCGAGGCCGCCATCGAACTCGGAGCCGCCGACGCCTGGCGTCTGCTCGCCACCACCCGCGAGGGGCTGCCCTGGCGGACCGGCACGCCGTGACCGGGCGCCGGTCCGCCGGGTAGCCGGGTCCGTCGTCACGTCAGCCGCGCATACCAGGTCGGTTGTGCGTAGTCGTCCGGCTCGCCGGCCCGCCGGTGAGCGCTCATGCCGGATCCACCTTGCAGGAAGCCCCGCCGGCCACCGTTCGCAGCGGCTTCATCACGCCGCGCCGGCGCCTGCCCATGTGGCCCGAATCGAATTGGCGCGGCGAACATGAAAGACGTATTCCTATGCCGGATAACAGACAGAATGAGCAGCATGTCCGATTATCCGGCAAGGGATGCAGGCGGTGAGGTTTTCGCCGTGATCGCGGGGCGAGGTCCACGGAGCCATCGTCTCCCACCGACGGGGGCGGCGTAGGGGGATCGGTTGGAGACCCGAGTCGACTCCACGCGGCGGCCTGGTTTCCGTGGGGACATCGAAGGACTGCGGGCCGTGGCGGTCCTGCTGGTGCTGTTCTTCCACGCGGGAGTGGCCCCTGTCGCCGGCGGATTCGCCGGCGTGGACGTGTTCTTCGTGATCTCCGGGTTCCTCATCACCCGGTTGATCACATCGGAGTTGGCGCGCACCGGCAGGGTGTCGCTGCTCGGCTTCTACGCGCGGCGGGCAAGACGCCTGCTGCCGGGCGCCGCGGTGGTGCTCGTGGCCGTGCTGCTGCTGACCGTGCTGCTCCTGCCCAGGACCCGCTGGGCCGACACCGGCTGGGATGTGCTCACCAGCGGGCTTTACGTCGTCAACTGGCGCCTGGCTGATCGGGCCGTCGACTACCTGGCCGCCGACACCGCACCGAGCATGGTCCAGCACTTCTGGTCGCTGGCCGTGGAGGAACAGTTCTACCTCGTCTGGCCCCTGCTCCTGCTGTTCGCCGTGCGACTGGCGCATCGGCTTGCGGCCGGCCGCGTACGCGATGTCGAACGGCCGCTGCTGGTGGCTCTGGTCGTAGTCGCCCTGCCCTCCTTCGCCTGGTCGGTTCACCTGGTCGGCGCCGAACCGGAGCGGGCGTACTTCATCACCACCACCCGGATGTGGGAGCTGGCCATCGGCTGTGGCATCGCCATCCTCGCCGGCCGGCTGGCGCAGATGCCGAGGCTGGTGGCGGCCGCGACGGGCTGGGTCGGGATCGGCATGGTGATCGCGTCGGCGTTCGTCCTTGACGAGTCCACGTCGATTCCCGGCCTTGCCGCACTGGTGCCCACGGTCGGCGCGGCGGCGGTTCTCGCGGGCGGCGCCGCGGCCGGCGGAATCGGCCCGGCGGCCGTGCTGGACACCCGTCCGCTGCGGGCGGTGGGTGCACTGTCGTACTCGCTGTATCTGTGGCACTGGCCGCTGCTGGTCGTAGCCGAATCGCGGTTCGGTGAGCTGTCGACCGGATGGTCCCTGGCTGTGGTGGCGTCGTCGGCCGTGCCGGCCTGGCTGACATACCGGTATGTGGAGAACCCGCTGCGGTTGTCGGCGGTGTTCGCGCACTTCCCGGCGCGGGCGCTTCGACTGGGGGCGCTGTGCACGGCGATCCCGGTCGTCTGCGCGGTGGCGCTCCACCTGTCGGTCACGTGGTCGGCACGCACGTCGCCGTCCACGGCGGCGAACCAAAACGGCGCGACCGGGCACACGGCCGCGGGGCTGGGAGCCGGCGTCCTGTCCGAACATCCCCGCGACGACCCCCGCGGCGCCCCCGTCGACCGCGTGGCCTCGATGACTCCCGATCCGGTCGCGGTGCGAGACGACTATCCCGACGTCTACGATGACGGCTGCCATCAGCGCGAACGTGACGCAGACGCGGCTTTCTGCGTCTACGGTGAGGCGCATTCATCGTTCACCGTGGCGTTGGTGGGTGACTCCCACGCGGCACAGTGGGTGCCTGCGCTGCAGTCGGTCGCGGCGACGCGCCGATGGCGGCTGGTCACCTACACGAAGTCCTCCTGCCCGCTGGCGCAAGCGCAGGTGCTGTCGCGCACCAACGGGCGGGCATACCCGAGCTGCGCCGAGTGGAACGGCAAGGTGCTGCGCGCACTGACCGGCGTTGGACGTCCAGACCTGGTCGTCACGACCAACGCCGACTACCGGATCGCCCACGGCGCGGTAAGGCTGTCGGCGCCAGATGGCGACCGCGCCATGGTCGAAGGCCTGCGCGCCAGTTGGCGAGCCATCACGGCCGCCGGCGTCCCGGTGGTCGTGCTCCGTGACACGCCCGCTCCAGGCGCCAACATGCCCGACTGCATCTCCGCTCACCCGACAAGACTGAGCAGATGCGCCTTCGACCGCGCGGCAGCACAGGCCGCCGCCGGCTCCGTCCAGGAAGCGGCCGCAGCCGGGATGCTCGGCGTCCACCTGCTCGATCTCAACGACGCCATCTGCCCCACGCACCGGTGCGCACCGGTCATCGGCGAGGTGATCGTGTACCGCGACAGCAACCACCTGACGGCGACATACGCCCGCTCGCTCGCACCAAGGCTCGACACCGCATTGCGCGCCATCCTTCAGTGACAGCAGACACCGACCTCCGCAAGGGCTGTCGCAGTATCGATCTCCGCTTTCATGGGCCGCGCCATCTCACCGTCGCCGGCGCAGCGCCGTCCGGGACACATCCATCGCCGGATCGCCGTGTTCGCGAGCCGCCCGCCCCGCTACCGGCTGGTGGGCGGCGGTCCGCTGGGCGGTGTCCCGCCGGGGCCGCCGGGGCCGCCGTCCGGGGGCGCCCCGCCGCCCGCCGGAGCCGTCCCGGTGTCGACACCGACGGTCAGCGACACCGTGTAGCCGGTGCCGACGTCCCCGGACACCGTACCGAGCTGGCTCGCGCCGCCGTCGTCACCGAAGACGTTGTCGCTGTCGAGGCTGACCTGCGAGAACGTGCTGATGGACTGCTCGTAGCCCGCCGTGGCGTACACCGTCTCGCACACGTCGGCGGGCAGCGCCACCTGTGAGGTGGCGACGGCCTTCGCGGAGTCGGTGATGGCGGCCTGGTCGGGGTAGACCTCGAAGTGGACGTGCGGCCACCGGCCCGTGTAGCAGGCCGGGAAGATGCTGGTGAACCGCACCTGGCCGGCCGCGTCGGCGATCTGGACGCCACGCAGGTAGTTCTGGTCGGTGATCCCGTCGGAGTACGCCGTCACGGTCGCAGTGCCACACGTACACCGCCGCGCCCGCGTAGGCGCCGCCGCCGGCGAGATCGTTGATGGTCAGCTCCAGCGTCATGGGCACACCGTCTGCCGTCGTGCTCGCGGCGCCGAAGCTGGACCGGATGTCAGACCGGACCACACCGCTCTGTTCGAGCACGTCGGGGCCGTTCGAGCCGTCGCCCGGGTACGGGCCGGCGGTCTCGTCCGGGATCTCGCCCGACGCCGCCGCGCCCGTCGAGGACGTCGCCGCGCCGCCGGCTCACCCTCGCCCCGTCCCCGCTCTCGGCTACGGCAACTGAGCCCTGATCAACCCTGGGTCTGGAGTCCGGAAGCCACCGAATTCCGCTCACCCCGGCCGATGCCGAAAGCGACGTCTGACGCCGGGACCGTGCCGCCATGCGCGCCGTAGATCAACAAGGAGAAGGCAAAGGCATCGTGTCCGGCTCGGCGGGCCAGGTGAGGCGAGCGCCACCCTGTCGGCACGGCGACGGGGGCCTGCGCATCGTCGCGCCGGCTGTCTATGGTTGCTGCCCATGGACGATCTCCTCCCCGCCGGACGCCCCGCCTTCGACGCCCGGATCAGCCTGGCCACCGCGATGCACGCCCAGCCCGGCGTGTATGCGCTGCTCCTCGGCTCGGGCACGTCCACCGGCGTCGGCGTGCCGACCGGCTGGGGCGTGGTCAACGCCCTGGTGGCCAAGGTCGCCGCGGCGGCCGGCGAGCAGGTGCCGACCGAGGCCGACATCGAGCAGTGGTGGGCCAAGCACGGCGACGGCGCGCCACTGGGCTACTCGGCCCTGCTGGAGGCGCTGGCCAGCACCCCCGCCGCCCGGCGCGCGCTGCTCGCGTCGTTCTTCGAGCCCACCCCCGAGGAGCGGGCCCAGGGCGTCAAGGTGCCGGGCGCCGCCCACCGCGCCATCGCGCAGCTCGTCGCCCGGGGCGCGGTACGCGTCATCGTCACCACCAACTTCGACCGCCTCATCGAGCAGGCGCTCGAAGCCGAGGGCATCTTCCCGCAGGTCATCGCCACCCCGGCCGCGATCGAGGGCATGGAGCCGCTCCCCCACGCCCGCTGCACGGTCATCAAACTGCACGGCGACTACGCCCGCACCGACCAGCTCAACACCGTCGAGGAGCTGAGCGCGTACGTGCCCCCGCTGCGCAAGCTGCTCGAACGCGTGCTCGACGAGTACGGCCTGGTCGTCAGCGGCTGGTCCGGCGACTGGGACCACGGCCTCGTCGCCGCCCTCGAAGGGACCCGGTCCCGGCGCTATCCCCTGTTCTGGACGTCCCGCGACGAGCTAGGCCCGATCGCCCGGCGGCTCGTGGCGCAGCACCGCGCGCACGTCATCACCAGCGCGGCGGCCGAGCAGTTCTTCCCCGACCTGGTCAACCGGCTGGAGGCGCTGGACGACCTCGCCGATCCGCCGCTGACCAGGGCGATGGCGGTGGCCCGGCTCAAGCGGCTGCTGCCCGACCCGGTCAAGCACATCGAGGTCGCCGACCTGTTCGAGACCGAGATCCGGCGGCTGCGCGACTACCTGCGCACCCTCGCGCCGCCGGCTCCGGACGCCGACCCCGCCACGCTGCAGCAGGCCCATGATGAGGTACGCAGCCGGTGCGACACCCTGATGCGGCTGCTCGCACACGGTGTGTTCCTCGACCGCGACCGGCAGCACACCGCACTGTGGGTCCGGGTGATCGAGCAGCTGATGCGCGCCCGGCAGCGCGACGACAGCGCGCCCGATCCCCGCGCCACGAACCTGCGGCACTACCCCGCCCTGCTGGCGCTGCGCACGGCGAGCCTGGCCGCGGTCGCCGCCTACCACGACGATGTGCTCCTGCGGCTGCTGCGCCGCCCCACCTGGCGCATCCCCGCCGGCAACGGGCACCGCCCGGTCGCGGCGCTGGACGCGCTGCACGACTGCCGGGTGCTGGACTTCGACACGGTGAACGCGTTCCCGCGCTGGCACGGCGAGGTGTGGCAGTTCCCGCAGAGCCGGCTGCTGCGCGAGGAGACCCGGCCGGTGCTGCTGCCGCTGGTCGGCGACGAGGACTCGTTCCTGCAGCTGTTCCACCGCACCGAATACCGCACGGCGCTGGCGCAGTCGCTGTTCGGCGTCAGCGGCGGGCTCGGGCCCGCGCCCGGCGGGTTCGCGGTGGAGTCGCAGTGGGGTCCGGACGGGACGCTGTACTGGGAGGCGGACTTCCGGGAGAACGCCGACCGGGACGTGTGGGAGCGTACGCCGCTGGGCCGCCGCGACGGCGAGACCTACGGCCGCCGCCTGGCCGCGCTCGCCGCCGCGCTACGCGCCTGACACGGTCCTGGCCGCCCCCGAACCCGTTCAGAAGGTGGCGATCGGGTTGACCGGGCTGCCGGACGTACCGGCGAAGCGGACGGGCGCGACGGCGAGGTGGAAGTCCCACTGGCCGAGCTCGGCGGCCGTCGCCGCGCACGCCTCCAGGTCGCAGTTGTCGAGCATCCACAGCCCCATCGCGACCAGGCTCACGGCGTGGACCGGCATGAGCACGCCGGGATAGCCCGACGGCTGCACGTCCTGGGGGGTGTCGGCGCCGATCAGCGAGACCTGCCGCTCGTGCAGCCACGGCAGGCACGACGCGTGCCAGCCGGCCTGCGTGAAACCGCCGCTGTCACCGGCCTCGTGCCGGGCGCGGCCGTAGCCGGTCCGCAGTAGCACCGCATCGCCGGGCCGCACCCGCACACCCTGGCGGCGCTCGGCCTCCTCGAGATCGGCGGGGAACACCCCCTGGCCCGGTTCCAGCCACGGCACCTCGCGGACCGCCGCGACGTCCAGCAGGACGCCGCGCGTGACGATGCCGTCCGCCGCCGCCGTGACGGCCGCCCACGCCGACCCGGAAGCGGCGTCTACCAGCGAATGCGGCCGTCCGTTGTACATCGTGCCGTCCCAGAAGATGTGGCACGGCGAGTCGAGGTGGGTGATGGTGTTGCCGTGGAACGAGATGCCGAGCCGCTCGGACGAGAAACCCCAGCGCCGGTCGTCGTGGAATGCGGCCACCGGCATGTTCTCGGCCCCGGGCATGTCGGCGGCGCACGGGCAGGTCGTCGTCGACCGTTCCATCTCCTGCGGCACGGTGATCTCCCACGCGCACGACACGCTCCTGCCATGGCGTACGGCGCGCGCCGCCGCCAGCCGGACGTCGTCGGTGATGAGGTTCAGCGTCCCGAGCTGGTCGTCGTCGCCCCACCGTCCCCAGTTGGACAGCGTGTCGAAGTAGCCGAGCACGTCGTCCTGCGTCGGCATCGGCCGCTCTGCCGTCATTTCAGCATCGACTCCTGCGGTCACGCGGTCCGAGGACCGCTTGGACGGGGCGAGCCGCCGCGGTGACCTGGCAGGCCCGCTCGAGAACTGGCCTGACCCTACCTCGGCGGACGGCAGCCGCCGGGCAGGACCAGCCGCTCACCGCAATCCACGAGGAGATCTTTCGACTTGCCTGGCAGATGGGCGTATCTTGCGCAGGTACACGCCCATCTGCCAGGCAAGTCGAGTGATCAGGGTGGTCGCCTGCGCTTCGCGAGTTCAGCGGGCCGTCGCGGCCGGTGAGCACATCGTCGGTGTCCGGCTGGATAGGCTGGCCCGGTGGCGGATGAGGCTTGGGAGGTCGTGCCGGGTGTCGGGGTCGGTCCCCTCCGATTCGGTACTCCACGCGAGCAGCTACATGAACTGCTCGGCTCGTACAGTGCGTTTCGCCGGGGCGCTTCGGCGGATCTCACCGACCACTACGGCCGGCTCGGTCTCATGCTGACCTGCAATTCCGCCGACGGCCTGTACCTGATAGAAATGCCGGATCCGAGCTATGTGACGATCCGCGGCGTGGCGCTGGGCGGGTCGGCGGAGCGTGTAGTGGCGGATCTTCGGCGCGAGGGTCTGGCGCCCGAACAGGACGACAGCGGCTGGACGTTTGCCGACGGCACCGTCGGCCTCTATGTCCCCTCGACCGAGCGGGACGCGGTCGTGGAGAACGTGACGCTCCACGCGCCGGGGCATGCCGTAGGCGAGATCGTCACCATCCCGGGAGGCGCGACCCGACCGCCTGTGCTTTCGCACGATGTCAGGCCCGGGCACGGCATCGGCCTGGTCTCGCTCGGCGAACCCCGGGCTGACGTCCGCCGGCGGCTCCACGACGTGATGACGTGCATCGAGAAGCCCGGCTCGAAGGCACCAGCCGAGGACCTGTTCTGGGAGGACGGGCTCGTCGTGCAGTATGACGATCGAGAGCGGGTCAGCCGCATCTTCATCGTGAAGGCCGACGAGGTGCTGTATGCGGGCATCAACATCAAGCCGGACTACTCGGTGCCGTACGACGCCGTGCGGCAGACTCTACTGACCCAAGGACATCGGGTCATCGACCGGGAGCTGGGTCTTGAGCTGGACGATACGGGCATCCAGCTCTGGCTGAGCAATACCCAGACCGAGTGGCCGCTACCGGTCAGCGCCGTGGTCATCGGCGCGCCAAGCGGGTCTGCGGCGGGTCGACCGAAGTAGACACCGGCGGCACGCTCCGTGCGGACGCGCTGCGGGCGGCGTGGCGGTGCAGCCGCGTCACGGATGGTCGTACCAGGCCAGCGCCGCGATCCGCCAGCCGTCCGGGGTGCGCACGAACTGCATGGCCTTGTGACCTCCGCCCTCGAACGCCACCCCGTCGAGGATCCCGCTCTTGCGGTACTCGCCGAACCGGCAGGCGATGTCGCCCGCCAGCTCGGTCCGCTCGGCCGTCTCCCACTCGGCGAACTCGACCAGCCGGCCACCGGTCAGCAGCAGCAGACGCGGCTCGATGAACTCGTCCACCGTGTACGCCGTGAACTCCGGGCCGGTCTTGATGATGACACCGGTGGGCAGCACAAGCCGGCGGATGCGCGTCACGTCCGGCGCGACGCCGCCCCGGTTGTCGAAGGCGCCGTAGAACTCGGCGGTGAGCTGGTCTATCTCGCTCTTGGACATCGTGCGACGCTAGCACCGAGCCGTCCGGATCGGGCTAGGCAGCCTGCCGCTCCCGCGCCATCGCCTCGACCGAGGAGCGGGACTGCTCACGGGTGCGCGGCTCGGCGAGCATGTGCTCGACCACCTCCGGCAGCCGCTGATAGGACCACACGTCGTCCAGGTCCTCGGCGGTGCACGGGCGCAGCACCAGCCGCTCGGTGACCAGCGGATACCTGGGATGGATCATGGGCTGATCCTAGGCCGCCGCCGATCCCGCGCCCACTCCTCATCCGGCGGCGGGCGGGAGCCGGCCCACGACAGTCGGTCGACCTGATCGACTATCCGGGGCCATCAGCGTGGACCCGTCGTGTCGACGGGCGCTGTCGGTCTGCGTACACCGATCTGTCATCTGCTGGACCCCTGCCCCATACGGACGGCTGATACGCGGAGGCGGCCGGATCGGGCAGCGTGAGCGCAGGCGGTGACCAGCGAGCTCGCCGGCCGGGAATGGGCTCGGCATCACCTGCTGGCCGGAGCTCGGGCGGCTCCGGGCAGCAGGACACGGTGGTCCCCCGCGAGGCGTGCGGGGGACCACCGTCCTGCCGCTCAGTACGTGATGAAGCCGTACAGCGCCTTGTGGTTGGACTTGGTGCCGGCGACCGTGTATCCGACGGGCGAGGACTGCACGGTCCCCCGCACGAACAGGTAATCGATCTTGCTGCTGCCGCTGGTGGCGGCGGTGCCGTAGCCGGTCATGCCGTAGCCGCTCAGCGTGCTCGCCGGGATGCCGGTGCGGTTGGCGTCGATGCCGACGACGCGGATCGTGGAGCTGTTCATCAGGGTGGTGGCGTCGGCGCCGATGTGGATGCCGGTGTCGCCGATGCCCGTCTCACCGTCGCCGGAGCAGGCGTTCTGCCGGTTCTCCTGGGGCAGGTGCATCGTCGCGACGAAGACGCTGGTGCCGGTGTCCTTCGTGGTGAACCGGGCTGCGATGGCGCTGGTGCGCTTCCACTTCCACTCGTTGGTGGTGCCGTCGTCGTTGTTCGGCGGCTTGTAGAGGGTGCAGCCCGCGCCGTCGTTGTACGCCGTGCCCGGCTTGAGCCAGCCGGCGCTCCAGTACTTCGACGTGTTCGTCAGCGTCAGCCGCTGCTTGTGGTAGATGATGCCGTTGGTCTGCTTCTTCTTCAGGTCGCCGAGGGACTGGTCGTCGCAGTGGTGGGTGCTGCCCCACGGCTCCGGGTCGTCCCACACCACGATCGCGCCGTACGTCCCCGCGGGCAGGCCGAACTTGGCCGCGAGCTGGTCGGCGTACGCGCTGATCTGGCCGGTGCCGCGCACCTGCTGCACGATCAGGATGTCGGGCGCCTTGACGCCGGCGGTCCCGGTGCGGCCTGCGTCGTCGACCAGCATCGAGGTCAGGTGGTCCGGCCCGGAGATGCGGGTGCAGGAGCCGTCGGGGTTGTTGACCACCAGGTTCTCGATGTTGTTGTTGTAGACGCGCAGCACGCGGTCGGCGGCCGCGGCGGCCTGGTCGGGTGCGGCCCCGGCCGGAGCCGGTGCGGCGGCGGTGGCCAGCACGGCGGCCACGGCCACGGCGGCGGCGCGGAACCTGCGAAGAGGCGAGGGCATGGGTGGGTCCTCTGCTCGGCGGTGACGGTAACGGCACCATCCTGCTGATATCGGCTACAGCCGGGCTACAAGGGGGCAACAGCGTGCGGGCCGGGCGCGCTCAGGACGGCGCGCCGGGATCCAGGCGGGCGTCGTGGACCAGGATCGCCGCCTGCACCCGGTTGGTCATGCCCAGCTTCGCCAGCGCCCGGCTCACGTGCGCCTTGACGGTGGCCTCGGCCATGTCCAGCTCGCGGGCGATCTCCACGTTGGACAGGCCGCGGGCCACCGCCCGCACCACGTCCCGCTCCCGCTCGGTGAGCACGCCGAGCCGGGCCCGTGCCTGGTCAGCCACGGACGGGCCACGCTCGGCGAACGAGCTGATCAGGCGGCGGGTCACCGTCGGGGCGAGCATCGCGTTGCCGGCCGCCACGGTGCGCACCGCCTCGGCCAGGTCGCGCGGCGGGGTGTCCTTGAGCAGGAAGCCGACGGCTCCCGCGCGCAGCGCGGCGTGCACGTACTCATCCAGGTCGAACGTGGTCAGCATGATCACCCGGGGCGGTTCGGGCAGGGCGGCGAGCGCGGCGGCTCCGGCCAGGCCGTCGGTGCCGGGCATGCGTACGTCCATGAGCACTACGTCGGGGCGGTGCCGCCGGGTCGCGTCGACCGCGTCGGCACCGTCGCGCGCCTCGGCGACCACCGCGATGTCGCCCGCGGCCTCCAGGATCATCCGCAGCCCGGAGCGCACCAGGGCCTCGTCGTCGACCACCAGCACCCGGATCATGCCGCCACCTCCTGGCGTACGGGCTCCGGCGGGTCGGCCGGGATGCGGGCGTGCAGCAGGAACCCGCCGTCCAGGCGGGGCCGGGCCTGCACCGCGCCACCGGCCAGCGCCACCCGTTCGGTCAGCCCGACCAGGCCCAGGCCGCTGCTCGGCGGCTTCGGCGCGGGCCGGGGCGGGGCCGCGTTCTCCACGGCGACCACCAGCTCACGCGGCCCGTGGTGCAGGGTCACCGTGGTGGGCGCGGCCCCGGCGTGCTTGGCCACGTTGGTGAGGCCCTCCTGCACCACCCGGTAGGCGGTGCGCTGGGCCGACAGCGACACGGGCTGCGGCTCGCCGACGTCCACCCGGCGGACGGGCAGCCCGGCCGCGCGGCTGCTGTCCAGCAGGCGGTCCAGCTCGTCCAGGGTCGGCTGCGGGGTCAGGTCCGCCGGGGACACGTCGGGGGCGCGCAGCATGCCCAGCACCTCGCGCAGTTCCTGCATCGCCTCCCGGCCCGTGGTGCGGATCAGCGCGGCCTCCTCGGCGGTGCGCGCGTCGGCGGTGCTCACCTCCAGCGCCCCGGCGTGCAGCACCATGAGCGCCACCCGGTGGGCGACCACGTCGTGCATCTCGCGGGCGATGCGGCGGCGCTCCTCGGCGCGGGCGTGCTCGGCCCGCTCGTGCTGCTCGCGTTCCAGCCGCTCAGCCCGTTCCTGCAGCTGGGCGACGACCTGGCGGCGGGCCCGGACCCAGAGCCCGAACACGAACGGCAGCAGCACCATCATGCCGACCCAGAACAGCCCGGTGATCACCGCGCCGGTGAGCACGCCGCCGGTCATGCCCTCGTACAGCAGGTCGTCGTTGATCGCGCTCCAGGCCACGGGCACGCCGACCAGCGGCGCCACCACCAGGAAGTACGGCCAGGCCCGGCCGGGATCCTGGGACCGGCCGGGCCGGCCCGCCCCGGCGTAGTAGGCGGCGACGAACAGCGCGGCGGGCATGGCCAGGGCCAGCCACACCGCGAGCGCGATCACGAACAGCGGCCACCGCCGCCACCGGACCAGCGCCGCGCTCACGCCTGCGGCGACCATCGACAGCGCGATCAGCGGCACCGGCGGGTCGAGGACGCTCTCGCCGAACAGGAACATCGCCGGTCGCAGCGGTGTGGTCAGGGAGAACACCAGGACCCCGAAGCCGAGCGCGAACGGAAACAGCCGGTGCGCGATCCGCCGCAACAGGCTGCCCGGCTGCAGCCAGGAGGGCAGCCCCGGCACCGCCGCCGCGTCCCGCCTCATGCGGTCCCCCTCCCCCGTGCGCCGCTGTCGCCGACGAGCTTAGGCAGGCGGGCGGCCGGAACGGATGCTACTTCCGTCACTCCGAACCGCTACTTAAGTCGCAGGCGGAGATCGACTTCCGCCCGACGGCCGGGCCGCCGCGGCCGGGCAGCGTGTCGGCCATGACGACATTCGACGCCGCGGTGAGCGCGGAGGACCTGACCAAACGGTACGGCTCGGGCGACGCGCTGGTGACCGCCCTGGACGGGGTGACGGTCGCCTTCGGGCGCGGCGAGCTGACCGCGATCATGGGTCCGTCCGGGTCGGGCAAGTCCACCCTGATGCACTGCCTGGCCGGGCTGGACACGCCGACCTCGGGCCGGGTGTGGCTGGACGGCGCGGGCCAGGGCGGCGCCGGGCGGGTCGAGCTGACCGGCCTGCGCGACGACGCGCTGACCGAGCTGCGCCGCGACCGGATGGGGTTCGTGTTCCAGGCGTTCAACCTGCTGCCGACCCTGACCGCCTGGGAGAACATCACCCTGCCGCTCGACCTGGCCGGGCGGCGGGCCGACACCGCGTTCGCCGACCAGGTGATCGACGCGGTCGGGCTGCGCGACCGGCTGAGCCACCGGCCCGCCCAGCTGTCCGGCGGCCAGCAGCAGCGGGTGGCCTGCGCCCGCGCCCTGATCAGCCGTCCGGACGTGATCTTCGCGGACGAGCCGACGGGCGCGCTGGACTCGCGGGCCGGCGCCGAGGTGCTCGGCTTCCTGCGGCGCAGCGTCGACGAGCTGCACCAGACCGTGGTCATGGTCACCCACGACCCGGTCGCGGCCTCGTACGCCGACCGGGTGCTGTTCCTGGCCGACGGCGTGATCGTCGACGAGCTGCGCGAGCCCTCGGCCGACCGGGTGCTGGACCGGGTCCGCTCGCTGGAGTCGGTGGCGCACGGCGGCCGCGTGAGCGCCGGGGCGGGTGCCTGATGCTGCGGGCGATGCTGCGCGACCTGCGCGCGCACCTGGGCCGGGTCGCGATGACCCTGGCCGCGATCGTGCTCGGGGTGGCCTTCGTGGTCGCGACCTGGGTGGTGTCCGACTCCGCCGCCGCCACGGTGCGCGGCGGCGCGCAGCGCACCGACCTGGCCGCGCTGGCACAGGCCCGCTCCGGTGACGGAGTGATCCCAGCCGAGACCGTGGCACGGCTGGGCGGCCTGCCCGGGGTGAGCCGCGCCGAGGGCGTGGTGGAGGGGTACGCCGCCCTGGTGGGCGCCGACGGCAAGCTCGGCACCACGTCCTGGCCCGCCACCGCGGGCACCGACTGGGACCCGTCGCAGCGCTTCGGCCTGCTCACCGGGCGCGGCCCGCAGCGCGCCGGGGAGGTCGCCCTGGAGCAGCAGGCCGCCGACGAGGCCGGGCTGTCGGTCGGCGACCAGGCCCGGGTGCTGCTCGGCGGGGACCGGTCCGACACGGCGACCGTGGTCGGCGTGTTCGCCTACCGGCCCGCCGGGCGCGAGTTCGACCCGGCGGTCGCGTACGACGCCGAAACCGCCGCGCGCCTGCTGCGCCCGGAGGGCACCCCGGACGGCGCACCCAGCGGCACCGCGCCGGGCTTCGCCCGGGTCGAGCTGTTCGGCGCCGACGAGCAGGCGGTGACCGCTGCCGCCCGGGCGGAACTGGGCACGAGCTTCACCGTGGAGCCCGGTGCGGCGCTGCGCCAGAAGCAGGCGGAGAACGCGGCCGAGGACGGCGACCTCATCCGCAAGGCGCTGCTCGCGTTCGCCGCGGTGGCGCTGCTGGCCGGCGTGTTCGTCATCGCGAACACGTTCAACATGCTGGTCACCCAGCGCACCCGGCAGTTCGCGCTGCTGCGGGCGGTCGGCGCGCGGCGGGGGCAGGTGCGCCGGGCGGTGCTGGCCGAGTCGGTGGTGCTGGGCCTGGTCGGTGCGACCCTCGGGGTGGCGCTCGGCGTCGGGCTGGGTTTGCTGGCGATGCGGCTGCTGCCGGTCGCCGGGACGGTCGCGTACGCGGTGTCGCCGTGGGCGATCCTGCTCGGGTATGCCGTCGGGCTGCTGGTGACGGTGGTGTCGGCGTACGGGTCCGCGCGCCGGGCGGCCCGGGTGTCGCCGATGGCGGCGCTGCGCACCGACGCCGCCGTGCCGCGGCGCTCACTGGTGCTGCGCACCGCGCTGGGCCTGCTCGCCGTCGCCGCCGGGGTCGCGCTGGTGGCGCTGACCTCGCCCGAGGAGCTGACCGAGCCGAAGCGGATACAGGCCATGGCCGGTGCCGTGCTGGCCTGGTTCGGCCTGCTGCTGATGGCGCCGGTGCTGGCGCTGGGCGTGCTGCGCCCGCTGGCCCAGGTCCTGCGCCGCGGCGGCCCGGTGACCCGAATCGCGCTGCGCAACGCCGTACGCGACCCCCGGCGCACCGCCGCGACCGCGTCCGCGCTGATGATCGGACTGTCGCTGGTCTGCGCGTTCAGCACGGTCGGCGAGACGATGTCGGCCGACCTGACCTCCTCCGTGCGTGCGGCGGTGCCGCAGGACGCGGTGCTGCTACGGGCGGCGGCTTTCGGGCAGCTCGACGACACGGTCCGGGCCAAGGCGGCGGCCGTGCCGGGCCTGAGCGCGCTGGCCGCGCCGCGCACCGGGGAACTGGTGGTGCTGCCGCCGCGCGGCAAGAACACCGAGGCCAGGTTCACCAGCCTCGACCCGGCCGGGGTGGGCACCGCGCTGCGGCCCACCGTGACCAGCGGCAGCGGCGACCTGCGCCGTGGTGTCCTGCTCGACGCGCAGTTCGCCGCCGACAACGGGCTGCGGGTCGGGGACACGGTCCGGCTGCGGTTCGGCGCCGCCGGCAAGCAGGGCACGGTAGTCCCGGCGGAGGTCTCCGCGACCGTCACCGGCCTGCACGAGGGCAGTGACCTGCTGCCCGGCGTGCTGATCGACGAGGCGCTGGTGCCGGAGGGCGTGGACGGCTGGGGCGACAGCGTGTACGCCGTCGGCCCGGACCACGGCGCGCTGCGCAACGCGCTGGAGCAGGCGTTCGCGCAGCGGCCGGACGTGGTGGTGCAGGACCGCGAGCAGTTGCTCGACGACCTGCTGCAGCCGTTCCAGCTGGTGCTCGGCCTGGTGTACGTGCTGCTCGGCGCGGCCGTGGTGATCGCGGTGTTCGGCGTGGTGAACACGCTGGCGCTGTCGGTCCTGGAGCGCACCCGCGAGCTGGGCGTGTTCCGGGCGCTGGGCGCGTCGCGGGCCCTGGTGCGCCGCACCGTCCGGCGGGAGAGCGTGGTGATCTCGCTCTACGGGGGCCTGCTCGGCATCGGCGCGGGAGTGCTGCTGGGCGGGGTGATGCAGTACGTCATCCTGGCCAACCCGGTGTTCGAGATGGCCGTGCCGTGGCCGACGGCCGGGGTGGCGCTGGCGGGCATGGCCCTGGTCGGGGTGCTGGCCGCGCTGTGGCCCGCGCGCCGCGCCGCCCGCGCCGACGTCCTCGCCGCCATCGCGGCGGAGTGATCGCCGGGAGGGCATCGCGCGTCCTGGTGACGCCGGTGCCCTCCCACCGTCGCGGCCCGCCGTAAACCGGGATGTCCGATGTGGCGGGTTCGGGCAGACTGGTGGCATGGACAGCCGTGACATCGAGCGGTTCGAGCGCGACGGGTATGTCGCGATGCGCGGCGCCATGGCTGCGGACGTCGCCGCCGCCTGCCGGGACGCGATCTGGGCGGCGCTCGCCGAGCAGGGCGTCACGCGGGACCGGGTGACGTGGACCCGGCCCGTGGTCCGGGTCGCCTGCCCCGAGGGCGGGCCGTTCGAGGCCGCCGGGACAGCACCCGCGCTGCATGCGGCATACGACGCGCTGATCGGGCCCGGCCGGTGGACACCCCGGGCCGGGGTCGGCGGTTCGGTGCCGGTGCGCTTCCCGTCCGAGGCGTATCCCGGCGACGTGGGCTGGCACATCGAGGGCAGCTACGAGGTCGACGGCGAGTACTGGGCCAACGTGTACTCACGAGCGCGTGGGCTGCTCGCGCTGTTCCTGTTCTCGGACGTGGGCGAGGATGACGCGCCGACCCGGCTGGTGGTCGGATCGCACCTGGCGATCCCCCGCATCCTGCGCCCGGCGGGCGAGGCCGGGATGAGCGGCGACGAGCCGGTCAGGCACGTGCGCCCGTCGCTGCTGTGCCGCACGGTGGTGCACGCCACCGGGCGGGCCGGGGACGTGTTCCTGTGCCACCCGTTCATCGTGCACACCGCGACCTGGCCGCATCGCGGCACCACCCCGCGGATGATGGCCCAGCCCGCCGTGCACGTCGCGGACGGCTTCGCCATCGACGGCACCGACCCGTCGCCGGTGGCCCGTGCCATCGTCGCCGGGTTCGGTGCGGACCTTTAGCGGAGGGCAGCAAACTGGAGGACGGGGCCAGGCGCATGGTCATCCGCCGGACCCCCGGGGCCAACCGAACTGCCGACCACGATCGGTGTCCACCGTGGCGCAGACCGTCCCCCCGACGCCGTCGTGGCCGTCGACACGGCGGCCGGCCGCGTCGCGAACGGCACGATGGCACCATGACACCCATGCCCCCGAACGCCTCCCCGCCCGGTGAGCAGGAGCTAGCCGCCCGGTTCCGAGCCATCCTGGAACGCACGCGGTGTGACCCCGACGGCGCCCTGGACGACACCATCGCCTCGCTCATCACCATGCACGATGGCTTCGACGCACTCTTCACCGACGAGACCGCCCTGACGATCCTCGAATCCCCGCAGCTCGGCTCGATCTACGCGTTCAGCGCAGCCGTTCAGAAGACCGTCCAGCCCGGTCATCCCGCCCAGCGGCGACGCACTCCGGACCAACGCACGGAGCAGCTTCGCACTCAACTACCCCGCTTCCGCGACCGCCTGCAGCGTCTGCTTGAAGAACTGGACGAGGCGTACCCGAGATAGCCCGCTGGCTCTGTGCTATTCCGCCTCGCCGTGCCGCTCGGCGCTGCACTTCAGGGAGTCACCGTGGCGGCGTCGAGCGGCGGATTCTCTGCCTAACAGGTTGAGCAGAGATCGCCGGTATACCGGCCGGTGGCCTGAGATGGACCTGGGTCCACCGATTGCCTGCTGTACCGTCCGAGCGTGAACCGCGATCGGTTGATCAATCTGTTGGCAGCCGGCGGCGAGGCATTCCGGGAATGCAGGCTGGCACTTGCCGGCGGTGCTTCCTTCGCCGTGCGGACCAAGCCCCTTCCTGCCGACGAGCTCGCGCCGACCTATGCGGCAAGGTTGGAGATCACCGAAGCGGCCGGACTCGATCGCCAGGGCATGGCAGCTGCGGTCGAGGTACTCAAGGCGTTGGGCGATGGAGAAGTCTGCCTTGGCGAGGTCGTCGCGCCAAGGCAGCGTTTCCTGCTGTTCCTGCTCGCCGACCGGGTCTGCTGCACCGATAGGTGACATCAGAGATGGCTTGCCCTGTGGGCGGGCTGGAAGGATGTCGCTGTGCCAAAGCCCTACCCCCGAGAGTTCCGTGACGACGTCGTGCGGGTCGCGCAGACCCGCGATGCCGGCGTGACGGTCGAGCAGATCGCCAACGACTTCGGCGTGCACCCGATGACGTTGTTCAAGTGGATGCGCGCCGCCGACGTCGACGCCGGCACCAGACCCGGTGTGAGCAGCACCGAGTCCGCAGAGCTCCGGGAGGCGCGCAAGCGGATCAAGCTGCTGGAGCAGGAGAACGAGGTCCTGCGCCGGGCCGCGGCCTACCTGTCCCAGGCGCACCTGCCGGGAAAAGGATCTACCCGCTCGTGACAGATCTGGCCGCCGACAGCATCCCCGTCGCGGTGACGTGCCGGGTACTGAAGATCACCCGCCAGCACTACTACCGCTGGCTCGCCCGACCAGTCACCGACGCCGAGTACACCCAGGCGTGGCGAGCCAACGCCCTGCACGACGCCCACCGCGACGACCCCGAGTTCGGCTACCGGTTCCTGGCCGACGAAGCCGCCGCGGCCGGGCAGCCGATGGCCGACCGGACCGCATGGAAGATCTGCTCCGGCCACGGCTGGTTCAGCGCCTTCGCCCGCAAACGGCGCGGCAAGGGACGCAAGGTCGGCCCACCGGTCCACGACGACCTCGTCCGGCGCGACTTCACCGCGCCCGGCCCGAACCGGCTGTGGCTTGCCGACATAACCGAACACCGCACCGGCGAGGGCAAGCTCTACCTGTGCGCGATCAAGGACGCCTGGTCCAACCGGATCGTCGGCTACTCCATCGACTCGCGCATGAAGTCCCGCCTGGCCGTGACCGCGCTGCACAACGCCACCGCCCGCCGCGACGGCGTGGCCGGGTGCGTCGTGCACACCGACCGCGGGTCGCAATTTCGATCACGGAAGTTCGTCGCCGCACTGCACCGGCACCGCATGCGCGGCTCGATGGGGCGAGTCGGGGCGGCCGGGGACAACGCGGCCATGGAGTCGTTCTTCGGCCTGCTGCAGAACAACGTCCTGGACCGCCGCACCTGGGCCACCCGCGACCAACTCCGCACCGCGATCGTCACCTGGATCGAACGCACCTACCACCGACGCCGGAGGCAGCGCCCACTCGGCAAGTTGACCCCGATCGAGTTCGAGACAATCATGACCCCGTCGGCCAGTCAGGCCGCGTGACTACACCTGTCACCTATCGGTGCAGCAGACCCACCTCTCCGCCGTCGCAGCGTGCATCACGTCTGAGATGAATCCGTAGTAGACAGGCCGCTGACACCCGCCAGCTGGCGGCGCTGCTGGACCAGGTCGCGGTCCCACGTCCGGGTGGCATCGGTCGGCCGCGCAAGCGCCCGGACTCGTTGACCGGCGACAAGGCGTACTCCTCGCGGGCCAACCGGGCGCTGTTGCGTTCGCGGGACATCACCACGGTCATCCCGGAGCCCAACGACCAGATCGCCAACCGGAAGCGGCGCGGTCGCGCCGGCGGCAGACCACCGAACTTCGACCGTGCCGCATACCGCAAACGCAACCAGGTAGAACGCGGGTTCAACAGGCGCAAACACTGGCGCGGACTTGCCACCCGATTCGACAAACTGGCCAGCCACTAACCAAGCCACCCTCGACCTGGTCGAAGCCCTGGACTGGCTACGCGCCATACCCGACGGACGTGATCGGCCGAGAACCTAGACGTCCAGCCGTCCGGCAGCGACTGTGTCCAGCGCCGCGAGAACGAGGGCGAGGCTCCCGGCGGCGTCGGCGACACCCAGTTCACGGCCCTCGGCGGTCCGTACTCGATACCTGCCGGGTTCGAGCGGGTCCACCGACGGGCAGTCCCGCGACCACGGAAACGTCGGCGACCTGCTGAACACCAGCATCCAATGGCTGGTAAACGGCCGTAGGCGACGCAGCCGTGGCTCGTAGAACGCCAACGCGACGAAGGCGTGCAGGCGGGCACGCACGGCATCGCCCGTGTGGTTCTCGTACAGCGACAGCCATGCGACCTCGACCGCGTCGCCGCGTTCCCGGGCCTCGGCCAGCCGGACCGACCCGAGATACGGCCAGACCGCCGCGAGCTCGGTGGCACGCGCGCCGCCCTGCCACCTGGCCACCGTGTCCGCCACCGCCGCCAGGTCCGGTGCGAACCCCTGGGCCAGCATCCGCTGTCGTGCCTGGACGCTCACCCAGATCTTTCGCTCGCGCCACCCTAGTGTCCTGAGTCCGTAATTTGCTGTTAGTTCTGGTATGGGTGATGGTCGTGGGCCGAAGCTCGCGCTGCTGGAGTTGACCGACGTCGAGCGCGAGGCATTGGAAGCGTTGACTCGCAGGCGAACCACGGCTCAGGCGTTGGCGATGCGGGCACGGATCGTGCTGACCTGTGCAGAGGGCATGTCCAACAGCGAGGTCTCGCGGCTGCTGGGTGTATCGCTGCCGACGGTCGGGACGTGGCGGGCACGGTTCGTCGCCGACCGGCTCGACGGGCTGTTCGACGAGCCCCGGCCCGGCCGGCCCCGCACGGTCAGCGACGCCGACGTCGAGCGGATCGTCGTGGCGACCCTGGAGTCCAAGCCCCGCAACGCGACCCACTGGTCGAGCCGGTCCATGGCCGCCGCGACCGGGCTGTCGCAGTCGACGGTCTCGCGGGTCTGGCGCACGTTCGGACTGCAGCCCTGGCGGGCCGAGACGTTCAAGCTGTCGACCGATCCGCTGTTCGTGGAGAAGGTCCGCGATGTCGTCGGCCTGTACCTGGACCCGCCCGAGCGGGCACTCGTCTTGTGCGTGGACGAGAAGTCGCAGATCCAGGCCCTGGACCGGTCCCAGCCGGTCCTGCCGATGCAGCCGGGCGTGCCGGAAAGGCGCACGCACGACTACCTGCGTGCAGGGGTGACGAGCCTGTTCGCCGCGCTGGACGTGGCCAGCGGCAAGGTGATCGGCTCGATCCACCGCCGCCACCGGCAGCAGGAGTTCCTGCGGTTCCTGCGCCGCATCGACGCCGCCGTGCCGCAGGACCTGGACGTCCACCTGATCCTCGACAACTACGCCACGCACAAGACCCCTGCGGTCAAGCGATGGCTGCTGCGCAACCGGAGGTTCCACCTGCACTTCACCCCGACCGGCGCCAGCTGGCTCAACCTCGTCGAGCGGTTCTTCGCCGAGATCACCAACAAGCTGATCCGTCGCGGTGTCCACCGCAGCGTCACCGCGCTGGAGAAGGACATCCGGGCGTGGCTGGACATGTGGAACGAGCAGCCACGCCCGTACGTGTGGACCAAGACCGCCGACGAGATCCTCGCCAGCCTCGCCGCGTACTGCAAACGAATCAAAGACTCAGCACACTAGCGTCACCTTGGTATGACGTTCGTCGTCCCCGACCGTGGCCACACGATCGGCGATGTCCGGATCCGGGTGCGCCTGACCTCGCAGCACCACACCCAGCCGGTCGAACTCGGCGTCCAGTGCGCTTACCAGCCCACCTGCCGATACGATCTCGGGATACAGCGCCGGGTCGAGGGGCGTCTCCCGATCAGGCATCGGACCATGATGCCCGATCGCAACGACGCCGCCAACAGGCCGAATCGGGCTATGCAATGGCAGCCACGAGCGGCTGCACCGCAGGAGCGCCAGCACGGCGGACTGGGCGTTACTCAGGTCTCCACGGGCAGTACCCGTCTAACGGGCCATATTCATGATGGGAGAGACAGAACCTAGCCCGCGGGTTGTTCCCAGGCGCGACGACGACCACGGTTGCGGCCGCCCCTGCCCCGATCAGCGCCGGGCCCATCTCGTGCCGACGAGCCCGCCTCCGGCGACGGACAAAGCAGCCGCCTCAGTGATCAGGGACGGTAGCGTTCGCGACATGTGGTGAACCGTATGCGGGAAGACGGACAGGGCGGATGCTCGCGACTCCATATCCGCCCAAGAACGGCCTGGTTGCACGGAAGCTGCACGCAGGATCGACTTGGACCGCTCGCTATGCGTGGACCTGCGGATAGGACGAGGCTTGCCCCCAGCGGCGGCCAGCCTGCCGTGGGAGGATGCGGACATGTCTGCTGCGAGGGTCGTCGCCGTCAGCCGGGACAGCGAGCACCGGTTCAGCAAGCCGAACGCCGACGAGATCCAGCTGCTTGCGGGGATCGGGGTGGCCGGGGATGCCCACGCGGGCGTGACCGTGCAGCACCTGTCGCGGATCGCCGCCGACCCCACCCAGCCCAACCTGCGCCAGGTCCACCTCATCCACGCCGAGCTGCACGACGAGGTGCACGAGCAGGGCTTCGTAGTGGCGCCCGGTCAGCTGGGAGAGAACATCACCACCCGCGGCATCGACCTGCTGTCGCTGCCCCGCGGCACTGTGCTGCGCTTCGGGGAGCAGGCCGTGGTCGAGGTGACGGGACTGCGCAACCCGTGCCCGCAGATCGACCGTTTCAGCGACGGCCTGCTCAAGCAGCTGGTCTACCGCGACCAGGACGGCGACCTCGTCCGCCGGGCGGGGATCATGAGCATCGTGCTGGCGGGCGGCCCGGTGCGGCCCGGCGACGTCATCACCGTGGAGCTGCCGCCCGAGCCACACCTGCCGCTCGAGCGGGTGTGATCGGGCGAAGCAGCGGTCGATGACGGCCGTCTGCCGACGGTCCCGTTGCGGGCACTCCATTGCTGTACAGCAGCCAGGTGCGGCGGCAAGAATGCCCGCCATGCACGGGCTCGTCCAAGAGATTGCCGCTCTCATCGCCGGCACCTGTATGGTGCGCGTTTTCGACGCTTCCGGCTACCGGCCCCCACCTCCTGCGCGCAAGCGACGGGACCGCGTGACGCCCCTGGCAGAAGTCCGTGACGCCCTAGCCGTCCGCGAGCTGCGCGAGGCCCTCGCGCTGCGGCCGGACACACCCGTCATGGACTGGATGAGCGGGACTGACGTGATCCTCGAACTCTGGAACCGTGACGGCGCTCAGCACGCCACGATCGGCTTGCTGTCGCCTGACCAACTGCGGCATGACGACGGCGAACTGCGGCTTCTCGACCCGGGCAAGGCAGCGAGGTGGCTGGCTCTGGGCGCCGAGTACCGCGCGGAGGTATGGCATCGCCGGCCGCCACGGCTATGACTGCCGGCCCGGCAACGGGGTCCAAGATTCTGCAGCGCAGCGCGAGCCCGTCGTGGCTTCCAAATCCTTTCAGCGTATTGCCATGATTGATCTCGGCATGGAGACGCCGCCCGGGCTGAGCGGCCTGCCCGAGCTGCGCTCAGGCGGATTCCCCGCCGACGAGGCGGATGGTGAAGCCGTCCGGGCCGCGGCGCAGCGAGACGTACGAGCACAGCTGGTGGGCCAGCCACAGCCCGAGCCCGCCCGGCCCCGGTCCGGGCATCAGGCCCGACGACGGGTCGGCGGGGCCCGGCCCGCGGTCGGTGACCGTGACGACGATGCGCCCCGGCACCGCCCACGCCCGCACGCGCACCGGCGGCCGCCCGTGCAGCAGCGCGTTGGTGACCGCCTCGCTGGTGCTCAGCACCAGGCCGTGCAGGTCGTCGGCGGCGAGCCCGGCGGTGGCCTGCAGGCCCGCGACCACCTGCCGGGCATGCCGGACCACGGGGTCGACCAGCTCGACGGCGGGCGGCAGGGCCTCCAGCGGGTCCTCCCACGACGTCACCGCATTGGCGAGGAAGTCGTGCGGGTCCTGGTAGAGCGGGCTGCGCTCGCGGCGCCCGTCGGGCGTGACCACGTAGGCGTGGGTGCGCCGCGCGTGGTCGAGGACCTCGGCCGGGGCGGTGCGGGTGTCGTAGGGGCACAGCCCGTACATCGGGAACTCGTTGTAGACCTGGTTGGCGGCGGCCTCGTAGCGCGCCCACCACTCCCACGGCACGCCGACACCGGGGTGGGGCACGTCACCGGCGATGCGGATCTGCGTGGCGCCCTCGGCCACGTAGCCGCCCAGCATCTCCCGGTGCCGTTTGATCGCCACGGCGGGGCGCAGGTAGTGCCGGTCGCCGTCGATGAACACCACGCCGCTGCCCGTCCCGAGCGCGGAGCGCACCAGCCGCTGGTGGCGCTCGCCGAACAGCGACACGGTCGGCTCGCCGGCCGCGACGCCGTCGCAGAGGAAAGGCACGACGACCGCCAGGAACTCCTCGTCGGAGCCGAAGAAGGCGGTCTCGTGGTAGATGCCGTCGTGCCCGGCGGCCGGGCCTGACCTCACGACTCCACCAGCCTGAGGTCGGGCAGCCGCAGCATGTCGGCCAGCAGCCGCACCATGCTGTCGCGGGCGACGTGCAGCACCGTGCGCGCACCCCGGGCGCGGGCGTGCTCGACGAGCTGGAACAGCCCGCGGTGGTCGATGAAGTTCAGCTGCTGCGCGTCGAAGATCAGCTCGTCGCCGTCCGGCGCCGGGTCGGCCCGGTGCAGCGCCGTGCGCAGCAGCGCGTGCCCGGACACGTCGATGTCGCCCGCGAGCGCCGCGCCGACGCCCGGCTCGGCCGAGGCGAACAGCCGCAGCGGGGCCGAGGCCCTGCTGGCCACCGGGTGCATGCTGGCCAGCTCGGCGATCGCGGCGGCGCTCAGCTCGCGGCGGTGGTAGCCGCACATCGCGGCGAACGGGTGCCCGGTCATGTACCGGTCGACCTGGTGCTCGTAGCGGGTGAACGCGTCCAGCTGCTCCGGGGTGCGCACGAGGGGCGTGGCCTGGGCCGCGACCCGCAGCCCGCGGTAGCCGGCCGCGATGGCCCGCTCGGTGGCGTGCGCGTACGCCTGAACCTGGACCGCCGGGTCGACCGGCAGCCCGGCACCGTAGATGGCCAGATCCTGGACGAGCGCGGCGCCGCCGGCCCGTGCGGCGGTGAAGCCGTCGACGTCGTCGAGGTCGGTCTGCCGCGCCTGCTCGGCGAGGTAGATCACTTGTTGCCCGGCCGCGAGGCCGTCGGCGAGGAACCGGCCGGCGGCGGCGCGGAACTCGCCGGGCGTGTCGAACACCCAGCAAACATGATCATGGCGGCCGAGGCCGTCGACCGCGTCGACGAACCCACTCCGGCGCATCGTCCCAACGTAGCACGCTGCACAGCCTGCCTCCGGGCTCGTGAACCGCGCTCACCTCCGCACGCGGGGGGAGGGCGGCCCCCCAGACGCCGCCCTCCCCCTACCGTCCCGACCGGATGACCGTCCACAAAGGTTGGTCTCAACTCCCGGAAACCGGGCGGGCGGGTCCGCCGCACGGACCCGCCCGCCTTGGATCCAAAGGTCAGCTGGCGAAGGCCTTGACCTCCAGCAGGCCCAGCGAGGCCGAGCCGGTGGCGGTCAGCGACACTCTCAGCCGGGTCGTGCTGACCCCGGTGAAGGTGACGGTGTTGTACGCGTTCTTGGTCAGCGTGTACGCGCTCGCGCCGGGCACGTCCACGTACGCGCTGCCGTTCCAGTACTGCAGCTTCCACGCCGACGGCATGTCGATGCCCTGCTCGTCGTCGAAGAAGTAGACCTGGGCGCGGCTGACCGACTGCGCCGCGGACCACTGCACCTCGGCCGTCTGGGTGCCCGTCTCGGGCCAGGTGCCCCAGCGGTTGCCCTGGTTGGTGCCGCC
This sequence comes from Catellatospora sp. IY07-71, assembly GCF_018326265.1. GTDB lineage: Bacteria > Actinomycetota > Actinomycetes > Mycobacteriales > Micromonosporaceae > Catellatospora. The sequence goes on from NZ_AP023360.1 coordinate 6,184,212, forward strand.
CCAGTTGGAGCTGGTCGGCTCGTCACCGTTGTTGATCGCCGCGCAGCTCTCCCAGGTCGAGGTGTACGAGCAGACCGGCGAGCCGGACAGCGCGAGGTTGCTCGGCGGGTCCGGCGGCTGGACCCCGCCCCGGTTGAAGATCTTGATCTCGGTGAGACCGGTCTTCGCCCCGGAGGCGTTGGTCGCCAGCACGCGCACCCGCTGCGCGTTGACCGCCCCGAAGGTGGCCACGTTGTAGTTCGCGCGCGGCGCCGACGGGCTCTTGACCTGGCTGGGCACGGTGACCCAGGCGCTGCCGTTGTGGTACTGGACGTCGTACGCCGACGGCGCCCGGTAGGTGGCGCTGGCCGGGCGGCTGTCCTTGAAGTACAGCCGGACCTCGTTGAAGGTCTGCGGCGAGCCGAAGTTGACCTCGTACCAGTCCTGGCTGTTGGCCGAGCCGCCCGCGCCCCAGAAGGGCTCGTTGATCGGGTAGCCGTCCCGCGCCCCGGCCACGGTGGACCCGGAGCCGGTGTGCGAGGCGCTGGCGGTGCCCAGGGCGGCCAGGTTGGTCAGGTTGGCGGTCAGGTCGACGCCGGCCTTGGCCATCATGTCCACCATGCGTGCCTCGGTGTGCACAACCTGCGCCGGAGCCTGCATCGAGGTCGCCGCGCTGCTGTAGGTCACCGAGGCACTGGTGGTGACCGCGCCGGTGGCCGGGTTGTACGTCATCGGCACAAGCTGGTTGATGGTCGCCCGGCGCGTGCCGTTGACGAAGATCGAGTAGCCCTCCGGCACGCCGCTGTAGCGCACGATGCCGTCGGCCGGGTCGTCCCAGACGATGGTCAGGTCGCTGTTGCGGTAGCGCAGGTTGTTGACGGTGAAGTGGGTCCAGCCGATGTTGATCGGGCTGAGCTCCACCTGGGCGTCGGTGCGCGGCCGCAGGCCCGCCACGTCCTCGATCACGGTCCAGTTGCTGCTGCCCAGGATGTTGTGGTGGATCCAGGACCGGTAGGTGATGGAGCTGCCGTTCCAGTCCGCCCAGAACTCGTTGGCGTCGGGGTACTGCGTGTTGCCGTTGATGTACTGCGCCCAGACGTTCCAGTAGAGCAGCTTCTTGTACCAGTCGCTGGTGATCCACTGGTTCGGGTAGTTGCGCAGCACCGACGACAGCAGCCGGAACTGCACGGTGGAGTTGATGGTGGAGAAGTTGTTGCTGCCCGTGCCCGAGGCCGCCTTGTCCGCCTGGTTGGCGGTGTAGAACGGGAAGATCGGGTACTGCGCGGCGTCGTCGAACAGCCGCAGCGCCTGCTTGTACGTGGTGGTGTTGGGGATCGCGCCCACCGCGAACGGGTAGTAGTTGTTGATCTCCTTCCACGGGTTGAAGGTGCCGTCCGGGTAGCGGTGCTCGAACAGCTGCCGGTTCGGGTTCCACAGCACGTTGGTCAGCGCGTTGCCGATGTCGGTGGCGAGCTGGTTCATCTCGTTCGCCTTGGCCGTGTTGCCCAGCAGCGCGTACGCGGCGGCCGCGGCCTTGGCACCGCTGTACTGGTAGGCGCCCTCGGTGCGGTCCATCCGGCCTGAGCGGTAGTGGAACGACACCGCATCGGCGTCGTTACCCGTCAGCGCGCCCCAGTCGTACTCGATGATCTTGTTGTTGTTGGTGTCGTAGTAGGCGAGCTGGCCCTTGACGTCACCCTCGGCGTACTTGGCCAGGTTCTGCGCGATGCCCGGCTGGCCGCCGTGGATCTGGTAGCTCTTCCAGGCCGCCTCGGCGATGTACTGGATGTAGCTGTTCGACCAGTTCTCGGGGTCGCCGGGGTTGTCCACGAACCGGCCGCCCTTGGAGACCTGTCCCGCGCTGACCCAGTCGCCGAAGCCGTAGATCGGGTTGCGCAGGTACTTCAGGTCGTCGATGTGCATCGACTGGGTGAGCACGATGGCGTTGTTGTAGCCCAGCACGCCCTCGGTCGAGATCGGGAACTGGAACGTCTGCCCCGGGATGTCGGCGTCCAGGTGGTTGAAGCGCATCAGCCACCAGCGGTAGTAGATGTTCTTCTTGATCGCCGCGTCGGGCACGTCGATGTAGGGCACGTTCTGCGCCCACCACAGGTTGTACGCCCGCACGTGGGTCGAGAACGCCGTCGCGTTGGTGTAGCCCTTGTACGCGTTGTACTCCGTCAGCGAGGCCGGGATCTCGTTGGTGACGAAGCCCATGACGACCTTCGCGGTCACCGTGGCGCCCGCGGCGATGGTCACCGACCGGTTGAGGCCGCCGCTGCTGACCGTGAAGCCGTCACCGGACAGCCGCGGGTAGATCGTGGTCAGGTTGTTGTACGCGTTGACCTGGCCGGTGAGCTCGTTGCCGCTGCCGGAGGTGGCGTACGGCGAGGTGGCCCGCAGTTGCAGCGTGGTGGAGCTGCTGCCGCTGTTGGTGATGGACAGGTTCGTCACCGCGACGTTGTTGTCGGTGATGAACTTCGTCTGGTCCACCCGGATCGAGCCCGAGGTGTGCACGCTCTTCCAGTGGCTGGGCGCCTGCCAGCGCGAGCCGACCTGCTCGGTGAAGGTGCCCGGCGTGACGGCGATCGTGTACGCGTTCTGGTTGTTGATGCTCTCCCAGTACGCGGCCTGCCCGGCGAAGCCGAGCGTGCCCGGGGTGTGCGTCTTCAGGTACAGGGCCCGGCCGCGGGTCATCAGCCAGGTGCCGGCGGGGTCGTTGCCGGGGCGGGCGAGCAGCCGGTCCATCCAGAAGTCGGTGCCGCCCGACTCCGCGTTGTAGATGGCCTGCATCATGTTGCCGGTGGTGTAGCCCACGGGCGGGGCCGGGATGGCCGGGCCGCTGAACGTGGGGAAGCCGATGGGCTGCGCCGCGTACGCCGGGGACTGCGCCTGGACGGCGATCACTCCCGCGGCGAGCACGGCGGAGAGGCCGAGTGCCAGGCTTCTGCGCTTGGTGCGCGAGCGCAGGGCCTTTGCGAGCACTGGCATGGGGTTCACCTCCACATAGGGGGACGGTTGTGGATTTCCTGCGGTGAGAGCCGGTAGGGCCCGGCCGCGCCCGCCGGGTAGGCGGTGCGGGCGCGACCGGGCAGTCTCATCTGTCGGGCCCTTTCCGTGGGACGGGGTGCGGTGAGAGAGTCGGTGGCCGGTCAGGCCTTCAGCGCGCCGGATGTGAAGCCGCGTACGTAGCTGCGCTGCATGAAGGCGAACAGCAGCAGGCAGGGCACGGCCATGAAGACCACCCCCGCCTCGAGTGCCGCGTAGTCGATGGAGCCGTGGCTGGCGGTGCGCATGTTGACCACGGCCAGGGTGGTGGTGAAGGTGTCGGTCGAGTTCAGCAGGATCAGCGGCGCGAAGAACTCGCTCCAGGAGGTCAGGAACGCGAACAGGCCGACGGTGATCAGGCCGGGCTTGACCGCCGGCAGCATGATCCGGATCAGCGTGGAGACGCTGTTGCACCCGTCGACCTGCGCCGACTCCTCCAGCTCGCGCGGCACGGCCTCGAACGAGTTGCGCATCATGAAGATCGAGAACGGCAGCTGGAACATGATCAGCACCAGGCTGAGGCCGACCAGGCTGTCCTGCAGGCCGATCCAGCCGAGCAGCACGTACAGCGCGATCAGGATCGTCGCGTACGGCACCATCAGGATCGCCAGGGTGAGCAGGAACAGCACGTCCCGGCCGGGGAAGCGGAACCGGCCGAAGGCGTACCCGCCGAGGGTGGCCACCAGCAGGGTGCCGCCGACGGTGAGCGCGCTGACGGTGAGGCTGTTCAGCACGTGGTGCAGCCGGATGCCGTTGTCGGAGGTGAACAGCCGGTCGTAGTTCTCCAGCCCGAAGCCGGTGCCGGTGCGCAGCGACGCCCAGCCGCTCCACAACAGTGGCGACAGGAACAGGATCGCCAGTGCCGTGCCGGTCACGTAGTAGCTCCACCGGTTGACAGCGGATGACCTGGTCATGGTGCTTCTCCTAGGAGCGCCGGCGCAGCACGCCGAGCTGGATGACGTTGAAGACGACGAGGACGGCGAGCAGGGCCACGGAGATCGCGGCGGCGGAGCCGAGGTCGAGGCGGATGAACGCCTCCCGGTAGATCACCATCACCAGCGAGGTGGTGCTGTTGTCCGGCCCGCCCCGGGTGAGGATCCAGAACTGGTCGAACGCCAGCAGCGACCCGGTGATCATCATGGTGAGCACCAGGGCGATGGTCGGTCGCATCAGCGGCAGGGTGACCCGGCGGAAGGTCTGCCAGCGGCTCGCGCCGTCGATGCGGGCCGCCTCGTACACCTCCAGCGGGATCGCCTGCAGGCCGGTGAGCAGGATCAGCATGTTGAACCCGGCGAAGCGCCAGAGCACCAGCACGATCGCCGAGGCCAGCGCCGAGCCGGAGCTGCCGGAGGTCCAGGAGACGTAGCCGTCGATCACGCCGAGCTTGCGCAGCAGGTCGCTGACCGGGCCGATCTCATCCGACAGCAGCCCCAGGAACAGCAGCGAGGCGCTGGCGAAACCGACGGCCATGGGCAGCAGGAACGAGGTGCGGAAGAAGCCGACGCCGCGCCGGCGCTGCTGCACCAGCAGGGCGAGCCCGAACGCGACCACGAACAGCAGCACCGTCATCACGACCGTGTACTTGACCGTGAACCAGACCGCCGAGCCGACCAGCTCGTTGTCGCCGATGCGGGCGTAGTTGTCCGGGGCGTTCATGGTCGGCGCGCCCAGCAGCGGCCAGCGGTGCAGCGACATCCAGCCGACCAGCAGCAGCGGCACCAGGAAGAACAGGCCGACCATCAGCGCGGTGGGCGTCGCGTAGAGGGCGCCGAGCAGGGCCCGGCCGCGCGCGGCGCTGCGCCGGATCCGCGGCGCCGGGCCGGCGGCCTGCGGGGCGGGCAGCGGGCGGGCCGGTCCGCTGCGGGGCGGGGTGAGCGTCGACATCTGCTCGTCTCCGGGTCGGTGGGAGGGCCCGGCCGCCGTGTGGGGGTGCGGCGGCCGGGCCGGACGGGTCAGCCTTGCTGGAGTGACTTGGAGATGGCGGTGTTGCCGTCGGACAGGGCCTTGACGGCGTCACCGAACAGCGCTCCGCGGACCGTCTGCAGCCAGGGGCTCTGCGGGTCGTTGAAGGACGCGTTGAAGTTCTTCGCGTACGGCGTCCTGCCCTTGGCGACCAGGCTGTTGATGAGCACGATGCGCGGGTCGGCCGAGGAGTACTTGTTCGACGCCAGGTCGGTGCGGATCGGCACGCCCTTGTTCTTGGCGACGACCTCGACCTGAGCTTCCTCCGACATGGTCCACTGCAGGAAGTCCCACGCCTGGGCGGCCTTGGTGCTGGTGGCGCCGATGCCGATGGCGTCGCCGCCGATGAAGGTGGAGTCGCCGCCGTCGGGCCCGCTGATCGGCGCGACGCCCATCTTCACGCCCTTCTCCTCGATGAGGCCGAGCCACACCGACGGCCCGGGGGCGATGCCGATCTTGCCACTCTGCAGGGCGCCGAGCCAGGTCGGACCGGCCTCGTCCTTGGACGCCGGGGCGGCTACGCCCTCGTCGTACAGGGCGCGGTAGAGGGCGAAGACGTCCGCCATCTCCTTCGAGTCGATCTTCGCGTTCTCGCCCTTGGCGTCGAGCACGTCGCCGCCGGCGCCCCAGACCGAGGGCCAGAAGGTGAACTCGACGCAGCCGCCGCAGTTGCCGCCGAAGTAGGTGCCGTTGACGTCGCCGCCCAGCTTGTCGATCTTGCGGGCGTGCTCGGCGAACTCCTTCAGCGAGGTCGGGCCCTTCTCCGGGTCCAGCCCCGCCTTGGCGTAGAGGTCCTTGTTGTACAGCATCACCGACATGTCGACGGTGTGCGGGACGGCGAAGTTCTTGCCCTCCCAGGTGCCGGCGTTGAGGTGTCCGGGCGACACCTTGTCCTTCAGGCCGCTGGCGGCCAGCCGGTCGGTGAGGTCGGTCCACAGGCCCTGCGAGGCGTACTGCGCCGCGAACACCACGTCCGCGCCGAACAGGTCGGGCAGCGCCTTGGCGCCCGCCGCCGAGGCCAGCTTCGCCGGATACTCCTCGTTCGGGTAGGACGTGACGGTCACCTTGTTCTTGTGCGTGGCGTTGTACGCGTCGGCGTACGCCTTCGACACCGACTCGGTCGCCGCGCGAGTCCACAGCGTCAGCTGCGCGCCGTCGTCGACGCCCGCGATGCCGGCCCCGGGCGTGCCGCCCGGCTCGTCACCGCCGCACGCGGCGACAGCCGCCACCAGCAGGGCCGCCGCCGAGACGGCCAGCGCCCGAAGTCCTCTAGATCTCACAATCTCTCCTTCCATCGATAAGCGGATGAGCGGTGGAGCGGATTGGTGCGGTTACAGTCGGGCCGACGGTGAGCGTCGGTGTTCTTTCAGGTCGTGGGCAGCCAGACCCGCATCGTGGACGGGCCGCCGCGCGCCCAGCGGTGGTATGGCACCAGCGGCACGTCCAGCGGGGTGCGCCGGCCCACCGGGCCCGCGTCGGTGTACGGCCAGGGCTGCTCGGGCAGCTGTTCGGTGAGCCCGCGCACCGTCACCCCGCCGTCGGCGGCCGGATCGGTGCCGGCGTCCACACGCAGGCTGTCCAGGTCGAGCACCCCGCCCTCGGACTCCGCGCACAGCACCAGCGGGCCCTGCTCGACGGCCACGCAGCCGCGCACCGCGTCGATGCGCGGATCCGGCCGGGTGAACCGGGGCCGCATCGGCAGCGTCAGCACGACCCGGTCGCCGACGGCGAAGTCGCGGCGGACCACCGCGCGCTCCCCCGCGACCGGCTGCGGCTCGCCGTCGACGGTGACGGTCGCGCCCGCCGCCCAGGCGGGCAGCCGCAGCGCGAGGGTCCACGGGCCGGGCTCGGCCGCGGTGACCTCGAAGCCGACCGTGCCGTCGTCCGGGTAGCCGGTGCGCATGCGCAGCCCGACCTTGCGGCCGTCGGCCAGGGTGGTGTCGATGTCGGCGTCGGCGAACTGGTGCACCCGCAGCCCGTCCGCGTCGACCGAGGCCACGTACGTGGACAGGCTGGCCAGGGTGCGGGCGGTGTTGGCCAGGCAGCAGGACACCTCGAACCACGGCGCGCGCGGGCCGCCGCCGAAGCCGAGCTGCTCCACGTCGTCGGGCAGCACCGCGGTCAGCGAGCGCTGGTGCAGCGTGTGCGCGTAGAAGAAGGAGCGCCCGTCGTCGCCGATCGCCGTGGCCAGCACGTTGAACAGGATGCGCTCGATCACGTCGGCGTAGCGCTCGCGGCCGGTGGCCAGCATCAGCCGCCAGGCCACCATGATGGCGGCGATGCCCGCACACGTCTCCGAGTACGCCCGGTCGGCCGGGAGCACGAAGTCGTCGCTGAACGCCTCGTCCTGGTGCCGCGAGCCCATGCCGCCGGTCAGGTAGGTGCGCCGGGCCAGCGTCCGGTCGAACTGGGCGGCCACGATCTCCAGCAGCTCGTCGTCGCCGGTCTCCACGGCCAGGTCCACCACGCCCGCGGCGAGGTAGAGCGCGCGCACGGCGTGCCCGCGCAGCACCTGCGCCTCGCGGACCGGGATGTCGTCGCTGAAGTAGCTCCAGCCGAACTCGTGCGCCGGCAGGGTGCGCCGGCCGCGCCGGGCCACGAACAGCGCCGCCTGGTCCAGGTAGCGCTGCTCCCCCGTCACCCGGAACAGCTCGACGAGACCCGGCTCGATCTCCGGGTGCCCGCAGACCGCGTCCCGGCCGCCCGGCCCGAACTCCTCACACACGTGATCGGCCGCGCGCCGGGCCACCGCGAGCAGGTCGTCGCTGCCGCCGACCCGCGCCCGCGCCACGGCAGCCTGCAGCATGTGCCCGGTGCAGTAGAGCTCGTGCCCCCAGGCCAGGTCGCCGTAGCGGGGCCGCTGCCCGGGACGCCCGTACGCGGTGTGCAGGTAGCCGTCCTCGGCCTGCGCCCCGGCGATCATCGCGACCAGCTCGGCGATCTCGCGCTCGCGGGCCGGGTCGGCCTGCCGCCCGGTCTCCCACGACATGGCCTCGACCAGCTTGTAGACCTCGGAGTCGGAGAACTCGCGGCCGCGCCGCTCCGCACTGCCCCGGCCCACTTCCGCGGTGAAGTTGCCGGTCCAGCCGAGCTTGTCCATCCACTCCCGACCGTGGTCGAGTGTGGCGCGACTGTTGGTCATCTGCCGCTGCGCCCAGAAGCCCCCCGTGATCCGGACCTCGCTCAGGCCCAGCGGTCGCAGGACTCCTCGCGACGGCACCACGGGCCGACCTCCGGTGAGGTCGGCGGTCCGCGCCGTCACCGTCATCTCCGCCTCCAACGTAAATCTCGTGACCGCGGTCACTTCAACGTTGGGAGCCACTGTGGACGCCGAAAACCTTTTCGGCAAGATGGCCGCTCGATTACATCTCGATAACGTGGAGAGCCACTAGCCCGGGTTGACTACGGGGCGTACAGTCCGACATGTTGTCGAAATTCGAGCGAAAGGCTTTCCGTGGGTAGGCGGCGATCGACGTCGGTGACCCTCACCGACGTGGCCCGGCTGGCCGGCGTGTCCGTGGCCACCGCGTCCAAGGCGCTCAACGCGCGCGGCGAGGTCGCGCCGGACACCAGGCTGCGCGTGCTGCAGGCCGCCAACCAGCTCAGCTTCCAGCCCAACGTGCTGGCCCGCGGGCTGATCTCCGGGCGTACCCGCACCATCGGGCTGCTCACCGACGAGCTGGGCGGGCGCTTCTCCATCCCGATCCTGCTCGGCGCCGAAAACGCTCTCGGCAACGAGCAGATGTCGGTGCTGCTGTGCGACGCCCGCGGCGACGCCATCCGCCGCCAGCACTACATCCGCACCCTGCTGGCCCGCCAGGTGGACGGGTTCATCATCCTCGGCGACAGCAACGACCTGCGGCCCTCGCTCAGCCGGGACATCCCGGTGCCGGTGGTGTACGTGTACGGGCAGTCCACCGACCCCGGCGACCTGTCCGTGCTCGCCGACGACGAGGGCGGCGCCCGCCTGGCCATGGAGCACCTGGTGGGCCTGCGACGGCGCAACATCGCCCACATCACCGGCCCGCAGAGCTACCGCGCCGCCCGCGACCGGGTCACCGGGCTGCAGGCCGTGCTCGCCGAGGCGGGACTGTCCCTGGTCGGCGGCGAGCCGCTGTACGGCGAGTGGTCGCAGCGCTGGGGCCGGCACGCCGCCCGGATGCTGATCACCGCGCACCCCGAGATCGACGCGATCTTCTGCGGCAACGACCAGATCGCGGCCGGTGCCGCACAGGCGCTGCAGGAGCACGGCTGCCGGATCCCCGACGACGTCGCCGTGATCGGCTACGACAACTGGGAGGAGATGGCCGCCGACTGCCGCCCCCCGCTGACCACCGTCGACCTGAACCTGGAGCAGCTCGGCGCGACCGCCGTCATGCACCTGTTCTCCGCGTTGGACGGCACCCCCAGCTCCGGCGTCATCCGCCAACCCTGCCGCCTGGTCGTCCGAGAATCCACCGGTCCCCTCCCCCAGCAGGCCTGATCAGCGCTTGACCTCAAGCGGGCTTGATGTCGCAAGCTGCTGAGCATGGAGAACGGGGTTCTTGACGAGGTCTACGAGCGCTTGCGCGACACCGGGCCGGAACGCGACGGCTGGCTGTCCAACCACGCGCCGATGGCCGCCGAGGCGCTGGTGCGGCACGGCCACGGGGCGCAGGTGCACGGCTGGCTCGACGGATACGCCGACCGGCTGTCCGAGCGGCCGCGCGGCATCCAGCGCATCTCGGCCGGGGAATGGCGCGAGCCGCTGGGCGACCCGGTCCGCACCGGTGACTGGCTCACCTTCTTCGAGCGGCAGCTGACCGAGCGCCCCTGGCGCGAGGTGCTGATCGAGTGGTGGCCGCGCCTGCTGCCCGGAGTGGCGGCCGGGGCGACCCACGGCGTCATCCGGGTCGGGCACGCGGTGCGCGCCCTGCTCGACAGTGAACTCACCGGCACGGCCTCCCCGGCGCGGGTGGCCGAGCTGGCGGCGGGCCTGGGCTACTGGGCGGCGCGCTGGCAGCCGCTGGCTCCGGCGGGCAAGGGCCCGTACCGGGCGGGCGATCTACGGGCGGCGCTGGACGCGGTGCCGCGGGTGCCGCACCAGCGGTCCGGTATCCGTACCCGGCTGGCGCAGCTCGCCGACCTGCCCGGCTGGGCGGAGTCGGCCGGGGCGGTCCCCGGCGACGAAGCGGCGGGCGTGCCGTCCCGGCTGGACGCGATCGTCGAGGCGGCGGTGCTGCGCTACGGTACGCACGGGCACGGCAATCCGGTGATGCTGGTGCACGCGGCCACCGCGCCGAACGCCGTCGCCCGGGTGCTGCCCGTGCTGCCCGCCGCGCTGTGGCAGCCGAGCATGCAGGCCGCGTGGGCCGCCACCGCGGCGGTGACCAGCGCGTACTCGCCCGCGGCGGCACGCCCGATGCCCGGTCCCGGCGCGGCCGACGCCGCCGACCTGATGAACCGCGGGCTGCACGACCAGGACTCGCACGGCATCAAGTTCATCGACACGGCCCTTGACGTGCACCGGCGCACCGGTGAGCAGACGGTGCTCGACGTGGCGGCGTACGCCAACCATCTGATCGTACGCGGTTAGTACGGCAGCCCAAGTTCGTGATGTAGCCGCCGGTCGATGATCACGGTTCGGCTCAGAGGGCGTGTAGCTGCGAAGACAGGAGCGGCCGCCACGTGATCATTGTCTGTTGTGGACAGGATCAACGATTCGGTGGCGGCCGTGGCTGCCAGGATAGACCCCGCCGCGTGGGCGGCTGAGTTCGAGGTGTGCTTCGCCAGGATCGCGCCGGCGTTCGCGCGGGTCGAGCCCCGGCGGCGGGCCCGCCGGTTCGTGCAGGCGCTGCTGGCGCCGCTGGAGTCACGGTCGTGCTGGCAGATCGCCGAGTACGCCGGTGAGGCCAACCCGGGCGGTATGCAGCGGCTTCTCGCCTCGGCGGTGTGGGACGAGACGTGGGTACGAGCCCAGGTCCGCGACTACGTCCTGGCCGAGTTCGGCCCCGACGGGGTCCTGATCGTCGACGAGACCGGCGACGCGAAGAAGGGAACAGCCACCTGCGGAGTGCAGGAGCAATACACCGGCACCCTGGGCAAGGTCGACAACGCGCAGGTCAGCGTGCACCTGGCCTACGCCACCGCCGACCACGCCCGGGCGCTGATCGACTGCGCGCTGTACCTGCCCGCCAGTTGGACCGACGACCCCGAACGCTGCGCCGCCGCGGGCGTGCCCGCCGACGTCGGGTTCGCGACCAAGCCCCAGCTGGCACTACGCATGATCGAGGACGCCCTCGACGCCGGCGTGGCCGCCGGGTTCACCGCGGGCGACGAGGTCTACGGCAACGACCCGGTCCTGCGTGCCCGGCTGCGCAAGCGGCGCATGGGCTACGTCCTGGCCGTGCGCTGCGACACCGCCCTGACCCGCTGGGACCACCCGAACCACACGATCACCGCCAAGAAGGTGGCCGAGCACCTGCCCGCGCACGTGTGGCAGCGCTACCTGGCCGGCTGGGGCTCCAAAGGGCCGCGGTACTACGACTGGACCCGCGTCAAGATCGCGGAGACGGAGGCCGACGGCAGCGTCGGCGGGCACCACTGGCTGCTGTTTCGCCGCAACCCGACCACCGGCGACACCGCCTACTACCGGTGCTGGAGCCCGGAGACGGTCGCGCTGCCCACCCTGACCAGGGTCGCCGGGCTGCGCTGGCCGATCGAGTCCTGCTTCCAGTTGGCCAAAGGCCAGACCGGCCTGGACCAGCACCAGGTCCGCACCTGGACGTCCTGGCACCGCTACACCACCCTCGTGCTGGTCGCGTTCGCGTTCCTCGCCGTCCTGGCCGCCCGCCAGCCACAACCCGCTCCGACCATCGACCCCGACCCGGACCGGCTGCCACCGCTGTCGGCGGCAGAGATCCGCCGCCTGCTGCCATACGCATTCGCCATAGCCGATGCCAGCATGAGCGCGACGATCCGCAGCCTGGCCTGGCGACTCCGCCACCAAGCCCGATCACGCCACTACCACCACAAACGCCGAGCCACCGTCGACATCAGTCAATGATCACGAACTTGGGCTGCCGTATTAGGCCGGCTTCAGAACGGCACAAGCAAAGCGGCGAAACGAATCCGAGCGCTGCACCGACATAACGGGCCTACACCGCCATTCCCGCAGGCCGAAACACTTTCAGGCCAGGAAAGAAAGTTGCCTGTGGGAATACATTGCGATGCTCTCTCCAAACAGGACACAATTTCAAAGCGCGCACCGCTATGGACCAATCACATTCCGCAGCCGGGACGGGTGTCATGGAGTTTCAGGTGCTGGGCCCGGTGCAGGCGTCGGTCGGGAATCGGCGGATCGAACTCGGCGACCGCAAGCAGCGGCTGGTCCTCGCCGTCCTGCTGCTGGAACCCAATCAGCTCGTCCCGCTCGCGCGGCTGGTGGATCTCCTGTGGCGGGAGAGCCCGCCGACGACCGCCCGGCGCGTCGTCCAGTCGCACGTCAGCCGGCTGCGCTCCGCGCTGGCCGCCGGGAGCGGCGACGTCACGATGGTCCGCCGGGGCATGGGCTACGCGGTCGAGTGCGACCCTGAGCGGATCGACGCGTACCGGTTCCGGTCGCTGCTCGACCAGGCCCGCAACAGTGACGACGCGCACGACAGGGTGCGTCTGCTGCGTCAGGCGCTGGGGCTGTGGCGCGGGCCGGCCCTGGCCGACGCCGCCACCCACGAGGTACGCGACGAGCTGTGCCGTGGCCTGGACGAGGCGAGGATGGCCGCCGTCGAGGAGCGCTTCGACGCGGAGCTGGAGCTCGGCCGCGACAGCCAGCTCGTCGACGAGCTGACCGACCTCGCGGCCCGTTACCCCCACCGGCAGAAGCTCACCTTCCACCTGATGCTCGCGCTGTACCGGGCCGGCCGGTCCGGTGAGGCCCTGCGCGTCTACGCCTCCACCCACCGCCGGCTGGATGCCGAACTCGGGCTGCAGCCGAGCGCCGGGCTCCGGCAGCTGCAGATCGCCATCCTGCGCGGAGATCCCGCCTGAGGCCGGACCTCAGCCGGGGAGCGTACCCACGACGAACCCGCCGGATCCTTGACCGCGCCCGTAGCCGGCCGCGAGGTCCGCCGCTTCGTGTGTGGTGATCTGCCAGCCGTGCCGCGCGAGCCCGCCCGGGGCGTCGTCCAGACCGCCCTTCCACAGGGCGGTGTACTGCGCGATGACGGGCAACCCGGCCGTCTGCGGCACCTGTCCCCCGGCCTCGAACGATGCCCGGCTGCCGGGTGCGGAGTGCTCGTGCAGCACCGCCAGCAGGTGCGCCGCCTCCGCGGCCGACAGGTAGATCAGCAGCCCTTCGAGCAGCCAGGCGGTCGGCTCGGCCGGTCGCATACCCGCGGCCAGCAGCGGGCTCGCCCAATCCCCGCGCAGGTCCGCCGCAACGGCCGCGTGGCCGCACCGGGCGACCGCACCCCGCCGCCGCAGCACGTCGCGTTTGAAGTCCAGGACGTCGGCGGTGTCCACCTCGAACACCCGCACGCCGGGCGGCCACCCGAGCCGGTAGGCCCGCGTGTCCAGCCCGGCGCCGAGCAGCACGACCTGCCGTACTCCCGCCATGGCCGCCGCGAGCAGGTAGTCGTCGAAGAACCGGGTCCGCACGACGGCCTGGTTCCAGAAACCGGCCGCCCTGCCCGACACGCCGCCGACGAACGCGGCCGCGCCCCGGCTCTCCCCGCCGAACACGTCCCGGGCCGCGGCCAGGAACGCGGCCGCGTAAGGGTCGTCGAAGAGCCGGTCCCGGCGGCGGCTCTCCATCGCCCGGACCATCGCCGCGCCGAGCGCGGTCCGGCCGACCCCTTCGGGAACGGCGCTCACCACGTGACCGGCAGCGCGACGAGCCCGCCGGTGATCTGGTCGTGGTGCGACCGCAGCTCGGCGACCTCGGCCGCCAGGCGCATCGCCGGGAAGCGCGGGATCAGCTGGGCGAACAGCGCCTGCATCTCCAGCCTGGCCAGCGGTGCGCCGGGGCAGTAGTGCCGGCCGTGCCCGAAGGTCAGGTGCGCGGCATCGGACCGGTCGATGTCGAACCGGTACGCGTCGGCGTACACCGTCCGGTCGTGGTTGGCCGCGCCGGTGTCGAGCAGGACCAGTTCTCCGGGGCGGACCCGCGTGCCGGCGATGTCGAGTTCGGAGCGGGCGTAGGTGGGGATGCCGTTGCCGCCGCCGGTGTTCACGCCGACGTTGCCCACGCGCAGCGCCTCCTCGACGGCGGCGGTGAGCTTGTCCGGGTCGGCCGCGACCGCATCCCGCTGATCGGGGTTGGTGAGCAGGTGCAGCGCCATGTACCCGATCGCGACGACCGTCGTGTGGTGGCCCGTGAACATCAGCGACGCGCCGATGTGGCCGATGACGTTGTCGTCGACCCCGAACGGAGCCTCCCGCAGGCGCATGAGCAGGCCGCCGGGTTCGGCCCGGCCGCGCGCCGCCAGCTTGCCCAGGTACGCCACGAGCGCGGCCAGGCCCGCCGCGGACCGCTGCTCGTCACGGGCGTCAGCGATCGCCTCGGTGAACCTGCGGCACTTGTCGAGGTCCTTCTCAGGCACGCCGAGCAGACGGCAGATGACCATCGTCGGCAGCGGGACCGCCACGAGGTCGACGAAGTCGGCGGGCGGCCCCGCCGCCTCCAGCTCGTCCAGCAGGCGGGTCACCAGCTCGTCGAGCGACGCGCGCAGCTCGCGCAGCCGGGCCGGGGAGACGATCGTGTGCAGCACCTCCCGGAACCAGGCCCGGTCGGCGTCCTCGGACAGGTAGTTCTCCCGTGGCCGTCCCCCGAACAGCGCCGAGGCGGTCAGGCGCGGGGCCCGGCTCGGCCGCGGGTGGGCACGTGCCAGGCGGTCGCCCGAGTACAGAGCCTTGACCTGCTCGTATCCGGTCACCAGCCAGGCCTCGTCGCCCGTCAGCGTGCGTACTCGATGAACAGGCCCCTGTTCCTGCAGCGCTTGCAGCACCGGGGCGGGTTCGAGCGGATGCTTCTGCTCGAACGGCATGGACGGCAGGTCGGTCATCAGATTCCTTCCGTGGATACTGCGGCCTTCAGGCCGGGGAGGAAACGGAACTCCTGCGGAGCGGGGCAGGCAAAGCCGATCCGCCGCCGAGGCGGACCGGCGTCCGTCCGTACGTCAGTACGAAACCCAGCGGCCGTCCTGTTAGGATCCGTGGCGTGGCCAGGACGGTGAAGCGGGCGTTCAAGTTCCGCTTCTACCCCAGCGACGTGCAGGCCGAGCAGCTGTCGCGGACATTCGGGTGCGTCCGGCTGGTCTACAACATGGCCCTGCAGGCCCGCACCGAGGCGTGGACCCAGCGGCAGGAGCGGATCGGCTACCACGCGACCTCGGCCCTGCTCACCGGATGGAAGAAGACCGCCGACCTGGCGTTTCTCAACGACGTCTCCTGCGTGCCACTGCAGCAGGCGCTGCGGCACCTGCAGACCGCTTACGTCAACTTCTGGGCCAAACGCGCCAGACACCCGCACTTCAAGTCCAGGAAGCGCTCGCGCCGCTCGGCCGAGTACACCGCCAGCGCGTTCCGCTGGCGCGACGGCAGGCTGACCCTGGCCAAGATGACCGAACCCCTCGACATCGTGTGGTCGCGGCCGCTGCCGCAGGGCTGCACGCCCTCGACGGCGACCGTGTCGCAGGATGCGGCCGGGCGCTGGTTCGTGTCCCTGCTCTGCGACGACGTCATCGCCCAAACCCCCGCCGCCGGCACGGTCGGGATCGACGCTGGCCTCGACAGCCTGCTCACCCTGTCCACCGGCGAGAAGATCACCAACCCCCGGCATGAGCACGCCGACCGGCAGCGGCTGGCCGGCGCGCAACGCGACCTGGCCCGCAAGCAGAAAGGCTCGGCCAACCAGGCCAAGGCCCGGATCAACCTCGCCCGCATCCACGCCCGCATCGCCGACCGCAGGCGCGATCACCTGCACAAACTGACCACTCGGCTCGTTCGTGAGAACCAAACGATCGTGATCGAGGACCTGGCCGTAAGCAACATGGTCCGCAACCACCGGCTGGCCCGCGCGATCAGCGACGCGGCCTGGCGGCAGTTTCGCACTCTGCTGGAGTACAAGACCGTCTGGCACGGCCGGGACCTGATCGTCGTGGACCGCTGGCTCCCCTCGACCAGACTCTGCTCGGCCTGCGGCGCAATCACACAGAAGATGTCGCTGCACGTACGGGAATGGACGTGCCCGTGCGGCAGCCGCCACGACCGCGACGTCAACGCGGCACGCAACATCCTGGCCGCCGGACTGGCGGTGACAGCCTGCGGAGACGATGTAAGACCTCAACGAGGAACCTCTCGGACGGGGCAGTCGTCGGCGAAACAGGAACACCCGAGGGCGACCAAGGGAATCCCCATCCTTTAGGGCGGGGAGGATGTCAACGCGGGGCCTTCCTCATCGGCCGGAGAACTTGGCAGCGTCCAGGGCGTCGCCGGGCGGCAGGAGCCGGCCGAGCTGCTCCAGCAGGACCGCCTGCCGCTCGCGCAGCCGGTCGCGCTCGGTCTCGTCGTCCAGCAGCTCGGTCATCGCCTGCAGCACCCGGCGCCGCTCGAATACGCCGACGCTGCGGAAGGTGTCCGGATACGGGTTGCCCGACAGCACCGGGGTGAGGAACTCGTGCCAGCCCCACGGGTACACCCGGAACGGGTAGGCCAGGGCCAGCTCGGGCGCCGCCTCGGCCAGCCAGGCGGGTGCCGAGCCGCTGGCGATCAGCCGCCGGATGTCAAGGATCTTGTGGTTCTGCAGCACGAGGCTCGGCACACCGGCGAGCACCGCCTGGGTCAGCGTCACCGACACCGCGTTGGCGCTGACGTAGAGGTCGGCGGCGGTCAGCTGGGCGTGGAACTCCACCGGCGTCAGCGTCGGCACCTGCCGGTACTCGATCTGCGGGGCGACGGGGAACTCCCACGGGTGCGGGCCGACGTGGACCACCCGCAGCGGCCGGCCGAGCGCGGCCAGGTGGCTGTGGATGATCTGCGGCATGGACCGCATCAGCTGCCCCATGCTGGGCGAGCGGACCACGTTGACGTACTCCCACCGGGAGTTGGTGAGAAACACCGTCGGCGTCCCGGACCGGCGGGGCGGGCGCATCGGCGTCGTCCCGCCGCACACCATCGGGGTCACGATGACGCCGGGTTCGGCGGGTGCGGGGCGGTTCAGCGGGCTGTTGCGGATCAGCAGGTCGCAGCTGTCGAGCAGGCGCGGGAAGTGGGTGCGGTGCCCGCCGTAGAAGTCGACGACGTACTGAGCGGCCGGGTAGTCGTACTGGTCGAAGCTGGCCAGGGCGACGTCGTAGCGGTCGCGCAGCAGGCTCATGCTCAGCCCCGACCACGCCGTCGAGTAGTCCAGCGTGAAGCAGTCGGCCGCGACGAGCATGTCCGGGCGGAAATCGGCCACGAGGGTGTCGAACGCGGCCCGGTTCCGGCCCGGGTCCTGGCTGGTCAGCGGGTGGACGTCGAGCCCGAGCCCGCGTACGTAGGGCGCGACCGCGGCCATGGTCACGAACAGGACCTTGAACCGGTCCGGCGGCAGTTGCCGGGCGAAGTCGGCGGCGATGCTCACGTCGCCGTTGGACAGGTGGCCGAGCCCGAGGAACAGCAGGCGCCGGGGGTTCATCGCGCTCACCACACCGACTGCCGGCTCAGCGCGGCCACGACCGCGGGCTGCTCGCCGTAGAGGACCGCCATCACTTCCCCGATCGCCTGCCGTTCGGGGCCGACGGCACCCGCGTGCATGGTGGCCAGCGGTTCGCACAGGACCGCGCCCAGCGCCGGCAGTCCCACCGGCGTGCGCGGGCACGCTGCCAGCACGTCCAGCAGGGGTGGCCGTCCGTCGGCGGGCGGCGTGCCCGCGAGATGGTCGACGACGGCGGCCAGCGCGTGGGTGCTGACGAAGTAGGCCTGCGCCGGAAGGCCGCCCTGGCGCGCCAGGAGCAGCTCCAGGTCGGCCTGGGCCAGGCTCAGCTCCCCCGAGGCCTGCACCGAGTACGCGCCGTAGCTGCTCGGGATCAGGGCACGCAGCCGGGCCCGGCTGTAACGGGCCAGCCAGTTGTCCGGGTCCAGCCGCAGCGCCTGCCCGAGGGCGTCGATGGTGTCGGTGAACCGGGCGTGTGCCTCGAACTCCACGCCGAGGCTGGGCAGCGCGGCCATCAGCGCGAAGGCGTACCGGGCGGCGGCGCCGGGGTCGGCCGGGGCGGCGCGGCGGGCGTCGGCCAGGCGGGCCAGCAGCTTGGGCGCCCAGCCCAGCTTGCCGGCCGCGCTGGCCACTCCGTACAGCTCGTCGTCGGCGCGGGTGATCAGGTGCACGGTGTCACGCCGTCGCCGTCGGGGTGACCGGCTGGAACTCGTCCCAGCCGACGAACTCGGCGTACTCCTTGTAGACACCGCCGCAGGAGCCGTTGTGGGCGCAGCCGCCGCACCGCTCGTCCTTGACCCGGGCGTTGCTGTCCATGTAGTTCTCGTAGTCCTCGAACACGAACTTGCGGTACAGCATCTTGAACTGGTTCTGCTTCCAGTCGATCATGTACTGCTCGTAGCCGGGGATGGCGCAGTACGGGAAGCCCTCCAGGGTGACCATCTTGCCGCGCCGCACCGCACGGTCGACGGCCTCGAAGACGTAGGGCTGGATCTCGTCGTAGCGCGGGGTGACGTCCCAGAAGTTGCGCAGCGCCGTGCCGGAGGTGTGCAGCGCGGACAGGTTCACGTGATCGGCGCCGAGGTCCAGGCACAGGTCGACGATGTCGGGCACCTCGGTGAAGTTGTCCTTGCACACCACCGAGTTGGTGCGGACCAGCGCGCCGAGTTCCTTCACGTTGCGGATGCCCGTGACGGCCTGCTGGAACGAGCCGAGCGCCTTGGCGATGCGGTCCTGGGTCAGCGCGCGGGCCCCGTGCAGGGACACGATGAACAGGCTGACGTTCTTGCTCACCACCGTCTTGGCGTACTCCATCCGGGCCAGCTTGCGGCCGTTGGTCTGCAGCAGCACGGTCGGGTAGCCCAGCCCCTGGATCTCGTCGAGGATCTCCAGGAAGTCCTTGCGGATGGTGGCCTCGCCGCCGTGGATGTTGACGGCCTCGAATCCCTTGTCCGCGTTCTCCTGCAGGAATCGCGAGACCCGCTTGCGGGAGATGGAGTCGTCCTTGACGAACGGGGAGTCGACGATGCAGAAGTTGCACTTGCTGTTGCAGATGTCGGTCAGGTGCACGCTCAGCGCCTTCACGGCTGTGCCTCCGATTCGTGGCCGGTGGCGCTGGGCACGGGCACCGGCTGCGCCAGCCGGTCCAGCAGCGCCAGAAGATCGGTGAGGTCGACCCGGACGACCCTGATGTGGTCGGTCATGATGTCGCGGCCGGGCTGGTCCCCGGCGAGCAGCCGGTCGGCGCCGTCGGCGGCGAACTGGCCGAACGCGAGCAGCCCTTCCAGGCTGCGGCGGTACTCGGGCAGGCGGCTCCAGACGGCGCCGTCGCCGTCCTGTGCGGCGCGCAGCCCCGCCTGCAACGCCTTGACCTGGCGGTAGGTGCCGGGCAGGTCGGCGCCGACGACGCTGCGGAACCCCATCAGGGTCAGGTCGGCCATGCCCTGCGGGAGGTGGGCGAGGCTGGAGACCTGCCAGGTCAGGTGATCGGCCACGCGGCCGGTCAGCCGGAGCGCCTCGGCCAGCTTGGCGCCGTCCGCCGTCGGCCGGGGTGCGGGTTCGGTTTCCGGCAGGGCGGGTGCGGCGGCCGAGGCGGTCGGTGCGGGGAGCTCGGTGCCGGCGAACATCCGTACCGTCCGCCGCTTCTGCACCGGCACCCGCTGCCCGTCCGCCCCGGTGACGGTGGCCACGATCATCTCGGTCATCTCGGCGAACAGCAGGTCACCGGTCTCGGCGTCGGCCTGCAGCGTGATCCAGTAGGACGAGCGGCCGCGCTGGCGCACCGGGCCGGACCTGACGTCCAGGACGCAGTCGAGGCAGGTCATCGTGTACACCACGCTCGGGCGGCCGCCGTACGTGCCGTGGCCCAGGTGCCGGGCGGTCGCGTGGGCGTTGCGGAACACGGCGGTCGCCCCGGGGTCGGAGAACCGCAGCTCCGCCCAGCTGCCCGAGATCCCGTCCAGCTCCGCCCAGCTGCCGGGGGTGCGCAGCGCCGGGGTGGTCGTCAGGTGCGTGCACAGCATCTCGAACGTGACGACGTCCCAGCTGAGCATGAGCAGCAGGTCGACGGCGGGAGCCTTGGGCAGGCCCGGATAGCTGATGTCCATCGGCGACAGCGGGGTGCCGGGCGGCGGGTCCTGCGGGCGGTCCACCCCGGCGACGTCGGTGTGCATCAGCACGGAGGTGAAACTCTGACCCCGCGCGAACGTCCACTCGCGCTGCTCGCCCTCGCCGTCGGGGCTTCCGGTGCCGGCGTCTACCCGGTCCCACTGGTAGCGCACCGGGACGAGCGAGCCCACGCTGCCGCCGGTGAGGGTGCGGGTGAGGCTCGCGGTGACGTCCTGCCACTTGTACGGGGTGCCGCGCGGGGTCAGGAAGTCGTTGCGCATCGTCGCCCGGAACGGCTGCACGGCGTCCGGCGCGACGCGGCGGCGGTCGGGCGCGGGCCGCCCGGCCAGGGCCGCGACGGCTTCGTGCAGGGGCGGCTGTCCGGTCATCGGGCCACCGCCGCGGCGAGCGTCTCGGCGAACGCGTCGGTGGCCGAGGGCAGCGCGGCGAGCCGGTCGCGGTAGTCCTGCTGCCGTTCGAGCAGGTCGGGACGGCCGTCGAGCAGGCCGGTCAGGGCCTGTCCCACGGCCGCCCGGTCGAAGAGCGGGGCCTGGGCGAAGCAGCCGAAGTAGGGGTTGCCGGACACCAGCGGCGCCAGCAGCTCGTGCCAGCCCAGCGGTGCCACCCGGAACGGGTACGCCGCCGTCAGCTGCGGCGCGCAGGCGGCCGTCCATTCGGGCAGCTCGGTCAGGGTCCGGTCGTTGTGCAGCAGCAGTGACGGCACCCCGGCCAGCACGGCGCGGGCGAGTGTGGACGACAGGGCGTTGGCGGTCAGGAAGACGTCGGCGGAGGTCAGCCGGGCGTGGAACATCGGGTACGGCAACCGGCTGAAGTGCTGGTAGTCCAGGTGATCGGCGGTCGGGAACCGCCAGCTGCGCGGGCCGACGTGGATGATGCGCAGCGGGCGGCCCACCGCGGCCAGCAGGCTGTGCAGCAGCCGCGGGAGCGCGTCGACCAACTGCTGGGCGGCAGGCGTGGTGCCGGTGTACTCCCAGCGGGAGTTCACCAGGAACACCACCGGCCGGTCGGCCCTGGGCGCGTCCTCGTCGCTCACCGGGCGCAGGCCGCCGTACTGCAGCCCGCCGAGGTGCAGCGGGGCCACCACGACACCCGGCGGCCCCGGCTCCGGCCGGTGCGGCGGCCCGGTGCGGATCAGCACGTCGCAGTCGTCGAGCAGCGGCGGGAACTGCGTGCGCGGCCCGCCGTAGACGTCGACGGCGTATCCGGTCTCCGGCCAGCCGAGCCGGTCCAGGCTGCCCACCGGCCGTCCGTAGCGCTCGCGCAGGACGTCGAGGCCCAGCCCGGTCCAGCCCCGTGACTGGTGCACGGCGAAGGCGTCGGCCGCGATCAGCAGATCGGGTGCGAAGCCGGCGACGACCCGGTCGAGCATGGCCAGGTTCTGCGCCGGTGAGCCGGCGGTCAGCGCGAGCGTCGGCATGCCGAGGTCGTGCAGCTGCGCCACGGAGTCGGCGGCGGCCACGAACCCGACCTGGAACTGCTTGCGCGGCAGTGCCCGGGCCATGTCTGCGGCCAGGCTGGCGTCGCCTTTGGACAGGGTGCTCGGGGCGAGGAACAGCAGTCTTCTCATGCGCTCACCTGATGCAGGATCGTGTCGACCTCGGGCAGTTTTCGCAGCGCTTCCAGGTACGTCTCGCGGGCCTCGGCCAGGCGCGCCCGCTGCGGCCCGGGCTCCAGCAGCGGCAGGATCACCGCCAGCGAGCCGTCCTCGTCGAACGTCTCCACGTGCTCCACGACCGCGCTGAACGGGTTGCCGTCCAGCAGCGAGCGCAGGAAGTGGTACCAGCCGACGGGGAACATCCGGCACGGGTACAGGTACTCGATGCCGTCGACGACGCCGCGGGCGTGCTCGGTCAGCTCCGGCGGGGTGGGGATCTCCCAGCGCAGCCTGCCGCGGCGCTTGTTGAGCGAGTTCATCAGGACGACCGACGGGATGCCGCGCAGGGCGAGCCGGTGCAGGCTCACCGAGACGATGTTGTTGGAGATGTGCAGGTTGACGGCCTGGATCAGGCGGCGGAACCGCTCCGGTTCGACCTGGCCGAGCGGGTGGAACCCGGCCGGGGCGCGGTCGTGGAACACCAGCTGCGGCCCTACCGCGAGCACGTCGGCGTGCGGCAGGATCCGCTCCAGCAGCCGTTCGAGCATCCGGTGGCTGGCGTCGACGTACGCGGTCACCCGGGGGTAGGCGGCGTGCATGCGCTGCCAGGTGGCGCCGGTGACCATCACCACCGGCCGGCCGCCGGTCAGGCCGAGCTCCGCGCGCACGTCGTCCCGCTGCGCGGTCGGCACGTCGGCCGTCTCCTCCAGCAGCGGGTACGCGAAGACGTCCGGCCCGGTCTCGTCCAGCGGGTTGTTCAGCGGGCAGGGGCGCAGCCGGAACGACAGCCCGTCGAGGGTGATGTCGCCTTCGTACTTGGCCTTGAACCCGTAGGTGTCGAGCCAGGCCCCGTCCCGGCCCCAGGAGAAGTCGTCGAAGGTGCCCACCGGGCAGTCGAACGCGGCCAGGTCGGCCCGGCCCAGCCCGTAGTGCCGGTCGCAGAAGTCGAAGTTCATGAAGTCGGCCAGCACGACCAGGGCGGGCTTGTGCACGTGCGCGATGTCGCGCAGCTGGATGCGGTTGATCTTCCCGGCGCCGGGGATCATCACCTGGTATGCCAGCCCGCTGTCGGCCATCAGCCGCCGGTGGGTGGGCGGGATCAGGAACAGCGGCGTGAACCCGGTCCCGGCCATCCGCCGGGCGAACTCCGTGGCGATGGCCAGCTCCCCGAACGCCCAGAAACTGGTGACGATGAACAGGACGGTCCGCTGCCTCATCGGGCCGCTCCGGCGGATCGCAGACGCCGGACGGTGGGCTGGTCCGGGAACAGCGTGCCCATCAGCCGCCCCAGCGTCTCGCGGGCCGGAGCGTCGGGCTCGCCGTAGTACCAGACGAACGGCGCGCACATCACCCCGCCGAGCGAGTGGAACCCGATCGGCGACGCGGGCTGCGCGGCGGCCGCCTCGATCAGACCGGCGGCCGTGGCCTCGTCGCGGTCGCCCTCCCATTCCAGGCGGGCCGCCAGCAGGTACGCGCAGGCGAACCAGGGCTGCCACGCCGTCTCGGCCTGCCGGCTGATCAGCTCCGCGACGTCCGCGGCGGCACGCGTGCGCTCGGCGGCGATGTAGACCTTGTGCTCGTCGGTCTCGACCGGCAGCAGGGTGCGGGTGTGGATCCGCAGGAACCGGGCCAGCCAGTGCCCGGGCTCCTGGTAGAGCAGGTCGCTGAGCGTCTCGACGACCTCGGTGTAGTCGAACTCGTGGTGGTCGTCGCGGCCGGACACCAGCATCGCCACCATGGACAGGGCGTACGGGAACCCGGACAGCGGGTCGTCCCACTCCTTCTCGTACCGCTTGCGCAGCTGCGCGACGATCGGCCGGGCCCGGCCGAGGCGGGCGGCCATCAGCGCGGTGCTGAAAAGTTCCTCGTCCGCGCGGGTGACGGGCAGCATCACGACACCGGCGCCGGGTTGTCGGCGGGCCGCTGCGTCACCGGGTGGAACTCGTCCCAGCCGATCATCTCCGCGTACTCCTTGTAGACCCCGCCGCAGACGTCGGTGAACACGCAGCCGCCGCAGCGTGCGTCCTTGACCCGGGTGAAGTCGTCCATGTGCCCCTCGTAGTCGTCCATGACGAAGCTGCGGTACAGCATCTTGAACTTGTTGTCTTCCCAGTCGATCTGGAACCGCTCGTAGCCGGGCACGCCGCAGTAGGGGAAGCCCTCCAGCCGCAGCGCCACCCCGCGGGCGACGGCCCGGTCGCAGGCCTCCGCCACGTAGGGCCGGATGTCGTCGTAGCGCGGGGTGACGTCCCAGAAGTTGCGCAGCGCCGTGCCCGAGGTGTGCAGCGCCGAGATGTTGACGACGTCGGCGCCGAGGTCCATGCACAGGTCGACGATCTCGGGCAGCTCGGTGTAGTTGTCCTTGCACACCACCGAGTTGGTCCGGACCGACGCGCCGAGCTGCTTGACGTTGCGGATGCCCTGGACCGCCTGGTCGAAGGAGCCCGGCGCCAGGCTGATGCCGTCCTGGGTCGCCGCCGTGGCCCCGTGCAGGGACACGATGAACAGGCTCACGCCCTTGCCCACCACCGTCTCGGCGTACGACATCCGGGCCAGCTTGCGGGCGTTGGTCTGCAGGAAGACCGTCGGATAGCCAAGTTCCCGGATCTCGTCGAGGATCTCCAGGAAGTCCTTGCGGATGGTGGCCTCGCCGCCGTGCAGGTTGACCGCCTCGTAGTCCTGGCCGGCGTGCTCGTGCAGGAAGCGCGAGATCCGCCGGCGCATGACGGTGTCCTGCTTCATGTACGGAGAGTCGACGATGCAGAACGTGCACTTGCTGTTGCACACGTCGGTCAGGTGGATGCTGAGTCCCTTCATCGCCGCGGCCTCCTAGCCTTCGTCGCCGATCAGTCGTCGAGGTCTTCGTCGTCGTAGATCTCGTATCCCTGCTGGACCATCGCGGCGTCCTCGGGCGTGTAGACCGCGGAGTCGACGGCGAAGAACTCCTCCAGGTTCTCCGGCGTCAGCTTGGCCAGGTCCTCCTCGTCGAGGCTGCGCAGCAGCAGCAGCTGGACCTCGCTGAGGGCGTAGCCGGCCAGCGCGGCGTCGGGATCGTCGAGCAGCAGGCGGCCGAACTCCGGGTCGGCGACGGCCCGTTCCAGGACGTCCTTGACCTGGCTCGGCTCAGCCTGGCTCGCGGTGGTTTCGGCAGTCACGTGTGCACTCCTGTCCGGTGGTGGATCGTCAGGCCATCGACATGGTTTCGTTGTTGAACCGGGCCGGGGTGCGGCCCGCGCGGTCCTGGCGCATGCTGAGCACCCGCCAGGCGTCGCTGAAATCGGTGCTCTGGATCGCGTTGAGCTTGGCGATCTTCGGCACGATCACGTCCGCGAGCTGTTCGGCGCTGCGGCCGTCGATCTCGTCGAACTCGTAGACGCGGAAGTTCTGCGGCTTGTACGAGAACTCCAGGTCCTCGGCCAGCCAGCGGTAGTTGGCGTCCAGCAGCCGCTGGTACGCGTCGGGGAACTTGCGCAGCGTCATCCCGTACGCCTCGGGTTTCGCGCCCATCAGGGACTTGGGCGCCACGAAGTACCGGTTGACGTTGAAGTAGTTGATGTTGGCGGCGTTGCGTTCCAGGAAGTCGGTGGTCTCGGCGAAGGTGTCCTCGTCCTCGTGCGGCAGGCCGGTGATGATCTCCAGGTCGGCCCAGATGCCGACCTCCTTGCACCAGCCCAGGACCCGCTCGGCCTCGGCGAGCTTGACCCGCTTGTCGATGATCTTGAGCATCTTGGTGCTCGCCGTCTCCAGGCCGAACGTCAGCTTGCGGCAGCCGGACTCGGCCATCAGCGCGAGGCGCTCGTAGGTGAGGCTGTTGAACCGGGCGCAGTCGGACCAGTGCAGCTGGACGCCGTTGAGGATGACCCGGCTGGCGAACTCCTCCACGAAGCCGTTGACCAGGTTGAAGTAGTTGTTGAACAGGTAGAAGTACGGCGTCTGGTACTTGCCGGCCAGCCCCGCCATGTCCTCGACGATGTCGTCGACGGTGGCGTGCACGAGCTTGACCCGCTCCAGGCTCTCGGTGCAGAACGCGCAGTTGTACGGGCAGTTGTAGTTGAACACATAGGGCATCACCAGCCGCCCGGAGACGCCCTGCCCTGCCTGTTGTGCGTTGGTCTCGTTGGCCAGCCAGCTCAGGTACGCCGGGAACTGGTAGAGCTGCATCCGGTTCCACATCTCGTCGGCCTCCTGCTTGCGCGGGCTCGCCGTGGGCCGGTCGCGGACGAAGTTGTGGTAGTCGTCCAGGCGCAGGCCGTCGAAGTCGGGGGCGAGGATGCGGTGCGCGGCGTCGGGCGCCCGCAGCACGGTGTCGCCCAGCAGCCGGGCGACCCCGGGCGAGGGGGCGGGGCGGGCCATCGGCAGCTGCGTCCGCTCGCGGGCCAGCTTGCCCACGAGGTCGACGAAGACGTCCTCCCCCGGGCCGGTCACGGCCGCGTCGAAGTGCGTGATGACCGCGGTCCACCAGCTGTGGAACGCGTCGTGGAACTGCATCAGGTAGTCCAGGTTGTTGCCGCCCAGCACGATCGGCTTGCCGTAGTGCCGCTTGAGATGGGCGCCGATCACGACGGCCGACTGCATCTCCAGGAACGAGAAGTCGCCACCGGCGGAGATGCCGACCACCTGGGCCGCCTCGATGTCCTTGCCGGCCAGCAGGCGGTCGGCGAAGGAGTCGAGGAAGTCGTTGCGCGCGCCGCCCACGTAGTCCAGGACGGCCCGCTCGTCGTAGAACGGGCGCAGGTCGGCCTTGGTGAACTCGCCGGCCCGCCACATCCGCCACAGGTCGGAGTTGAGGTCGTGCAGGTCCACGTCGCAGCCGGCGTCGCGCAGGCTGGCGGTCACGATGCCGGTCCCGAAGGGCGGCAGGTTCATGCGGGTGAACATCGGCTGTTCGCCCGGTGCGACGAGGAACAGCACCCGGGTGGTCGGCTTGCGTGCCGGCGCGATGGCCATGGTGGTCACCCTTCTGAGGGCTGCAGCGAGGCGGTGATCAGGTCAGCGGCGGTCGCCAGCGGGGCCATCGCCCGCAGTTCGCCGGCGACCTCCTGGGCGGCCTGGCGGTAGCGGGGCTCCTCGACGACCGCGCGTACGGCGTCGCGCAGCTCCGTGGCGGTCACCGTGTCGGCGTCCAGCGCGATGCCCAGGCCCAGCTCGGCGCAGCGCGTGGCGATGTAGGGCTGGTCGGCGAAGATCGGGACGAGGACCAGCGGCAGCCCCCGGACCAGCGCCCGGCAGACCGTGCCCCAGCCGGCGTGCGTGACGACGGCCGAGGCCCGGTCGAACAGCTCGTCGTGGGGGGTGCGCCCGAGCAGGCGTACGTTGTCCGGGATCGGCCCCGTCTGCGCCAGGCCCGCGCCGCCGTGGGTGACCAGGCCGTCAACGGGCAGTCCGGCCAGCGCCTGGACGGCGGCGGCCACGTACCGGTCCTGGACCAGCGCCCGCACGCCGAGGTTGATCGGCGCGTTCGTGCTGGCGCTGACGACCACGACCGGCCGGCCACCGGGCCGGGTCCGTGGCGGGGGCACCTCGGCGAAGGGGCCGACCAGGGCGACCTCGTCCGGCAGCCGGTGGGCCCCGGCGAAGCGCGCGGTCGTCGGGATCAGGTGCAGCTGCGGCGAGGTGCGCCCGAGCAGGCTCACGTCGTCGTCGGGCAGGCCGAGCGCGGCCAGCACCCGGTGCGGGGCGAAGCTGTCGACGGCGTGCGGGGGCAGAAAGGTGCGGTAGGAGTCCAGCGCCGGGACGGGGCTGAACGACAGCGACACCCACGGCAGGTCTATCCGCTGCGCGGCCAGCGCGCCGCCCGCGGCCATCACGTCGGCCACGATCAGCTCCGCGCCGCAGTCGTACGCCAGATCCACGATGTCGCGGACCATCGCCTCGAGATCGCCGAGGAAGATGTGCCGGAACAGCGTGGCGCTGTCGGCGGCGTACAGGTGCGGGGGAATGGGCGCGTCGGGGCACCAGCGGCTCGCGGTCTCCTCGCTGAACGTGGTGACCTCGTGCCCGGCCGCGCGCAGCTGCCCGGCGAGCGCCGACATCGGCTCGGTGTGGCCGGGCGGGTGGAAGGGGACGAGCAGGATACTGGTCACGGCTGCCGCCGGGCCAGTACGCCGCCGGGGGCTTCGAGGGCTTCGCGGGCCCGCAGGACACCGGCCGGGGTGCCGATGTCGTGGAACTCGCCGGCGGGGAAGGTCAGCGCGTGTACGCGCAACCCCGCGGTCATGGCGGCGACGAAGATGTCGCTGAGCAGGAGCTCCGGACCGGGCGGCGCATCGGCCACGCACGCGTGCAGCAGCTCGGTGAAGACCGGCGACCAGGCGGCGATGCCCCACGTGTTGTCGGCCGGCGGATGCTCGGGCTTGTCCACGATGGCCAGCACCCGGTATGAGCCGGGCTCGACGACGACCGGCGCGAGCGCCTGCGGCGTGGCGGTCGGATAGACCCCGAGGCTGAGGTCCGCGCCGGTGCCGTCGTGGAAGTCCAGCAGCCTGGCGAAGCCGTCGTCCGGGGAGATGATCGTGTCCGGCATGCCCATGCACACCGTCCGGCCGGCCAGGAACGGCGTGGCCAGGTCGAGCGCGTGGGGCAGGCCGCGCGCCACCTCCTGGCACACGTACGCCAGGTCCATGCCCAGGTAGCTGCCGGAGCCGAGGTAGCGCAGCAGTTCGGCCTTGGCGGGTGACAGCACGACGAAGGCCCGCCCGACGCCGCCGCCGCGCATCGCGGTCAGGACGTGTTCGATGGCCGCCTTCGGCAGCACCCGGCCGCCGACGTCGTGGTAGCCGACCTGGATGAGCTCCTTGGGCGCGCGGTACGGCGCGAGGCGCGTCCCGGCGCCTGCCGCAGGCACCACACCGAACCGACCCACCCGAAACACCCCCACGTGGTAGCGCTTCCACATACGCAGTTGTGCGAATGTATCGATGGCTTGTTGTGTTAATGTTGTGAATATGTTGTGGTCGCGGGGTCGCTGACATTTACGTCGGTCGTCTTTACGATCGGTCCATGTTGGAGCCCCGGGTGTCGGTCGTGCTGCCGCTCTTCGGCGACCACCGCGCCACACAGGTGCTGCCGCGGGTCTGTCGTGCCTGGCTCGCCCAGGACGTCCCCTGCGAGATCGTGATCGGCGTCGGCCCGGACACGGTGGTGCCCGAGCTGCCCGACGACCGCGTCCGGCTGGTCTACGCCGACCAGGGACCGTCCGCGGCCGGCCCGCTGCGCAACCTCGCGGCCGCGGCTGCCCGCGGATCCACGTTCTACCTCGGCGACGCCGACATCGTGCCGCTCGGCACCGACTACCTCACCAGGGCGCTGGAGCTGGGCCGGGACCGGGTGGTGATCCAGCCCTGGCTCTACCGCCTGGTCGACAGGTCCGGCACCCGCGACGACCTCGTCCTGGAGAACCCCCGCTTCGGCCGCGTCTGCCACGTCCAGGCAGGCCCCGACGGCCGCCTGCAGCCCGTCGGCCCGGAGCGGTTCCTCTGGCAGGGCCGCGACTGCATGATCGTCGAACCCCCGGCGGGGGTCGGCTGGAACGTCCGGGAGGGGTTGCCCTGGTTCCCGCCGCCCTACCACTGGGGCGGCTTCCTCGTCGAACGCAAGCTGTTCGACGACGTCGGCGGCTACTGCACCCGCTACTCCGGCTGGGGATGCGAGGACGACGACCTGATCGCCAAGCTGGAGGGCCGCATCGAGGTGCTGCGCGCCTGGCGCGCCGCGCGCGGGCTGGCCTGCCTGCACTTCGAACACTCGCGTACGCACACCGTGACCCTGCCCGCCAACCAGGAGATCCTGGCCCGACGGCTGGACCGCGGGGTCGACGCGATGATCGCAGAGGACCGGTAGATGGACGCGCGAGCCGCGATCGCGGTCACCGACCTGAGGAAGACCTACGGCGCCACGACCGCCCTCGACGGGGTCTCGTTCGAGGTCGCCGAGGGCGAGTTCTTCGGGCTGCTCGGCCCCAACGGCGCGGGCAAGACCACCACCCTGGAGATCGTGGAAGGGCTGCGGCGGCCCGACTCCGGCCAGGCCCTGATGTTCGGTGCGCCGTCCTGGCCGCCCAACCCGGACCTGATGCGGCGCATCGGCGTACAGTCGCAGACGCCGGCGTTCTTCGAGCGCCTGACGGCCGCCGAGCAGATCCACGCGTTCGCGAAGCTCTACCGGGTCCCCGCCGTGCGCGCCGACGAGATGCTGGCCGCCGTCGGCCTGTCCGACAAGGCCCGGACCCGGGTCGAGCAGCTGTCCGGCGGCCAGGCCCAGCGCCTGGCCATCGCCTGTGCGCTCGTCCACGATCCGCAGCTGGTGTTCCTCGACGAGCCCACCGCGGGACTCGACCCCCAGGCCCGGCGCAACCTCTGGGATCTGCTCCGCGACATCAACGCCGCTGGCCGGACCGTCGTGCTGACCACGCACTACATGGACGAGGCGGAGGCGCTCTGCCACCGGGTCGCCATCATCGACCACGGGCGCATCCTCGAATGCGGACCACCCGAGACGCTGATCCAGAAGGCCGACGCCGTCACCCGCGTCATCGCGCGGGCGGCCCTGGTCGACGCCGGTGAACTGCGCCGGCGGTTCCCCGAGGCGACCGTCACCGAGGACGACGCCCGGATCGTCATCGCCAGCCCTGATCCCGCGCCGGTGCTCGCCGAGCTGGCAGCCCGCGGCGCGCTGCGCGACCTGGTGGTCAAGGGCGCCACCCTGGAGGACGCCTACCTGACGCTGACCGGGCGGGAGTATCGCGCATGAACGGCCTCGGAACCCTGTCGCAGATCCTGCTGCGCGGCTACCTGCGCGACAAGGCGTCGCTCTTCTTCACCCTGGCCTTCCCGCTGCTGTTCCTGGTCCTGCTCGGCGGGCTGTTCGGCGGCGCCGACACAGCGCCACAGGTGAAGGTCGCCGTCGTCGGACCGGTCGACGTCCTGGACGCGCTGACCGACGGGCAGCGGGCCCAGATCGGCCAGGTGCTCGCCATCACCCGGACCACCGACCTGGCCGCGGCGCTGGACCAGGTGCGCTCCGGTGACCGGACGGCCGCCATCGTCCAGCACGGCACGCAGGTCCAGGTGCACTACTCGGCCGCCGACCCGTCCTCGGCCGCCACCGTGCGCAGCGTCGTGGAGTCGCTGGTGCAGGGGGCCAACCTGGCCGCCACGGGACAGCCGCCCAGGTTCACCGTCTCGGTCACCACCGTCCAGGACGCGTCCGTCAAGCAGATCCAGTACCTCACGCCCGGCATCCTCGGGTGGGCCGTCGCCACCGGCGCCACCTTCGGCGCCGCGTCGACCCTGGTCGTCTGGCGCCAGCGCAGGCTCACCCAGCGGCTGGCGCTCAGCCCCGTCGGCGTGCCGGCCGTGATCGGCGCGCGCATCCTCGTCAGCCTCGGCCTGGCACTGGCGCAGACGCTGCTGTTCCTCGGCATCGCGGCCGCCTTCTTCGATCTGCAGCTGACCGGGGCGTGGTGGCTGGCGATCCCGCTCGTCCTCGCCTCGACCCTGGCGTTCCTGTCGGTCGGGCTGCTCGCCGGGGCGACCACGAGATCCGTCGAAGCCGGCAACGCCGTCTGCAACATCGTCGTCATCCCGATGGCGTTCCTGTCCGGGTCGTTCGTACCGCTGAGCTTCGCGCCCGA
The DNA here is from genome assembly GCF_018326265.1 of Catellatospora sp. IY07-71. Taxonomy (GTDB): domain Bacteria; phylum Actinomycetota; class Actinomycetes; order Mycobacteriales; family Micromonosporaceae; genus Catellatospora. The sequence goes on from NZ_AP023360.1 coordinate 6,215,724, forward strand.
CTGGCTGCAGGCCGCCTCGCTGGTGCTGCCCCTGCGGCAGTTCAACGAGGGCGTGCTCGACGTGCTCAGCCGCGGCGGGGGCGTCGGCGACGTCGTGGTGCCCCTCGCCGTGCTGCTCGGCTTCGCCGCCGTGCTCACCACGGTCGCCGTCCGCCTGATCCGCCGCGAAGCCGACTGAGAGGGCACCGGACACGTGAGCCGCCGAGGCGTGTACTTCGTCGCCAACGACGCCGTCCTGGACCAGGCCATCGCCTTCCTGAACAGCTTCCGCGCGCACAATCCGACGATCGCGCTGTGCCTCATCCCCTACGACGACGACGTCTCGGGCCTCGTCCGGCTGGCCGGCGAGTACGACTTCGGGATCTGGTCCGACGACGACACCCTGGCCTGGTGCGACGGCGTGAGCCGGCGATTCCACGACCGCACCGTCGGCCAGTACCGGAAGCTGGCGATGTGGGAGGGCCCCTTCGACGAGTTCGTCTACATCGACACCGACACCGTCGTGCTGACCGACATCGGCTTCGTGTTCGCCCATCTGGCGGACTTCGGCTTCGTCGCCTCGCACTCCAACCTCCCCCAGATCCGCAAGTGGGTGTGGAAGGACTCGATCTACGACGCGCAGGTCCTCACCGGTCGGCAGATCGCGTACGCGGCCAACACCGGCTTCCTGGTCTCCCGCAGGCAGTGTCTGCCGCGTACGGCGGTCGACGAGCGGCTGCCCGCCGCGGTCGCGCTGGCCGAGCACATGGAGCTGTACTGCTGTGAGCAGCCGCTGCTGAACTACCTCATCGTGACCTCGGGCATCCGCCACGGCAGCCTGATGACGATCGCGGCCAAGACGCGCTCGTGGCACATTCCCATGGAGCGCTGGGCGGGCGATCCCTCCTACGTGGTCGAGGACGGCCGCGTGGTGGTGCCGGACACGCCGCATCTGCTGATGCACTGGGCAGGCGAGTGGGCGCGGGCCCGGGACACCGGCGCGCAGATCCCCTACTTCGCACTGTGGAACCACTACCGCCGACTTCGCGACCCGCAGGAGACCCGATGACCGCCGCAGCCGACATCGCCGTGATCGGCGGATCCGGCCTCTACAGCCTCCTCGACGGGGGCTACGAGGTGCGACCGGACACCCCGTACGGCGCCGCATCCGACGCGATCACCGTCGGGGAGGTGGCCGGACGTCGGGTCGCGTTCCTGCCCCGGCACGGCCGGGACCACCGCCACCCGCCCCACCGCATCCCCTACCGCGCCAACCTGTGGGCGCTGCGCGCGCTCGGCGTACGGCAGATCCTCGCCCCCTGTGCCGTCGGCGGCCTCACCGCCGGCCTCGGCCCGGGCTCGTTCGTGCTACCCGACCAGCTCATCGACCGCACCAGCGGTCGCGAACGCACCTACGTCGACACCGGAGCGGCGCACGTCAACTTCGCCGACCCGTACTGCCCCGCCGGGCGTCAGAAGGTCCGCGACACCGCCGCCGCCACCGGCATGGACCTCACCGGCACCGGCACCATGGTCGTCATCGACGGGCCGCGCTTCTCCACCCGCGCCGAATCGCGCTGGTACGCCGCCTGCGGCGGCACCGTGATCAACATGACCGGCGCGCCCGAGGCGGCCCTGGCCCGCGAACTCGCCCTGTGCTACACGACGATCGCGCTCGTCACCGACCTCGATGCGGGCGTCGAAGGGGACCACGGCGTCACCCTGGACGAGGTGTTCCGCGTGTTCAAGGACAACACCGAACGCATGCGGGCGCTGCTGCTGACCACCATCGCGAACCTGCCCCACCAGCGTGACTGCCCCTGCCCGGCCGCACTGGACGGCCTGCAGATGCCCTTCGAGCTGCCCTGACGGTCGGTGCCGGCGGGGCCGCCCGGTGGTGCCGGACAGCCCCGCCGGGCGGTCGTCAGTGCGCGACCGGGCAGCCGTTGGTGAGCTTGCCGAGGAACTGGTTCGGGTCGTAGTAGTGCTCGACCTCCAGCAGCTTCAGGTCGTCGCTGACCTTCGCAACGCTGATCCCGAACATCTCGATCGTCTTACCGTCGGGCTGGTGGCCGTGGTACTCGCCCTCGAACGCGCCCCAGTGCCGCCACTTGAACGTGACCACCGGGGGCGGGCTGATGACCTCCAGGACCTCCCAGTAGAACCCGTTCGGGAACGCCTTGTGGAAGATGTGGTGCGAGGAGTCGAACGACTCCTGGCCGCTGCGGTAGAACGGGCTGTCCCCGATGAGGATGTTGTAGCTGCCGATGTCGGCGATGTCCTGCGCGCTGGCCCACGGACCGCCGTTGACGTTGGTGCGGAAGTGCTCGGTCACCATCGACACCCAGGTCGCCGGGTCCTTCTTGTACGAGACCTCCATCTCGAAGACCTGGACGATGCTCTCGACGATCGCCTCGAGCGAGTCGGGCGCGTGCTGGGTGGTGCGCTGGCCCGGCATGACGGTGTGCGAGAGGTGGTAGTCGGGGGTGGTGCCGTCACGCCAGGCCGACGTCTCGGCGGCCTCGATGACAGCGGTGCGGCCCTGGAGCCACAGGGGGGTTTCAGACACGACGGATCTCCGTCCTTTCACGAGCGATGAGGGGTGACGGCAGGCCGGCCGCCTGCCGGGAAGCTGCGGAAGGACTCATACGGCCACCGACCACCGGCGGTCATCGGCGGTGGCGGCTCGGTGCAGGGTCGGCCCAGGCAGGCGGCATGGCCCACCGCGACACCTCCCCCGCTCGATGGTCGCAGTGAGAGTATCGATGTCGCGACAACCATGGAAGTCCAAACGCGAATCTGCGTGGCATTCCTGCCGGAGCGCGAGACCGTCCCGCCAGGAGTGAACGACTCTTCAGCGAACGCGTGAATGCCCGTAGCATTCGGGTCCATGAGGACGTCGAAGCTGACCGCGGCCGGACTGCGGCGGGTGGGGATGGCGCTGGTCGCCGCGATCGCCGTCACCGCGGGCGCCGCCACCATGTCGGCTTCGGCGGCGGCGCCGCTGACGGTGGCCGCCGCGCTGTCCGCACAGGACGGCCGCTCGGCGGCGGTGACCGGCTACATCGTCGGCCAGCCCACCGCCACCAACACGGTCATCAAGTCCGGGTTCACCGGCGACACCGCGATCGCGATCGCCGACTCGGCCGCCGAATCCAGCACCTCCCGGATGCTGTACGTGCAGGTCACAGCCGCCTATCGGAGCGCCTTCGGGCTGCAGACCAACCCGGGGCTGATGGGCCGGTCGGTGACCGTCACCGGGACGCTCACGGCGTACTTCTCGCACGGCGGGCTCAAGGATCCGACCGCGATGAGCCTGACCGGCTCCTCCCCCGCGCCGTCGGCCAGCCCGACCGGATCGGGCGGGCCGTACGACAACACCTACTACGCCAGCGCGATCGGCAAGACCGGGACGAGCCTGCGTACCGCGCTGCACAGCATCATCAAGGTGCAGACGAAGATCTCGTACGACCAGGTGTGGAACGCGCTGAAGGCGACCGACCAGGACCCGAACAACGCCGGCAACGTGATCCTGATCTACAGCGGGCGCTCGCAGAGCAAGAGCAGCAACGGCGGCGGGGTCGACGACTGGAACCGCGAGCACGTGTGGCCCCAGTCGCACGGCAGCTTCGGCACCGCGACCGGGCCCGGCACCGACCTGCACCACCTGCGCCCCGAGGACGTGACGGTCAACTCCACGCGCGGCAACAAGGACTTCGACCTCGGCGGCTCGGCAGTGGGCGAGGCGCCGGGCAACTACACCGACGCCGACTCGTGGGAGCCGCGCAACGCGGTCAAGGGCGACATCGCCCGCATGATCATGTACATGGCGATCCGGTACGAGGGCGAGGACGGCTGGCCCAACCTGGAGCTGAACAACACCGTCAACGGCTCGGTCCCCTACCTGGGCAGGCTGTCGGTGCTGCTCCAGTGGAATCTGCAGGATCCGCCGGACGCCTTCGAGAAGCGGCGCAACCAGGTCATCTACGACAGCTGGCAGGGCAACCGCAACCCGTTCATCGACCACCCCGAGTGGGCCACGGCAATCTGGGGCGGCTGAACGGCGTACCCCCGGATTGACTCAGCCCGCCGGGAGCCATAGCGTCCCCGACCGTGCTCCGCCTTCCCCTAGCGGCTCGCCTGGCCGCGGTCACCGCCGTGACGATCGTCCTCTCCGGATGCGCGACGGCGGCTGCCGACGGCACCGACCCGGTCCTCGCCGAGCCGGCCCCCACGACCGTGCCCGGATCGGCCGCCGCGAGCCCGGCAGCGACTCCCAGCATGTCCGTGAGCGCCAGGCCGAGCGCATCCAGGACCGCCGTCGCCGCACCGGCCCGGTTCACCACCCTCAAGCCTGGCTCGAAGCTGCCCTCGGGCAGCCAGTGTGCAGCCTGGGTCCGCGCCCGCCCGAAGAAGGAGAACAAAGGCGCCAACCGCACCGCGAACCGGACCACCGGGCACAAGGTCGATCCCGCCGCGTTCGGCGACGGCGCCGCGCTGGCCAGGCGCGTGGACGGGCAGTTCACCGGCACCACCGAGGAGATCCTGCGGTGGGCCGCCTGCAAGTGGGGCATCGACGAGGACATCGTCAAGGCGCAGGCCGCGATCGAGAGCTGGTGGCGCCAGGGCACGCTCGGCGACTTCGACACCGACGCGGCCGCCTGCCCGGCCGGGCACGGTCTCGGCGTGGACGGCCAGGCCGGCAAGTGCCCGCAGAGCCACGGCATCCTGCAGAACCGCTACCCGTACATGAAGAGCGCGTTCCCCGGCGCGATGCGATCCACCGCGATGAGCGCCGATCTCGCGTACGCCATCTGGCGCAGCTGCTTCGAAGGCAAGGAGAGCTGGCTCAACACGGTGGAACGCGGCCGCCAGTACGCCGCGGGCGACGCCTGGGGCTGCGTCGGGCGCTGGTTCTCCGGCCGCTGGCACACCGCCCCCGGCGAGCAGTACGTCGGCCGGGTCAAGGACTACCTGGACCGGCGGATCTGGCAGACCGCCGACTTCCAGCAGCCGTGAGCCCGGCCGACGCCGCTCAGCCGACGTGCACCGGCGCCAACTCGGCCGATGCGTCCGCGAACCGGCCGGCCCGCACCACCGGCAAGGCGATGAGCAGCGCGGCGGCCATCCCGGCCAGGATCACGGCGGTCATCGCGAGAGCGTCCGCGCCGAGCACCCCGACCATCGGCGCCGCGACGGCCCCGACGCCGAACTGCACCGCGCCCAGCAGCGCCGCCGCCGTCCCGGCCGCCTCGCCGTGGCGGGACATCGCCAGCGCGGGCGCGTTGGGCAGCGCCAGGCCGCCCGCGGCGAGCACCGCCCACAGTCCCGCGAGCAGCGCGGGCAGGCCGCCGGCACCGGTCGCGGCTACCAGCACCAGCGCCAGCCCGGCGACGGTGCCCCCGGCCAGCGCGCCGAGCAGGATGCGCTGCGGGGTGTAGCGGCGCAGCAGGCGCACGTTGAGCTGAGTCGCGCCGATGAGCCCGGCCGCGCCCGCGCCGAACGCGATCGCGAACTGCTGCTCGTCCAGGCCGTACTGCCCCTGCATCACGAACGACGACCCGGCCACGTAGGCGAACAGCGCGGCCATGGCCAGGCCCGCCACCAGCACCAGGCCCACGAAGGTCCGGTCGCGCAGCAGCGTGCCGTACATGCGCAGGGTTCCGGCGGCGCCGCCGGACTGCCGCCGCGACACGGGCAGGGTCTCCCGCAGGAAGAACATCGCGACCAGCGTCAGCACGACGCCGAACCCGGCCAGCGCGACGAAGACGCCCTGCCACTGCGTCCAGCGCAGCAGCGCGCCGCCGAGGGTGGGCGCGAGCACGGGCGCGGCGCCCATGACGAGCATCAGCCGGGAGAACAGCTTCGCGAAGGCCGAGCCGTCGAACAGGTCGCGCACCACGGCCATGGCCACCACCGACGACGCGGCGACGCCGAGCCCCTGCAGGACGCGCAGCACCCCGAGCGTGGTGATGTCGGGCGCGACGACGCACAGCGCGGAGGCGACGACGTGCAGGACCAGGCCGTAGATCAGCGGGCGGCGGCGGCCGTACGCGTCGGACAGCGGTCCGATGACGAGCTGGCCCAGGCCGAGGCCGGCCAGGGTCCCGGTGAGCGTGAGCTGGACCGCGGTGGAGGTGGTGTGCATCGCGTCGGTGATGGCGGGCAGGGCGGGCAGGTACATGTCGATGGTGAGCGGGCCGATCGCGATGAGCGAGCCGAGCACGAGCACCAGCCGCAGCCGCTGCGCACCGGTCATCAGTTCACCGGGCGTCGCCGGTGCAATCAGGGTCGGAGCCGCGTCTAGGGTCGAGGTCACGTCTGTCATCAAATCCCCCGACCATCGGATGATTTCCCTACACGCCGGTAGGTGTCGCGGATCACAACCGGAGGACGGGAACTGCCGGCATCCTTCCGACGCGCCACGCCGGATCCGCGAGGCGGAACCTAGTCGCGCTGCTGCTCGCGGAGCCAGGTCGCGGCGCGGCGGGCCGAGGCCCGGGACAGCCACGCGTCCTGTATCACCTCGGCCAGCTCGCGCCGGGTCAGCTCACCGATCCGGCTCCCGCGCAGCAGCACGGACGGGTGGCCGTTGAAGTGCGGCGTGGTGAAGAACGGCGAAGACTCGTCCTGCACCATCGCCTGCTTGTCCGCGTCGGACGGCACCCAGAACACGATCACGTCGGGGTAGCGCTCGCCGGTGTCCGGATCGAACGCGTCGGGCCGCGGGTTGCGGAAGAAGACGAACGACTTGCCGCCGACCTGGTAGACGGGGTTCTCGCCGGTGCCGTACACGACGGTGACGTGCGGCATCGCCTCGGCCAGCTCGTGCACGTCCTCGACCCGCGCGGGCCTCGCCTCCTCGGACACCCGCCCAGCATAGGCGGCATGCCCGGTTCAGCCGCAGTACTCGGCGTGCAGTTCGGCGCAGGGACGGCGCAGGCCGGTCGCCACCCACCTCCGCACCCGACGATCCTCGGTCCCACCCCGGCCCACGGCAACCGACTTCCGCCACGGTCACGCCGTCGCCTGCCCGGCCCGTGGACGGTTGCGGCAGGACGGCCGTCGGCGGCCGGAGCGGGGCGGGCCGGGCTTGTAGGATGGCCTGCGAGTGAAGGGGCTGATGTCGTGGCTGGCAGGACCGTCGAGACGCGGGCGCCGCTGAGCCGCGACCGGGTGCTGCGGGCGGCGGTGAAACTCGCCGACGAGGGCGGCATCGCGTCCGTCACGATGCGCCGGCTGGCCGAGGAGCTGAACGCCGAGGCGATGTCGCTCTACCACCACGTGGCCAACAAGGAACAGGTGCTGGACGGCGTGATCGACGCGGTCGCCGCCGAGATCAACGAGGCCGTCGCGCGCATCGAACTGCCCACCGAGGGCGCGGCGTGGAAAGAGGCCGCGCGGCAGCGCATCCTGACCGCCCGGCAGGTGATGCTGCGCCACAGGTGGGCGCCGACGGTGTTCTCGACCCGCACCACGACCAGTCCCGAGGTGCTGGTCTACTACGACGGCCTGCTCGGCATCATGCGATCCGGCGGCTTCTCCAACGACCTGGCCCACCGCGCCCTGCACGCGCTCGGCAGCCGGGCGCTCGGCTTCAGCCAGGAGCTGTTCAGCCCGAACGACGGGCCCACCACCGGCGAGCCCGATCCGGCGCTGGCCGCGATGGCAGCGCGGCTGCCCCACCTGGTGGGCATGCTGTCCGAGGTCGCGCACGACGATCCTGATTCGACCGTCGGCTGGTGCGACGACCAGGCCGAGTTCGAGTTCGGCCTGGATCTGATTCTGGAAGGCCTCGACCGGCGCCGCTGACAGGCCGCCGGCTTTCTGGCACATCACTTCCGTTCTCACGCCTTGACTGCCTTACGGCGTAAGGCTACCTTACAACGTAAGACAGGCTTACGACGTAAGGTTGGGAGTGCTCGATGAAGGCGTACGTGATCAACGCGTTCGGCCCCCCGGAGAACCTGCTGCTCAGCGAGGTAGACAAGCCCGTGCCGGGGCCCGGTGAGGTGTTGGTGCGGGTGCGGGCCACCTCGATCAACCCGTACGACTGGCACCACATGCGCGGCGAGCCGTTCGTCGCCCGGTTCATGGGCGGCGGGCTCGGCCGGCGGCCCCATCCGATCCTCGGCTGCGACGTCGCCGGCGAGGTCGCCGCGCTCGGACCCGGCGTGAGCGCGTTCCGGCCCGGCGACGCGGTCTACGGGCTCGTCAAGCACGGCTCGTTCGCCGAGTACCTGTGCGCCCCTGCCGAGAACCTCGTCGCCAAGCCCGCCGCGCTGTCGTTCGAGCAGGCCGCGGCGGTGCCCATGGCGGGGGTGACGGCGCGCGTCGCGGTGCATGAGAACGCCGGGACCGCACCGGGCGGCCGGGTGCTCGTCAACGGCGCGTCCGGCGGCGTGGGCACGTTCGTGGTGCAGCTCGCGCGAGCCGCCGGGGCCGAGGTGGCCGCGGTGTGCAGCGGGCGCAACGCCGAGCTGGTGCGCTCGCTCGGGGCCACCGAGGTCTACGACTACACCGCGCAGGACTTCACCCGGCTCGCCCGCGGCTTCGACGCGCTGGTCGACATCGCGGGCAGCCCACCGGTGCGGGCCGCGCGGCGGGCGCTGCGGCCCGGCGGGGCGTACGTCGTCGTCGGCGGTAACGCCGGGCGCTGGCTGCGGCCCATCGACCACATCATGGCGGTGCAGCTGACCGGCGCGCTGACCCGGCAGCCGTCGGCGGTCACCGGGTTCGGGATCGGGGCGGACAGCGCACGGCACCTGACCGAGCTGGCCCCGCTGTTCGAGAACGGGCAGGTCACTCCGGTCATCGCCCGGCGCTACGCGTTCGCCGAGCTGCCCGCGGCGGTCCGTTTCGTCGAGGCGGGGCACGCGCCGGGCAAGGTCGTGGTCACCGTCGCCTGAGGCGCCAGCGACACGAGGCGCTGCGAGGAGGTGGCCGCCTCTTCCCGACGGTATCGGCGGCGAGCGTGCCCGGGACGCCTCGCCGTATCCGCACCCTCGGTGCCCGCCGCCGCTGAAAAGATCGCCGTCTCGTGTCAGAAGGTTAGGCCAGACCACACTTGCCGACACGAACCACTGATCTTCGCCGGGCCGAGCCGGGCCGGGCCGGATCAGACGGCGTACTCGTCGACCAGGCCGGAGAGGATGTCGCGGGTGCGGTGCAGCGCGGCGAGCTGCTCCTCGACCCGGTGCAGCTCCGTGCGCAGGCGTTCGGCCAGCCAGGGGGTGCGGATCGCGCGCTCGGTGATGCAGGGCAGCACGTCGTGGATGGTGCCGCTGGACAGGCCCGCGGCGAGCAGCGACTGGATCAGCCGGACCCGCTCCACCGCCCCGTCGGGATAGTGCCGCTGCCCGCCGCCGCTGCGCTCGCTGGCGAGCAGCCCCTGCTCCTCGTAGTAGCGCAGCGAGCGCGCGCTCGCCCCGGTCGCGGCTGCCAGGTCGCCGATACGCATGGATGTCGCTCCTGTCACAACACTTGACCCTGACGTCAATGTCAGGTTTTACCGTACCCGCATGACCGCGACGACGACCCTCCTGGGTTCCCTGCTCACCCCGACCCTGCTCGCCGGGCTGCCGCTGAGCAGCCGCTTCGCGATGGCGCCGATGACCCGGTTCCGCTCGCCCGGCGGTGTGCCCACGCCCGAGGTGGCCGCCTACTACCGGCGCCGCGCCGAGCACGGCGTCGGCCTGATCATCACCGAGGGCGTGCTCGTCGACCATCCCAGCGCCGGGCACGAGACGACCGTGCCGCGGCTGACCCCCGGACCGGCCGAGGACGGCTGGCGGCGGGTGACCGCCGAGGTGCACGCGGCCGGCGGCCGGATCGCCGCGCAGCTCTGGCACCTCGGCAGCGCCCGCGAGCCGGTGGACGGGGTGACGGCGTGGACGCCGTCCGGCGTGCCCGGCGGCAGCCGCGCGATGACGCCCGCCGACATCGAAACGCTGCTGGCCGCGTACGCCGAGGCGGCGGCCGGGGCGGCGCGGGCCGGGTTCGACGCGGTCGAGATCCACGCCGCGCACGGGTACCTGCTCGACGAGTTCCTCTGGCCGCACACCAACCGCCGCACCGACCGCTTCGGCGGGACCCCGGCCGCCCGCGCGGCCTTCCCGGCCGAGGTGATCCGGGCCGTACGCGGCGCGGTGCCCGCCGCGATGCCGGTGATCGTGCGGTTCTCGCAGTTCAAGGAGCGCGACTACGCCGCACGGATCGCCGAGTCGCCTTCCGAGCTGGCGGTGATCCTGGACGCCTTCGCCGCCGCCGGAGCCGACGTGCTGCACGCCTCGCAGCGCCGGTTCGCCGAGCCGGTGTTCGACGGCTCGCCGCGCAACCTGGCGGGCTGGGCCAAGCACCTGACCGGCCTGCCGACGATCACCGTCGGCTCGATCGGCCTGGACCGCGCCTTCTTCACCTCCGGCGCGCTGGACGAGCTGGTCCGCCGCCACGACGCCGGCGAGTTCGACGTCGCCGCGCTGGGGCGCATTCTGCTCGGCAACCCGGCGTGGGTGAGCCACGCCGCTGCCGGCCGGTTCGGCGAGATCCGCGACTATCGCAAGAGCGACGAGGACACGTTCTTCTGAAGCCGGTCGCGGCCGCTCGACGTCACTCGATGATCCTGCGCAGGACCGTGGCCAGCTCAGCCGGGCGTTCGTGCCACGGCTGATGCCCCGCACCCTCGATGACGTACATCCGCGCGCCCGGCACGGCGGCGGCGAGTGCGGCCACGGCGCTCGCGGGCCGCGGGTCGGCCGCACCGTGCACGAACCAGCAGGGCAGCTTGAGCGCCGCGGCCTGCGCCAGGACGGCGGCGTCGGCGCGGCGCTTCGTCTCGCCGTTGAGCAGGCGGTGCGCCTCGGCATTGATCGGCACGTCGGGGCGGGCGCCGGCCACCGCGAACGCCCACCCGGACACCGGGTCGGCGTGGTCGGTGCACCAGTTCAGCGCCCGCCACTCGGCCTCCTCGTCGCGCGAGCGCGCCGGCCTCGCCGTCAGGTCCGCCAGCCGCGCCGACTGCGCCGCCGTCAGCCGCCGGGCCTTCTCCTGCTGGTACGCGCTGCGCCAGTCGCCCACACCGACGCCGCTGAGATAGCCCAGCGCGCTGGTGTGCTGCGGATGTGCGACCGCGTAGTCGAAGGCGAGCGTCGCCCCGAACGAGTGGCCGAGCACGGCCCAGCGCTCGTGCGCCCAGTGCCGCCGCAACTGCTCGACGTCGTCGACGAACCTGGCCATGGTGTACCCGTCCGACAGGTCGGAGCCGCCGCACCCACGCTGGTCGAAGCGGTGCACGACGGTGTACGGCGCGAGCATGTCGGCGACGGGCGCGAGGTAGTCCCACATGCCCGGGCCGCCGTGCAGCAGCACCACGGGCGACCGGGTGCTCGGCGTGCCGGTGGTCCACGTGCGCAGCCGTACACCGTCATCCATCGCCACCATCCGCATCGGAGGATGATACGGCTAGCGTGGCGCGGGCAGGCGGATCGTGAAGGTGGTGCCCGCGCCCGTCGCGCTGGTCAGCGAGATAGAACCCTGGTGGTCCAGCACGATCTGCCGCGTGATGGCCAACCCCAGGCCGCTGCCGCCGCTGCTGCGCCGCCGCGCCGGATCGGCCCGCCAGAACCGGTCGAACACGCGCCCCTGGTCGGCGTCGGCGATGCCGCTGCCCCGGTCGACGACCTTCAGCAGCACCTCCCGGCCCACCCGGGCCGCCTCCAGGGTCACCGTCGAACCCGCCGGCGAGTGCCGCACGGCGTTGGTGACGAGGTTGCCCAGCGCCTGGCGCAGCCGGTCGGGGTCGCCCTCCGCCATGACCGCGGGGTCGGCGACGACGTCCAGCTCGACGGAGGCCGCCGACGCCGACGGCTGGTGGGCCGTGCGGCAGCTCTCCAGCAGGTCGCCCAGGCTCACCTGGGTGCGGTGATACCGCAGCGCGCCAGCCTCGGCCAAGGCGAGGGTCTGCAGGTCGTCGACGATCCGCTGCTGCAGCAGGGTCTCCTCGTGCAGCGAGCGGAACAGCGCCGCGTCGGCGGTGACCAGCCCGTCTTCGAGGGCCTCCAAGTATGCCCGCAGGTTGGCCAGCGGGGTGCGCAGCTCGTGCGCCACGTCGGCGATCATGCGGCGCTGCCGCTCCTCGCTGCGCTGCAGGGAGTCGGCCATGTGGTTGAACGTGACGGCGAGCCGGGCCAGCTCGTCGCCCCCGGCCACGGTGACCCGCTGGTCGAGGGCGCCCTCGCCGAAGCGCCGCGCGGCGACCGTGAGCCCGCGGATCGGGCGCAGCACGTGCCTGCTCAGCAGCAGGGTCCCCAGCAGGATGGGCGCGGTGACCGCGCCGACGGCGAGCGCGATCGGGGTGGCCGAGATGGTGCCCCCGGACGCCTGCACGGTCAGCCGCAGCGGCTCCGGAGCGGTGGTGCTGATGCGCGACAGGAAGGCTTCCTGCAGGCATGCCTGTTCGGAGCGGATCGGGTCGGCGCTGCCGGACGGGGCGGGGGTGGACGGCGTGGCGGTGGACCCGTAGACCGGTTCGCACTGGGCGACCTCGGCTGAGTCGCGGCGCAGCGACTCCGCGGTGCTGGCAGTGCCCTGCCGGCAGGTCAATACGACGTCGTCGGGCACGGTGGAGTGCGAGTAGGACGGCACGCCCTCGGTGACCGAGAGGACCTTGGGCGCAAAACCGTGCCGGGTCAGGCATGCGGCGAAACGCACCTCCTGGCGGTAGCGCTCGACCGACTGGAGCACGACGAGGTCGATCTTGCCGGTGATCCAGACCGGGACCTCGAACCGGGGACGGGCGTCGATGAGCGTGGTCAGGTCAGTGAGCGGCTCGACCGGCTGGTCCAGCAGCAGCGCGGTGTCGACGATGCCCTCGCGGGCCTCCTGCGTGTCGAGCCGGATCCGCCGCCCGGTCTGCCGGGCGAGCCGCTCCGCGAGCACGGCGACGCCCTCCCAGGTGCCGTGGTCCTGGCCGTAGCGGGTGATCTCGTCGGCGATCTGCTGCATGACCCGCTGCTGCGTCTCGGCGGACCGGGCGACCTCGTTCTTGGCGAAGGCCAGCGTGACGTACGTGCTGGCGCCGGTGGCGACGAGCGCGACCAGCGCGACGAGGACGAACACCCGCACCCGGAACGTCATGCGCCCGCCTCCGGGATCCGGTAGCCGCGCCCGTAGACGGTCTGCACGTAACGCGGCTCGGCCGGGTCCTGCTCGATCTTGCGGCGCAGGTTCATCACGTGCACGTCGACGGTCCGCTCCAGCACGTCCTGGTCGAAGCCGAAGGCGCGGTCGATGATCTGCGCACGGGTGAAGGCGCGGCCGGGTTCGGCGGCGAGCACCTCCAGGATGCCGAACTCCTTGGCGGTGAGCGTGACCAGCCGCCCGTCGACCCGCACCTCGAAGCGGTCGGGGTCGACGACCAGGTCGCCGACGACCAGCGGCGTCCGGGTCCCGCCGGTGAGCACGCCGGAGCGGCGCAGCAGGGCGCGGATCCGGGCGACGAGCTGGCGCGGGCTGTACGGCTTGGTGATGTAGTCGTCGGCGCCCAGGTCGAGGCCGAGCAGGATGTCGTTCTCGGTGCTGCGGGCGGTGAGCAGGATGATCGGCACGTCGGACTCGCCGCGCAGGATGTGGCACACGTCCAGGCCGTCGACCAGCGGCATCATCACGTCCAGCACGACCAGGTCGGGCTTGCGGGCCCGGCACTGGTCGAGCGCCGCCCGCCCGTCGGCCACCGACAGCACGCTGTGCCCCTCGTGCTCCAGATACATGCGGATGACGTTCGCCTGCTTGGGATCGTCCTCCGCGACCAGGATCCTCGCCGTCATCGCGTCACCTCCGTGCGTTCGGCCAGGGCAGTCTGCCCGTACCGGTGTGAAGAACCCGTTAAGGCCCGGCCGCGGGCGGCCACATCGGCCGCACATCGGCTCTTGATCGGGTCTTAACAAGTGGGCCCATACCGTCCGCTGGATCGCCGGACTGGACGGAGGCATCGTATGTGCGGCTTTGTGGTCTTCATCAGCGCCGAGGGTGTGGGGGACGCGCGGGAGGTGGTGCACGCCGGGCTGTGCGCGATCCGGCACCGAGGGCCGGACGACTCGGTGGTGACGGTCCCGCAGCCCGGGGTGACGATGGGTTTCCAGCGGCTGGCCATCATCGACGTGGCGGGCAGCCGCCAGCCGCTGACCCACGCCGGGCGCTGGGACCTGTGCTTCAACGGCGAGGTGTACAACTACCGCGAGCTGCGCGAGGAGCTGGCGCGGGAGTTCGGCGCCGTGTTCGCGACGGCGGGTGACGCCGAGGTGCTCGCGGCGGCGTTCCACCACTGGGGTCCCGGGGCGGTGCGGCGGCTGCGGGGCATGTTCGCGTACGCGCTGTGGGACCGGCAGGAGCGGCGGCTGCACGCCGGGCGCGACCCGTTCGGCGTCAAGCCGCTGCACTACGCGGTGACCCCGGCCGGGTTGTGGCTGGCCAGCGAGCGCAAGTCGCTGCCCGGCGGCGGCGGGATCGACCCGGACGCGCTGGCGCACTACGTGTCGCTGCAGTACGTGCCCGAGCCGTACACGATGGACCGGGCCGTGCGCCGGGTGCCCGCGGGGCATGCGCTGACCTGGGAGCCGGGCGGGCAGGTGCGGCTGGAGCGCCACTTCCGGCCCGTGTTCGCGCCGCGCGCCGGGGTGGGCGAGCAGGAGCTGACCACGCGGGTGCGCGACGCGCTGCGCGACAGCGTGCGGGCGCACATGGTCGCCGACGTGCCGGTCGGCGCGTTCCTGTCCGGCGGCGTCGACTCCAGCGCGGTCGTGGCGCTGGCCAGCGAGGTGAAGCCGGACCTGCAGGTCTTCTCGGCCGGGTTCGACATCCCGGGATACTCGGAGCTGGACCTGGCCGCCGAGACCGCGCAGGGCCTCGGGCTGCGCTTCACGCCCACCGTGGTCACCGCGGCCGACGTGCTGCGGGAGCTGCCGCGTATCGCCTGGCACCTGGACGACCCGCTGGCCGACCCGTCGCTGATCCCGCTGTTCTTCCTGGCACGCACCGCGTCCCGGCAGGTGCGGGTGGTGCTGTCCGGCGAGGGCGCCGACGAGCTGTTCGGCGGGTACGAGATCTACCGCGAGCCGTTCGCGACCGCGCCGGTGCAGCGGCTGCCCCGCGCCGTGCAGGGCACCCTGCGGCAGGTGTCGCGGGCGATACCGGAGGGGGTGCGCGGCAAGAGCTACCTCGACCGCGCGACCACCCCGCTGGAGCAGCGCTACTACGGCAACGCGCGGATCTTCGACGCCGAGCAGAAGGCGCGGCTGCTGCACGGGCGGCCGGCGGTGGCGCGCACGGCGGTGACCGACGAGGTGTACGCGCAGACCGCCCACCTGGACCCGGTGAGCCGGATGCAGCTCGTCGACCTGCACACGTGGCTGCCCGGTGACATCCTCACCAAGGCCGACCGCATGTCCATGGCGCACTCGCTGGAGCTGCGCGTGCCGTTCCTGGACCAGCGGGTGTGGGAGGCCGCCGCGAGCGTGCCCGCCGCACTGCGGGTCTCCCCCGACAGTCCGCAGACGAAGCGACTGCTGCGGGCCGCCGTGGCGGGCCTGCTGCCCGCGCCGGTCGCGCAGCGGCGCAAGCTCGGCTTCGCCACGCCCGCCCGGGTGTGGCTGCGCGGCGACATCGGCGACTGGGCGCACGAGCTGCTGTCCCGCTCCGCGGCCGGCGCGCACCTGGATCTGGCGTACGCCCGCAGCCTGCTCGTGGCGCACCAGCGCGGGGAGGCCGACCACTCGCGCAAGGT
The DNA here is from genome assembly GCF_018326265.1 of Catellatospora sp. IY07-71. Lineage (GTDB taxonomy): Bacteria > Actinomycetota > Actinomycetes > Mycobacteriales > Micromonosporaceae > Catellatospora. The sequence goes on from NZ_AP023360.1 coordinate 6,231,481, forward strand.
GTGGACCGTGCTGATGTTCTGCCTGTGGCACGCGATCTTCGTCGAGCGCTCGATCGACCCGTTCGCCGGGGCGGCCCGGCCGGTGCCCGTCGCGAGCACCGCCCGGTGAGGCGGTCACACCGGCGGCCCGGTGTAGCGCCTGCCGTCCAGGTAGGGCCAGGGGTTGGCGGTGCAGCCCTTGAGGCCGAACGTCTGCTGCTGCATGGTCGGGGCGGGCCTGCCCTTACCCGGACACTTCTCGTGGTTGCGCCCCAGCTCGTGCCCGACCTCGTGGTTGATGACGTAAGCGCGGTACACCGACAGTTCGGTGCCGCCGTCGACGTAGTCGGGCACGGACAGCCGCCAGCGGTTGAGGTTGATGACGACCCGGCCGGGCAGGCGGCACGAGGTGTAGGAGACGCCGTCCACGCGCGTGTCCATGTAGCCGCTCGCGCACAGCCGCCGAGTCGTCTCCCCGGTCGCGAGCAGGATCGTGAAGTCGTACGCCGACCCGCCGGGCACCCGCTGCAACCGCCGCTCTCCGCTGCCGATCCAGCTGCGCGGGTCGCCGAGCGTCTGCTCGACGGTGCGGGTGAACCCGGCCAGCTCGGCGTCGGCGATGTTGGTCTCGGCGGCCACCCGGAACCGGCGCAGCCCGCCCGCGCTGCCGAACACCCTGCTGCGCCCACCGGCGTATCGCCACGTGCCCGGCCCCGACGCCGGGAACTCCCCGTCCGGCCGGTAGACCGGAGCCGGCGACGGGGATGTGCTCGGGGCGGCACTCGGGGACGGGCTCGCCGCCTCGCTCGGCGGGACAGGCACGGGGGCGGCGGCCGGCCCGGCCGTCCCGCGCAACAACCCGAACCCGACCAACACCGCCCCGCCGAGCAGCAACAGCACGGCCCACCACCGGCCCACCGTGCCCCGGGTACGGCGCTGTCCCGTCCGGGCACCTCGGGAAGCCTGATCGGGATGCGGCACGCGACGGCCTGGGTGTCCTGAGACGTGGTCGGCATGTGAAGTCACGCGGGCACGCTAGACACCGGCTGATCAAGAACTTTTGAAGATCCGATCCGGCACTGATGGCATTTTGCCTGGTCAACAGCGGAGAAGAGACCGGATCCTGGCCCACCTGCCCGAGCCGGTGCCTGTCCGGGGCACCCACGCGGCCTCGGCAGCTGGTAGGAATGCGCCCATGTTCGAAACAGACGGGGTCACGTTACCGGCCAGCGACTACAACGACTTCGCCGAAGCCTACGAGGCGGCGAACGAGACCGGGCTCTTCAACGCCTACTACGACCGACCCGCGATGCTCGACCTCGCCGGCGACGTGTCAGGCCGCCGGATCCTCGACGCGGGGTGCGGCTCCGGCCCGTTGACGGCGGCGCTGCGCGCCAAGGGAGCCGTGGTCACCGGCTTCGACGTGAGTTCAGCCATGATCGACATGGCCCGCAAGAGGCTGGGCGAGGACGCCGACCTGCACGTGGCGGACCTGAGCAAGCCGCTGCCGTTCGCAGACGCCCAGTTCGATGACGTCGTCTCGTCCCTGGTCCTGCACTACCTGGAGGATTGGTCGGGTCCCCTCGCCGAGTTGCGCCGGGTGCTGAAGCCGGGCGGGCGCGTGATCCTCTCGACCATGCACCCCGCGGGCTATGCGATCACGTATCCCGAGGCCGACTACTTCGCGGTCACGAAGTACTCCGAGGACTACGTCATGGACGGCAAGACGGTGTGGCTGACGATGTGGCACAGACCGCTGCACGCGATGTCGGATGCTTTCGCCGACGCCGGATTCCGCATCGTGTCGATCAGCGAGCCGCCCCCCGCTCCGGACACTCCTGTGGAGCTGCTGCCACCCGACAAGGGCTCTGGGCGCTTCATGTGCTTCCTCTACTTCGTCCTCGAATCCGTCTGAAAGGAAACTCCGGGACAGGCCCAGGTTCCGAAAACGGCCTCGGGAAACCCTTGCCCTCAAACGGAAGCAACCTAAGGTTGCATTGATTATCCTCAGTAAAGGGCTTTCCCCTGATCCTCCCCGGGACGTCGGCCATGAGAGGCAACTGGTATCTCGTTGTCCCCCAGGGCACCAACAAGCCCTGGGCGGTGGTCCTCGGTGGCGACAGCAATACCGCCGCTTCCGGCATACCCGTGCTCAACTTCACCTGGGATCCGTCGATCAACGCGCTCAGGGCCGCGGTCGACGGCATCGGCTGAGGTGACCTCAGGCCGGCGCGGCGGGCAGGTGGATCGTGAAGACGGTTCCGGAGCCGAGTTCGCTGGCGGCGATGATGCGGCCGTGGTGGTCGGCGACGATCTGGCGCGCGATGGCCAGGCCCAGGCCGGAGCCGGTGGTGTACCCCCGGCCTCGGCCGCGGGCCCGGTCGGCGCGCCAGAAGCGGTCGAACAGGTGCGGCAGGTCCGCCTCGGCGATGCCGGTGCCGGTGTCGGCCACCTCCAGCACGTGCGACGGACCGTCGGCGGCGGTGGACAGGGTGATCGTGCCGCCGGGCGGGGTCGCGGCGAGCGCGTTGCGGATCAGGTTGCCGACGACCTGCCGCAGCCGGTCCGGATCGCCGTGCACTCGGTGCGGCCCGCCGCCGGTGACGCGCAGCTCGACCCCGCCCGCGGCGGCCAGCGCGGCGTGCGCGGTGCGGCACGTCGCGGCCAGCTCGGCGAGGTCGAGCACGGTCCGCTGGTAGGTGAGCACCCCCGCCTCGGCCAGCGCCAGATCCTGCAGGTCGTCGACGATGCGCTGCTGCAGCACGGCCTCGTCGTGCAGCGACTCGAACAGCTCGGGCGTCGGCGGCAGCACGCCGTCCTTGAGCGCCTCCAGGTAGCCGCGCAGGTTCGCCAGCGGCGTACGCAGCTCGTGCGCCACATCGGAGATCATCTGGCGCTGCCGCTGCTCACTCTGCTGTAGCGAGTCCGCCATCCGGTTGAACGAGCGGGCCAGCCCGGCCAGTTCGTCGTGGCCGTGCACGGGCACGCGCTCGGCCAGCTGCCCGTCCCCCACCCGCCCGGACGCCGCCGTGAGCGCGCCGATCGGGCGCAGCACGCGGCGGCTGAGCAGCCACGACACTGCCGCCCCGGCGACCGCGACGACGGCGGCGGTGGCCAGGATCGAGTCCACCGGCAGGCTGGGCGGCGGCTGCTCGGCCGCGCCGACGTACACCCGCAGCTCCGCGGGCGCCGACCGGCCGACGGCCGCCGAGAACGTGTCCTGCAGGCACGTCACCGCGCCGGTGGCCTGCGCCGCGCAGCGCCGCAGCTCGGCCTCGAACACGCGGTCGACGTCGTCGATGCCCGGCTGGTTGCGTGCCTCGATGTCGCAGGCCTTACTGGCCGCGCTGGAGGTGACGGGTCGCGGCAGCGCGACGCCCAGCTCCGACTCCTCCAGCCGGATGCCGATCCCGGACCTGGTCAGGCAGGCCGCGAAGGCGAGCCCCAGGCGGTACTCGTACTCCGCCAGCAGAACGATCTTGGGACTGGGATGCGCCACTGCTGCGGGCTGCGGCTGCCAGACCGGGCGGGGGTCGACGACCAGTGGCGGCCCGGCGACCTCACGGGCCGGCTGCCCGGCCAGCACGTCCGAGTCGGCCAGCACCGTGCCCTCGGTGGCGGCCAGCCGGATGCGCTGGCCGGTATGCAGGGACAACCGGCCCACCAGGTCGTCGACGCCGTCCCAGCCGCCCCGGGTGCGCGCGAAGTCGGTCAGTTCGGTGGTGATCAGCGACAGCTGCTCGGCGTTGGCGGTGACGGTGCGGTCGAACTCCCGCGACGCCTGGCGCAGGGTGAGCCACGCGGTCGCGCCGGTGGCCGTCACGGCGATGAGCATGACCAGCGCGATGACCCGGACGCGGAAGCTCACTGCTGCTCCGCGAGCCGGTAGCCGCGGCCGTACACGGTCTGCACGTAGCGCGGCTCGGCCGGGTCGTCCTCGACCTTGCGGCGCAGGTTCATCACGTGCGCGTCGACGGTGCGCTCCTCGACGTGGTTGTCGAACCCGAACGCGCGATCGATGATCTGCGCCCGGGTGAACACCCGGCCGGGCGCGGCGGCCAGCGTCGCCAGGATGCCGAACTCCTTGGCGGTCAGCTCGACGGCGCGGCCGGCCACCCGCACCTGGAAGCGCCCCTCGTCGATCTCCAGCGCACCCACCCGGACGACCTCGTCCTTCGCGCCGCCGGGCCGGGTGCGGCGCAGCAGGGCGCGGACCCGGGCGGCGAGCTGGCGCGGACTGAACGGCTTGGTGACGTAGTCGTCGGCGCCCAGGTCGAGGCCGACCAGGATGTCGTTCTCGGTGCTGCGGGCGGTCAGCAGCAGGATGCCGACGTCGGACTCGGCGCGCAGGATCCGGCACACGTCCAGGCCGCTCAGGGTGGGCATCATCACGTCGAGCACGAGCAGGTCCGGCCGGTACGCCCGGCAGCGCTCCAGGGCGGCCAGCCCGTCGCCGACGACCTGCACGCTGTGCCCCTCCCGTTCGAGGTACACCCGCAGCAGGTGGGCCTGCTTCGGATCGTCCTCCGCGATCAGCACCCGCGCGTTCACCCCGGCCCTCCCCTTCCGTGAGGCACCGAGACTAGCCGCCGGTGCGCGCGCCGCACCGGTTCTTCAACGGTTCTTCACAGCCCGCACCAGCAGTAGAGGTGGTCCCCGGCGGCCAGCGCGCGGCGGGCGAGCCCGGCGATCTCCTCGATGATCGGCAGCATCCGGTCGGCGGGCTCGCCGGAGTCCAGGCCCAGCTCCTCGATGCGCGCCCACTGCGCCGACAGGTCCGCCATGTGCTCGGCGGTGAGCCCGGCGAGGGTGTCGCGTACGCCGTCGTCGAGCGAGATCAGCCACGGGCCGGTGTCCTCGGCCTCGGGCCACAGCAGCTCGGTGCGCACGGTGTCGGTGTCCCACTCGGCGCCCCGGGCGAGGCTCACCAGCTGCCCGAGCACCACCCACGGGTCGATGCCGCGCAGGTCGGCCGTGTCGACGGACCCGTCGGGGACCGCGATCGGGCCGCCCTCCAGGCCGTCCATCAGGCGGACCGCCGTCGCGTCGTCGACGGCGCGGAAGTAGTCGAACAGCACACCCATGGCCGGTATTCGATCATGGGGGTCCGACAGCGTCAGCCGTAGGTCGGCCGGGGCTCCAGTGCCCGCAGCGCCGCCTGCGCCTTCGTGTGCCGGAAGATCCACGGCCGGACCCGGTGCCGGTCGAGGAACACCGGCCAGCGCGCCACGGCCTGCGCCACGTCGGCCACCGCGACCCGGCTGGACAGCTCCAGCACGGGCTCGGCCGGGAACTCCCACAGCTGCACCGACAGCGGGTGCGGCCAGCCGTGCGCCGACCCGGCCAGCCGCCGCACCGGCACCGGGCCGAACAGCGACAGCCCGTCCAGGGTCAGCCCGTGCGGCGCGTACGCGTGGAACAGCCGCCGCTGCCGCGGCGTGAACAGCGCGCTCGGCGGGGTGCGCCGCCCCACGGCGGCGGCCACGGTCGCCCCCGCCAGGCGCGTCTTCAGCGACGCCGAGCAGACGAACCCGCCCGGCGACATGTCCAGCTCGACCGTGAAGCCCTTGCGGCGGCGCAGGTCGGGGTCGATCGCGGCCGGGTCGGCGGGCCGCAGCCGCACGGTCGCGTCGGCGCCCGTCACACCCGTGCGGCGCACCCGCACGATCAGCCCGGCCCGCTCCAGCCCGAGCGCGGGCGTGTCCAGGTAGAAGACCTCCCGGGTCACCGCCTCGGCCAGGTCGAACCCCAGCGACGCGGCCGCCCGGCGGCCCTCTCCCTCGGGCAGCACGGCCTTGAGCTCGACGGTGTCGCAGGCGTCCACGAACCCGGGGACGTCCGGGACGGCGTACCGACCGCTCATCTGCCTTTCCGATCTCACAGGGGCCACGTGTGATCGAAACGAGTACACCCCGATCCCGGTTATCGCCGCGTCGGGTGGTCGTCACCACGGGTGGGTCCGTGCACCTACCCTCCGGCACGCACGGTAGACAAGACGAGGGACGTTTCACGGAAGGGCAGGGCATGGCGCGGCAGACCCGATGGGTGACGGACACGGAGCAGGGCCACTCGCAGCGGATGATCGGGATCTTCCGGCGGATGGCCGCCGAGGGCCGCGACCTGGCCGGCGAGGCGCGGCTGCTGGACGCGATGATCCCGCCGGGCTCCGCCGTGCTGGACGCGGGCTGCGGCAGCGGCCGGGTCGGCGCCGCGCTGGCCGAGCGCGGGCACACGGTGTGCGGGGTGGACGCGGACGAGGTGCTGATCGCCGCCGCGCGCGAGGACTTCCCGGACGTGGAGTGGCTGGTCGGCGACCTGTCCGAGCTGGAGCTGACAGCGGACGGACGGCGCCGGGTGTTCGACGCGGCGATCCTGGCCGGCAACGTGATGCCGTACCTCGCGCCGCAGACCGAGGTCGAGGTGCTGCGCCGGATCGGCGCCCACGTGCGCCCGGACGGGCCGGTCCTGGTCGGGTTCGGCACCACGCGCGGCTACGCCGTGGCCGACTTCGACGCCCACGCGGCCGAGGCCGGGCTGCTCGTGGAGCAGCGCTTCGCGACGTGGGACCTGCGCCCCTGGCACCCCGCCGCCGACTTCGCCGTGACGGTGCTGCGCCGCCCCGCCGGGCGGTGACGGCCGCCGTCGCGCTGCCGGGAAGGCGGCGAGCGCGACGGCGGGGTGGAAGCTACGCGGCCGCCGACCGCTCGACGAGCGCCTGCTCACCCGGGCGGTGCCGCCGCACCAGGTGATGCGCGTACACCAGCAGGAAGATCGTGGCGTGGAGGTAACCGGTGGCGGCGACGTCGAAGAGGTAGGCGGGCAGGAACCGGCCGCCGAAGAAGTACGTCGAGTGCGTCTCGAAGTGGCTGAGGCTGCTGTGCATGTGTGAGAACCAGAACGACACCGTGACCGCGAGCGCGACCGCTCCCCAGGACAGCAGTGGCCGCCCGGCGAGCGCGACCCAGGCCGCGGCCGTGCCCAGCACCACGGCGCTGAGCGCCCAGCAGGACACATCGATCACCGTGGACCGGTCCGGCAGCCTCCCCTCCCACAGCGGCAGCGCGAGCAGGGCCAGGTAGGCGGGAGCGACCGCCCACAGCGGCACCAGCAGCGGGTTGATCAGCTGCGTCACCCCCGTCGTGACACGTGCGCAGATGATCCCCAGCACCACGGCGCCCGCGACGCTGGCCCCGGCCACCCAGGTCTGCCAGCGGACGCTGTCCACCGTCATGTACCACGTCCAGTTGATCGTGAGGGGCAGGTAGCCCGCCGGCAGCGCCGCGACGAGCAGGAAGGACAGCAGCGCCGAGGCAACGCGGCGGCCCGGCGACAGCACGGTCCCCGCCCGGCGGTGCGGCTCGGCGGCCGCGAGGCTGGCCGCGTAGCGCAGCCGCCGCCACGCACCGGGCATGGCGTGCAGCTCGGCCTGCCATTCGGCGATCATCTCGGCGCGCAGGTCGGCGGGCCAGCGGCGGGCCGCGCGCGCCAGCAGGAATCGGCACCAGCTCGCGATCATGCGGTGGCCTCCTTCGCGGCGGTGCCCGCCGAGGCGGTCCGGGTCTGCTCGTGCAGCTCGGCGAGGCGCTGCCGGGCGACGGGCAGCGCGGCCGCGGTGAGGCGGTAGTAGGCGCGGGCGGGGCGGCCGGCCGCGGCCGGATCGATCTCCTCCCAGCGCTTCTCCACCCAGCCGGCCTCCTTCAGCCGGGCCAGGATCGGATACAGCGTGCCGCTGGGCAGGCCGGACGCCTGCATCAGCGTCATCCCGTAGTGGTCGCCCGCCGGGTCGTCGACGAGGGCCGCGAGGACCCTGACGACCGGCACCGTCAAGCGAATCTCGGCAATCATGGTAGCAACTCTACATAGGGTGCGCCCGTCACGCCACATCAGACGGTCGCAGCGCGTTCGAAACATCGGGTTTACATCCGTGTTCATCGAACTTAGGCTCGTCTATAACGTTCTTCTATAACGTTATAGAGCTTCCGGGAGGCGTCATGCACCGTCGCTCCGTCCTGCGTGGCGGCCTGGCCGTCGCGGGCGGCTTGGCCCTGGCCGGGCAGGCCGTCACCGAGTCCTGGGCCGGTGGCACCGGCACGCCGGTGACCCTGGTCGGCGACACCTCGTCCGGCGGGATCTACTTCCCGTACTCCCCCGGCCTGACCCGCACCTCGTTCCTCAAGCTGCCCGCCGGGTCGACCCGGCCCGGCGGCTGGCTCGCCCAGCAGCTGTCGCTGGACGCCTCCGGCCTCGGCGGCAACTACGACCAGGTGTCCCACTTCCTGGTGTACGCGAACACCGGCTGGACCGACCGCACCAAGGGCGGCTGGGAGGAGCTGCCGTACTGGCTGCGCGGCCTGGCCGCGATCGCCGCCGTCACCGGCGACACCACCCTGCGCAACAAGGTCGCCACCTGGGTCAACGGCATCGTCGCCACCGCCCAGGCAGACGGCTTCTTCGGCCCGAACGCGCTGCGCACCTCGCTCGGCGGCGGCCCGGACTTCTGGCCGTTCATGCCCCTGCTCCAGGCGCTGCGCACCTACCAGGAGTACTCCGGCGACACCCGGATCATCCCGCTGCTGACGAAGTTCCTGCAGTACCAGAACACGTTCGGGGCGTCGGTGTTCAACCAGAGCTGGGGCTCGGTGCGCTGGGCGACCAACCTGGACAGCGTCTACTGGCTCTACGCGCGCACCGGCCAGAGCTTCCTGCTCGGCCTCGCCGACAAGATCCACCAGTACAGCAAGAACTACGTGAACAACCTGCCCTCCATGCACAACGTGGACCTGGCGCAGGGCTTCACCGAGCCCGCGTTCATGGCCCTGCGGGGCAACACGTCGCTGACCCAGGCGTCGTACAACAACTACGCGCAGATCATGTCCAACTGGGGGCAGTTCCCGGGCGGCGGCTTCGCCGGGGACGAGAACATCCGCAACGAGTACCGCGACCCGCGTCAGGGCTTCGAGACCTGCGGGATCATCGAGTTCATGCAGAGCTTCGAGTCGATGACCCGGCTCACCGGCGACCCGAGCTGGGCCGACGGCTGCGAGAACCTGGCCTTCAACTCGCTGCCCGCGGCCGTCGAGCCGACGCACCGCTCGCTGCACTACGTCGTCAGCGCGAACAGCGTGCAGCTCGACAACCGTGCCAAGACGCAGGGGCAGTACCAGAACGGCTTCGCCATGCAGGCGTTCCTGCTCGGCGTGGACCAGTACCGCTGCTGCCCGCACAACTACGGGCAGGGTTGGAGCTACTTCACCGACAACCTGGTCCAGGCCACCGCCGACCGGGGCCTGGCGGTGACGATGTACGCGCCGAGCACCACCACCGCCAAGGTGGGCGCGGCGGCGGCCACGGTCACCCTCACCCAGGACACGGCGTACCCGTTCGGCGACACGGTCACGCTGCGGCTGGCCACGTCCGGGGCGGTGGCGTTCCCGCTGTACGTGCGCATCCCCGGCTGGTGCGCCAACCCCACGCTGACCGTCAACGGGGCGGCGCAGCCGGTGGTGGCCGGGCCGGCGTACGTCGCGGTCAACCGCACCTGGAACAACGGCGACACCGTCGCGCTCACCCTGCCCATGGCGGTGCGCACCACCACCTGGACCGCCAACCACAACGCGCTGTCGGTCAGCCGGGGCCCGCTCACCTACGCCCTGGACATCGGGCAGAACTTCCTGCGCTACAACGATCCGGCCAGCGCCTGGCCGGAGTGGCAGGTCATGCCGACCTCGGCGTGGAACTACGGCCTGATCCCGGGCACGTTCAGCGCGACCACCACGGGTGCGACCGGCGACCCGTTCACCGCCGCGGGCACCCCGGTGGCGCTCAACGCCCAGGCCAGGGCCATCCCGAACTGGCAGGCCGACAGCGAGAACGTGGTCACCCCGCTGCAGAACAGCCCGGTCGCCTCCAGCGAGCCGATCAAGAACGTGCGGCTGATCCCGATGGGCGCGGCCAGCCTGCGCATCAGCTCGTTCCCGACGGTCGGCGGGAGCGGCAGTTGGCAGCTGCCCGCCACCCCGTCGGCGTCCCACTGCTTCAGCGGCGACACCGTGGCCGCGCTGAACAGCTACTACGACCCGACCGGCTCGTACGACCAGGCGCGGCGGCGCATGACGTGGTGGGACCACGTGGGCACCAGCGAGTGGGTGCAGTACACCTACGCGGCGCCGGTCACCGCGAGCGCGGTGTCGCTGTACTGGTACGACGACACCGGCCACGGGCAGTGCCGGGTGCCCGCGTCGTGGCGGGTGGAGTACCTGAACGCCGCCGGCGCGTGGCAGGCCGTGGCGGGCGCGTCGGGGTACGGGCTGGCGCTGAACGCGTACAACAACACGACCTTCACGGCCGTCACCACGACGGCGCTGCGGGTCGTCGCGCAGCTGCGCCCCGGATTCTCCGGCGGGGTGCTGCAGTGGAAGGTCACCGCCACCCCCGCGATCGTGCGGCCCGGCGTCTGGTATCGGGTGCAGAACGCCCACAGCGGCAAGGTGCTCGGCGTGTCGGGGATGTCCACGGCCGACAGCGCGAACGTGGTGCAGTTCGCCGACAACGGCACCGCCGACCACAACTGGCGCTTCGACCACGTCGGCAACAACTGGTACATGATCGTCAACCAGCACAGCGGCAAGGTGCTCGCGGTGAACAACATGTCCCGGGCCAACAACGGGCTCATCCAGCAGTTCGCGGGCGTCGGCTCGGCCGACCACTACTGGCAGCTGGTCGGCGACGGCGGCGGCTGGCTGCGCATCCGCAACCTGAACAGCGGTCTGGTGCTGGGCGTGTCCGGCATGTCCACGGCCGACAGCGCCCAGGTGGTGCAGTACGAGGACAACGGCACCGCCGACCACCGCTGGCGGCTGCTGGGCTGACCTGCCGTGCTGCCGTGGCGCTCCCCGCCCCCGTGCGCGGGGAGCGCCACGGGCGCTCAGCCGATCTCGACCACCCGGGCCCAGGCCGGTGGTGTGTCCGGCACGTAGTCGGGATCGTCCTCGTCCCACCGGTTCCTCGACGGCCTCGGGAACAGTCCGACCACCGTCCGGCAGGGCGGCTGCGCCGACGGCCACGGGGTCTGCCCGTCGGTCAGCACCACGATCACGTCCGGGCGAGGGCTGCTCCGCAGCGCACGCGCGAATCCGGCCCGCAGGTCCGTGCCGCCCCCGCCGACCAGCGGGATGCCCTCGGCCCGGCACAGCGGGTGCACCATCCCGGCCGCCGCGTCGCAGGCCAGCACGCTGACCAGGTCACGCCGGCCGCCGACCGCCCGGCTGATCGCGGTCACCTCCAGCAGCGCGCTGCCCAGCTCGGCGTCGCTCACCGAGCCGGAGGTGTCGATGATCACGCTCACCCGCGGCGGGCGGCGCCGCAGGCTCGGCAGGATCACGCCCGGCAGGCTGGTGGACCGGCGTGCGGGACGGCCGTAGGTGTAGTCGTCGCCCGCGCCGCCGCTCGACACCGCCGCGCGGACGGCGGCACCGAGCAGCTCCCGCCACCGCTGCGGCGGGTGGAAGACCTCCTCCGCCCAGCGCTGCCACCCCTTCGGTGCGCTGCCCGGGTGGCCGGTGAGGCCCTGCGCCACCCGGAACCGCACCGCGTCGCGCTGCTGCGCGCTGAGCCCGTGCGCGCCGTCCGGCCCGAGGTCCCACGGCCGGGCCTGGCCGTCGGCGCCGCTGCCGCAGTCCAGCCACACCAGATGCTGCGTGTACGGGCCCAGCCGCAGCTGCCGCAGGTACTCCTCCATCAGCTGTCCCTCGGGCAGCCGGAGCGCGGACGGCATGGCCGCGTCCCGGGGGCGGGCCAGCCCGTCGCCGTACACGTCGTCGTTGATCTCGAAGTCGGCGGCGATGTTCATCCGCAGCCGCTCCCCGGGGCCGGTCAGCCCGTGCGCCAGCGCGTACCGGTCGCCGCGGCCGTGGTGGTCGCGCAGCAGGTGCGACACCTCGTGCACCCATACGCCGGCCAGCTCCTCCAGCGGGGTGCGGTCCACGAACACCGGTGAGACGTAGCAGCGCCAGTGCGGGTCCACGCCCATCGTCAGGATCTGCCGCGACTCCACCACGTGCAGCGCGAACAGCGCCGAGGCCAGGTAGGGCCGCACCCGGGCCGCGTGCAGCCGCGCGGCGTAGAGCTTCGCCAGGTCGAGCGTGCCCGTGCTCATCGGCGGGCACCCGCGAGCGCGGCCTGATCGGCCCGCTGCGACATGGACACCATCCCGGCGAGCCGCTCGATCGCGGGCGGGACCTGCCACTCGTCGCGGCGCAGCGCCGCCAGCGTCGTCGCCGGCACCACCACCAGGTCGGGCGCTCCGGTCTCCAGGGCGCGGACGAGCAGTGCCCAGGCCGCGTCCCAGCGGGACCGGTCCGGCCGGGCGCGCACGGCCGCGACCACCGCGTCGAGCGCGGCCTGGCGCAGGTCGCCGCGTTCGGGCAGCACCGCCGCCGCCGGGTCGGCCAGCAGCGCCTCCGGGTCCGGCAGGTCCAGCCGGTCCAGGCTCGCCAGCAGCTCCAGCCCGGCCCCGTCGCCGACGGTGCCGCGGACCAGCAGGGCCAGCACCTCCCGGGAGGCGCCCGCCGCGGTGGCGAACGCGACCAGGCGCAGCGTCATGTCCCAGCTGCGGGGCGAGGGCCAGGCGCCGCCCCGGCGGGTCTCGCTGTTGGGGAGCCGGTGGACCAGGGTCGGGCGGGCGGTGAGGAAGGCGCACACGGCCCGGCGCGCGTACGCGACCGCGCCGGCCAGCCGCGCCGGGTCCAGGCGGGGCAGCTCGGCCCGGGGCCATACCCCGCCGAGCCCGCGTACCACGACGTCGGCGTCGTGCGTCCACTGCAGATGGACGAACCGGTTGGCCAGCGGTGCGCTCAGCTCCCAGCCGTCGGCCGCCGAGGCACGCGGGTTGGCGGCCGCCACGATGCGTACGCCCGGCGGCAGGTGCAGCGCGCCCACCCGCCGTTCGAGCACGACCCGCAGCAGCGCCGCCTGCACGGCGGGCGGCGCGGTGGACAGCTCGTCCAGGAACAGCAGCCCGCGTCCCTCGCGGACCAGGCGCACCGCCCAGTCGGGCGGGGCCATCGGCACGCCCTGCACCGCCGGATCGTCGCCGACCACGGGCAGGCCGGCGAAGTCCGACGGCTCGTGCACGCTGGCGATCACCGTGGTCAGCGGCAGGTCCAGCGTCCCGGCGAGTTGCTGGAGGGCGGCGGTCTTGCCGATGCCCGGCTCGCCCCACAGCAGCACCGGCAGGTCCGCCGCCACGGCCAGGGTCAGGGCGTCGAGCTGCGGGTCGGGACGCGGCTCGGTGGCCGTGTCGGCGAGGAGCGCGAGCAGGTCCGCGGCGGTGTCGAGGCGCGCCGCGGACGTGTCAGCGGAAGGGAGCATGACGGAAGAATTCATATCAGATCACCTTTAAATGGGGTATGCGGGGCCGCGCGGCGGCCACCGGATGAGTCGGGTGTGGAGGCGACCGGGCCTACGACAGGCAGGCCGTCGCCAGGCGCGGACGGGTGCGGACCGTGCGGCGGCGCAGGCTGTCCCGGACTCCTGGACCGGGCCCGGAGCCGAGCAGCCCGGCCCGGTACAGGCCGTGCGTGATCCGCTGCTGTGCGGCCGCCGCCAGCTCCTCGCGCAGCGGCCCGCCCGGCAGCAGCGCATCGGGGCCGAGCAGCGCCTCGACGACGGCCAGCGCGCCGGCCGTGTCGCCGTGGTCCAGCCGGGCGCGGATGTCGGCGAGGCTCTCCGGGCTGCGGTGGGCCTCGTCTATCGCCCGCAGGCAGGGCAGCGGCGGGCCGCCGAGTGCGGCGAGCAGCTGCTCACGGCGTACCTCCGCCGGGTCGTGGTCGAGCGGAGCGAGCGCGCCGTCGACGAAACCGATCCGGTGCGCCTCGCCGCGGCACGACACGGGTCGCGGCCCCGGCCCACCGGGCGCGGTCCGCGACCCGGAAGGCCGGTGACCGGGCACCAGCGCCGCCGCGACGAGCGGATGCAGGCGGTCGGCGTCGATCAGCCCGGCGCGCAGGAGCTCGTGGTCGGGCGGCAGCCAGGTCGCCGCGTCCGGCAGCACCGGGCCGTGGGCGAGCGCGCCCCTGCCCGGCAGCGGCTCGAGGCGCGGCGCGGCGTCCGGCGCGGCGGCGTGCAGCGCGAGGCGCAGCCGGCTGCCGAGGCGTACGGCGACCGGTCCGGTCACGCCGTCGGCCTGTCGCAGCAGCGCCGCCTCCGACGCCCAGCGGCCCACCGCGCAGCCGATGCCGGACGGCACGATCCCGGCGGCGTTCAGCGGGACCGCACCCACCGCGAGCGAGCGCTCCCGCAGCTCCCCGGCCCGCCGCGCGTCCCACAGGTGGCGATGCAGGTCCAGCCGGAACCGCCGGTCGGGGTGCGCCCCGCCCCGCGACGCCTGCCACAGGGCGAGGCTGATGCGCTGCCCGGCGTCCGCCCACGCCGGTGCCGTCCTGGCCACCAGGTGCAGGGTGCCGCCACGGATGCCCTCGTGGCGGTAGCGGGCCAGCGACACCGTCAGCCCCGGCCGCAGCAGACCGTCCGGGACGATCCGCGGCATGTGCCAGCGCAGCAGGTCGGGGGCGAGATGCCGGAGGTCGTCGCGGATCCGGGCGGCGAGTTCGCGGCCATGGGTGCCGGCCAGCCGGCGTGGTTGGACGTCGACGTCGAAGCGGGCGGCCGCGCAGGCCCCTGCCCAGTCACCGGCGAGGCGGCGGGCGGTGGCGGTCTCGATCATCGAGGGCGGCACGGCGAACTCGCGCACGTGCGACCACAGGTGCAGGCGGGTTTCCTCGTTCGCGAATGAGCGCATCAGCACTCACCTTTGGCGAACGGGACCCCCGATCTGATCTCAGAGGTAATCATCGGGGGCAGCATACGACGTCCGGGACGTGTTGTCAGGCCCGGATCACCGGGGTGTCCATCGCGGACTGCGTCAGGAGCTTTCCACGGCACGCTTGGCCTGCCATTTCGCGACGAGCGCGGCGATCTCGTCCTGCAGGAACAGGAAGAAGTCCACCATCTCCGTGATGCGGGCACCGGCCTCGGTGCCGGTGCCCACCGCCGCCAGCCCCTCGCTCATCACGTCGGCGACCAGCTTGTACACCCCGCCCTTGGCGACGCTCGCCATGTACCAGGAGTTGCTGACGCAGCGGTAGCGGATGCTGCGGGAGCCGGGCACCGGCTCCCGCAGCACCAGCCCGACCTGGACCAGGTAGCGCACGGCGTCGGAGGCGGCCGCGGGGCTCACCCCGAGCCACTCGCCGAGCTGGGCGGCGGTCATGACGCCTTCCTCGTCGACGGTCAGCGCGCCGAGCACGCGGGCCGGCATGCGGGGGAAGCCGAGGTCGGACAGCGTCATCGCCAGGTGCTCGACGAAGCGCCGCACGGCCTCCTCATCACGTACTGCCATCCGCACATCCTCCACCACCGGCGCGGACGGGCCCGTCAGGTCGACAGGTCGCGCCGCCGGAACAGCGCCATGCCCGCCGCGGTCAGCGCCACCGCGACCCCGGTCAGCGCCAGCAGCGGCAGTGCCTCCGGGTCCACGGCCGGGATGGCCGGCACGTGGGTGAACGGGGACACGTCGCGGACCGACTGCGGCAGGCCGAACAGGTCGCCGAGCAGGCCGCAGGCGATGCTGACCACCAGCGCCGCCCAGGCCAGCGCCACCGACAGGCGCGGCAGCGCCCCGAACACCAGCACCACGAACCCGGCCACGACCAAGGCGCCGGGCAGCTGGGCGAGCCCGGCCAGGGCCAGCGTGCCGATGCCGACGTTCCCGCCCGCGAGGGCGTCGGTGATCCCGGCGCCCGCCCCGGCCAGTGCCAGCATCGCGGCGGCACCGATGACTGTCACCACCACGTGCGACGCGATCCACCGGGTGCGGCTGACGGCGGTGGCCAGCAGGCCCTCGGCGGTGCCGCCCGCCTCCTCCGACCGCAGCCGCAGCAGCGCCTGGATGACGTAGCCCGCGGCGAGCGCCCCGAACGTGTTCATCATCGCGGCGAAGAACATCTTGACCAGGTCGGGTCCACCCCCGCCGCCGGCCAGGCCCTCCATCATGTCGATGACGCCCTCGTTGGTGCCCAGGGCGTCCTTGACCGCCTTGCCGAGCGAGCCGATGGCCAGGCCGAACACGAAGCCGCCGAGGACCCAGCCGATGGCCGAGCCGCGGTTGAGCCGCCAGGCCAGGCCGAGCGGGCTGAGCAGGGAGCGGGTGCCGCTGGGCGGGCCGGGCCGGTCGGGTATCAGGCCCGCGCCCAGGTCGCGGCGGTCGACGAGCACGAACGACGCGATCACGCAGGCGGCGGCCAGGGCCAGCGGCAGGGCCAGCACCCACCAGCGCTCGTCGCCGTACGGGCGGGCCAGCTCGCCCCAGCCCAGCGGCGACACCCAGGTCGGCCAGGCGCTGACCACCTGGATGCCGTCGGCGGCCCGCTCGCCGATCGCGTCGCCCACGCCGCGGACCAGGTACGCGACGCCGACGATGGTGGCGGCGAGGCCGTTGGCGGCGCGCGCGCCCTGGAACAGCTGCGCGGCGACCGCGGCGATCCCGGCGAAGGCGAGGCCGGTGACGGTGCACGCCGCGCCGAACGCGAGCGCGCCCTCGGCGGCCAGGCCGCTGGACATGATGGTGCCGGTCATGACCAGGCCGAAGACGACGTCGGCGAGCGCGGCCAGCAGCAGCGCGGCGGTGAGCGGCGCGTGTCGGCCCACCGCGCCCGCGCCGATCAGCTCGGCGCGGCCGGTCTCCTCGTTCTGCCGGGTGTGCCGGACCACCAGGAAGGTGTTCATCAGCGCGACCACGACCAGGATGGTGGCCAGGTTGCGGAAGTTGACCAGGGCGCCGAGGTCGGTGCCGACCGGCACACCGCGCATCAGCAGCACGGCCGCGCTGCTGCCCGCGCCCTTGAGCGCGGTGACCCGGGACTCCTCCGTGGGGAACTCGCTGGCCACGGCGCTGGTGCCGGCCGACATCAGCCCGGCCGAGGCGAGGATCCAGATCGGCAGCTGGATCCGGTCGCGGCGGGCGGCGAGGCGGAGCAGGCTGCCGGTGCCCGCGTACGCGTTCACCGGGCCGCCTCCGGCTGCGCGGGCTGGGCGCCGTAGTGGCGCATGAACAGCTCCTCCAGGCTCGGGGGCTGGCTGGTGAGGCTGCGTACGTCGAAGGTCGCCAGGTGCGCCAGGACGGCGGGCAGCGCGGTGGAGTCGACGTCGAAGCGGGCGCGCGTGGTGTCGGCCTCCAGGTCGTGCACGCCGGCCAGCGCGTCGAGGCCGGTGAGCGGCCCGGTGGCCTCGACGGTGACCGTGGTCCGGGTGAGGTGGCGCAGCTCGGCCAGGGTGCCCGACTCGACGGTGACGCCCTCGCGGATGATGCTCACCCGCGAGCACAGCGCCTCGACCTCGGAGAAGATGTGGCTGGACAGCAGCACGGTGGCGCCGTCGCCGGTGACCTCGCGCACCGTCTGCTGGAACGCGGCCTCCATCAGCGGGTCCAGGCCCGAGGTGGGCTCGTCCAGGATGAACAGCTCGACGTCGGAGGAGAACGCGGCGACCAGCGCGACCTTCTGCCGGTTGCCCTTGGAGTAGGTGCGGCAGCGCTTGGTCGGGTCGAGCTGGAACCGCTCCAGCAGCTCGGCGCGGCGGGCCTGGTCGAGGCTGCCGCGCAGGCGGCCGAACAGGTCGATCGCCTCGCCGCCGGTGAGGTTCGGCCACAGGTTGACGTCGCCGGGCACGTAGGCCAGGCGGCGGTGCAGGGTCACGGCGTCACGCCAGGGGTCGCCGCCGAGCACCCGGACCTCGCCGGCATCGGCGCGGAGCAGGCCGAGCAGGACCCGGATGGTGGTGGACTTGCCGGCGCCGTTCGGCCCGAGCAGGCCGTGCACCTCGCCGGTGGCGACCGTCAGCTCCAGGCCGTCGAGGGCGCGGCTGCGTCCGAAGGCCTTGCGCAGACCGGTCGCGGAGATCGCGTAAGTCATGACCCTGAACGTACGCGCCTTTCACAAAATCGTGAAGGTTGTGGAGTGTCAAGATTTCGTATGAGAGACCGCCGTGACAGGCGACGCTCCCGACCCTCAGCAGGGCGGGAGCGTCGCCGGCGGTAAACGGGTCAGGCCGGCGGGGCGATGAGCTTCGCCTGCGCGCGGTAGCTGCCCTTGCGCAGGAACGTCGAGTTCACCACGCCCGTGCCGAGGTACACCTGGTCGAACAGGTTGCCGTCGTTGTCGTCGGTGTACGCGCGACGGCCGACCGTGCGGCCCGCTGCACGGGCCTGCCGGTGCCCGCTAGCTCAGCGCGGGCCGGGCTCCGTTTCCTCGACGGACGGCTCCGGCGAAACCGGCCGGTGCGTACCCTCCGCCAACGCCCGCTCGACGGCGGCCGCCTCGGGCACGGTGAGCCCGGCCGGGGGCGGCACCGCGGGCAGGTTGAGGACCATGGTCAGGCCGCCGCCCGGGGTGGTCTCCGGCAGCAGCGTGCCGCCCATCGCCTCGGTAAGCCCGCGCGACAGCGCCAGGCCGAGGCCGACGCCGGTGTCGTTGTCCCGGTCGCCGAGCCGCTGGAACGGCAGGAACACCTGGTCGCGCTGCTCCTCCGGGATACCCGGACCGTGGTCCACCACGCGCAGCTCGACCTGGTCGCCGAGTTCGCTCGCGCTGACCAGGGGCGGGCGGCCGGGCGGGCTGAACCGCAGCGCGTTGCTGACCACGTTGACCAGCACCCGCTGCAGCAGGCCCGGATCGGCGCGTACGGCGGACAGGTCGTCGGGGATGCGCACCCGCACGGTGCGGCCGGCTTCGCCCAGCTCGTCCAGCGCCGCCGGGACCGCCTCGTCCAGCCACAGCTCCCGCGCCGTGACGCCGAGCGCGCCCGCCTGCAGGCGGCTCATGTCCAGCAGGTTGCTGACCAGCCGGTTGAGCCGCTCCAGCGACTCGGCGGCGGTGTCCAGCAGCTCGCGCCGGTCCTCGTCGCTGAACGCCACGTCGTCGCTGCGCAGCCCGGCGACCGCGGCCACCGCGGAGGCCAGCGGCGTACGCAGGTCGTGGCTGACCGCGGCCAGCAGCGCGGTGCGCATCCGGTCCGCCTCGGCCAGCGGCCGGGCACGGGCGGCCTCCTCGGCGAGCCGCTCCTGGCGCAGCGCGAGCGCGGCCTGGGCGGCGAACGCCTCGATGATGCGCCGGTCCGCGGCGGGCAGTGACGGGCCGCGCAGCACCAGGGTGATCTCGTCGTCGACGGGCACGGCGGTGTCGCCCTGGGCCGGGGTGAAGCAGGGGGCGCCGCCGACGGTGGCCGCGACCCGCCAGGCCGTGGGATCGCCCTGGCAGTCGGGCCCGGCCGGGCCGTCGCCCCGCCGCTCCAGCACGGTGACGGCGTCGAGCTGAAACGTCTCGCGCAGGTTGTCCAGCAGCGCCTGCAGCGGCCGGGCGCCGCGCAGCACGCTGCCCGCGACAGCGGCCAGGGTCGCCGCGTCGGCGGAGGCGCTGGCCGCCTCACGCGTGCGGCGGGCGGCCAGGTCGACGACCACGCTGACCGCGGCGGCGATGAGCACGAACACGGCCAGGGCGAGCAGGTTCTCCCGCCCGGCGATGGTGAAGGTGCCCACCGGCGGGGTGAAGAAGTAGTTGAGCAGCAGCGACGCCGCCACCGCCGCGAGCAGCGCCGGCCACAGGCCGCCGATCAGCGCGACCGTGACGATCATCGCGAGGTACAGCAGGATGTCGCCGGCCAGCGAGAGGCCGTCCTCCAGGCCGTGCAGCAGCAGGGTCAGCAGCGGCAGCCCGGCCACGGCGAGCGCGAATCCGGCCAGGCGCCGGACCGGGGACAGCGCCGAGGACCTCGGGCGCAGGCCGGACAGCCGGCCGCGGCGGGTGCGTTCGTGAGCGACCAGGTGTACGTCGATGGAACCGGACAGGGCCGCGGTGGTGGTGCCGACCCCGGGCGAGAGCATCTGCGCCAGCCGGCCGCGGCGGCTCGCGCCGAGCACCAGCTGGGTGGCGTTGGCACCCTTGGCGAAGTCGAGCAGGGCACGCGGGATGTCAGCGCCCGCGACCTGGTGATACGTGCCGCCCAGGCTCTCCACCAGAACCCGGTGCCGGGCCAGCAGCGCGGGGTCGGCACCGGCCAGGCCGTCGGAACGGGTGACGTGCAGGGCGAGCAGGTCGGCGCCCTTGCTGCGCCCGGCGATGCGGGCCGCGCGGCGGATCAGGGTCTCGCCCTCGGGCCCGCCGGTGACGGCGACCACAACGCGCTCGCGGGTCTCCCACTGCCGGGCGATGCCGTGGTCGGCCCGGTAGCGGTCGAGCTGCTCGTCGACCTTGTCGGCCAGCCACAGCAGGGCCAGCTCGCGCAGCGCGGTGAGGTTGCCGACCCGGAAGTAGTTGCCCAGCGCCGCGTCGATCCGCTCGGCCTGGTAGACGTTGCCGTGCACCATCCGGCGGCGCAGCGCCTCCGGGGTCATGTCGACCAGCTCGACCTGATCGGCCTGGCGCACCACCTGGTCGGGCACGGTCTCGCGCTGCACCACGCCGGTGATCTGCTCGACCACGTCGTTGAGGGACTCCAGGTGCTGGATGTTGACCGTGGACAGCACGGTGATGCCCGCGTCGAGCAGCAGCTGGACGTCCTGCCAGCGTTTGGCGTGGACGCTGCCGGGCACGTTGGTGTGGGCCAGCTCGTCGACGACGGCGACCTGCGGCGACCGCGCCAGCACCGCGTCGACGTCCATCTCGGTGAACGCGGCGCCGCGGTACTCGACGGTGCACCGGGGCACCACCTCCAGGCCGTCGAGCAGCTCGGCGGTGTGCACCCGGCCGTGCGTCTCCACGAAGCCGATCACGAGGTCCGTGCCGCGGCCCCGGCGGCGCTGCGCCTCCTCCAGCATGGCGTAGGTCTTGCCCACGCCGGGCGCGGCGCCGAGGTAGATACGCAGCTGTCCACGTGCCATACGGCGATCTTCTCGCATCGTCCGGCACGGGCGGTCCGCGCACCCGAGGGCGGCCCGCGGAGACATGCTCCGCGGGCCGCCCGGCTCGGTGTTCGGTTACCTGCGTTCCTCGCAGCGGATGATGACGCGCTGCCCCGGCTGGACCTTGCTGCCCGCGTTGGGGAACTGCCGCGTCACCCGGTACCGGTTCTTGTCGTCGCCGTCGCGGACGCCCCGGACCTCGACGCGCAGGCCCATCCCGGCGAGGTGGTTCTCCGCGTCGCCGCAGTTCCAGTTGCGCACCTCGGGCATCGGCTGCTCGCTGCCCGGGGGCTGGACGGAGCGGTTGTTGCTGACCTGGAGCTTCACCGTGTTGCCGCGTTCCGCGCCGGTGCCGGTGGCCGGGTCCTGCTTGACCACGGTCTCGTACGCCTTGTCGGAGTCGACGTACTCCACCGACACCTTCAGGCCCAGGTTCTCCAGCTCGTTGCGTGCGTCGCGCAGCTGCTTGCCCTCGACGAACGGAATGGTGATCGGCGCCTTGCCCTTGCTGACGATGACCTTGATCTCGGACTCCGGCTCGATCGGCTCGCCCGCCTTCGGGTCCGTCTCGATCACGGTGCCCTTCGGGACCAGGTCGTCGAAGCGCTCCCCCGCCTTGACCGGCTTGAGCCGCAGCGGCTCGGCCTTCAGGTCGACGAGGGCGAGGTCGTAGGGCTTGCCGGTGACGTCGGGGACCTGGCGGCTCTCCGGCCCGGCCGACAGGGTCAGCGTGACCGTGTCGCCGGATGACACGTTGTCGCCGGGCGCCGGGTCCTGCAGCAGCACCACGTCCTTGGCCACGTTCTCGCGATACTGCGGCGCGGCGAACTCGACCTCCAGGCCGAGGTCCTCCAGCGCGGCGACGGCCTGCTCCTTGGGCAGGTTCATCACCTGGGGCATGTCGTCGTAGCGGCCGGAGAACAGCCACCAGCCGCCGGTCAGCACCAGCAGCGCGAGCACCACCGCGCCCGCGATCAGGCGCATCCGCCCGCGCGGGTCGGCCATGAGCCGCTGGTAGTGCAGCCGGGCCTGGTCGAGCAGCGCCGCGACGCCGCCCTCGGCGGCCGCCTCCCGCCGCGACCGCGACTCGGGCTGGTCGGCACCGGGCAGCCGCGCCCACGACGGCCGCTGCGGCGGGGCCACCTGGCCGACGATCATCGTCTCCTCGGCCAGCGGCTGCGAGTGGTACGGCCGGGTCTGCGCCGGAGGCCGCATGACCTGGGTGGCGGCGCTGACCGTGAGCGTCTCCCGGGCCGCCTGGACGGCCTGCAGCAGCGGGCCGGCGTCCATGAAACGGGCCGCCGGATTGCGCCGGGTGGCCGAGGCCACCAGGTCGTCCAGCACCGGCGGCACGCCGGGCGCCAGCCGCGACGGAGCGGGCACGTCCTGCTGGACGTGCGCCCAGGCCACCTCGGCCGGGCGGGCGCCCTCGTAGGGCACGCGGCCGGTGAGCATCTCGAACAGCACGATGCCCGCGCTGTACACGTCGCCACGCTGATCGGAGCGGCCCTCGGCGACCTGCTCCGGGCAGACGTACGCGGCGGTCACCGCAGGCTGCCCGCCGCCGGCCTCGATCGCGCGGACCAGGCCCAGGTCGGCCACCTTCACGACCGCGTCGAGGAGGCTGTGGCCGCCGCTCGGCGAGTCGGCGACCAGGATGTTCTCCGGCCGCACATCACGGTGCACCAGCCCCGCGCGGTGCGCCGCGGCCAGCGCCGACAGCACCTGCTCGGCGATCGCGACCGCCTCCAGCGGGGCGAGCCGGCCCCGCTCGGCCAGGACCTCGCGCAGCGTGCGGCCGCGTACGTGCTCCAGGACGAGGTAGGGCAGGCCGTTGTGCATGCCCTGACCCAGCCAGACGACCGCGTTCGGGTGGGTCAGCCGGGCCAGGTTGGTGACCTCGTCGGCGAAGCGGTTCAGATGGAACGGCTGCCCCGGGTGCTCGGGCTGCAGCACCTTGAGCGCGACCGTACGGCGCAGGCGCTCGTCGACCGCGAGGTAGGTGCTCGCCATACCGTCGCGGGCCACGCGCTCGCGCACGTGATAGCGCCCGTCGACGAGCGAACCGAGGAGCGGATCGCCGACCTGAGTGTCCATGGCAGCGCAGTCTAGGGCAGCGGGCGCGACAACCGGAGACTCCGGTGCCGAGATGATCTCACTTTGCGGCGGTAACCGCCCACCGCGTCCCGTTCGCGCAGGTGGGGAGCGGGACCGGCCGGATTCGCACCGGCGTCCTCCAGATTGACGTCGGGCGCGACGACTTCTGCGCTACGGCCCCGCTCGCCGCGAGTCTAGGCGAGCGGGGCCGTGGCGTGGTGCTCAGAGGCCGGAGTGCACCGCCGACATGAGGGTGCCGCCCGCGGTGTCCCCGGACATCTCCCAGATCATGCCGCCGAGCAGGCCCTTCTGCTTGAGCCAGGCCGTCTTCTGGCCGATCGACCAGGCGTCGTCGAAGCTCCACCACTGCCCGCCGGGGCCGGTGTAGCAGTAGCTGGAGACCGACTGGGTGTCGTGGTACACCGTGCAGCCGGGCACGCCCGACAGCAGGTTGGCATACCCGCGGGTGCCCGCCTCCTCCGCGAACTGGCCGGGGGCGGCGCCGGTGGCGGACTGCCACTCGCCGTTGACCCCGCCCGCGGTGACGCCCTGCCAGCCGCGTCCGTAGAAGGCCAGCCCGATGGTGAGCTTGCGCGGGCTGACCCCGGCGTCCAGGTACGTCTGGATCGCCTTGTCGACGCTGAACTCGAACGGGTACGGGTCCTGCGCGTCGCGGTACAGGTTGGCCTGGTGGCCGGCGCGGTTCGGCTCCCACGAGTTGTCCGACCCGGCGCCGTGGAAGTCGTACCCCTGGACGTTGGCGAAGTCCATGTAGTTGAAGACGCCGTTCGGGCCGATGTCCCACCCGGCGGCGACCTTGGCGGGGTCGGCCGGGGTGAACGCGGTGATCAGGTAGCGCTTGCCGGTGGTCACCGTCAGTGCGTCGAGCTGGCGGCGGAACTCGGCGGTCAGCGCCGTGTTGTTGGCCTTGTCGGCCGGGCTGACGTGGTTGCCGGGGTGGCCCTCGGCGCCGGGCCACTCCCAGTCCAGGTCGATGCCGTCGAAGATGTTCGCGGCGCTGCCCGGCCCGCCGGCCGCGTTGTAGGTGGGCAGGTTGCCCTTGATGTAGATGTCGATGCAGGAGCGCACGAACTTCTCCCGCGACGCGGCGGTGGCCGCCACGTCGGAGAAGAACTTGGAGTACGTCCAGCCGCCGATCGAGATCAGCACCTTCAGGTGCGGGTGCTTGGCCTTGAGCTTGCGCAGCTGGTTGAAGTTGCCGCGCAGCGGCTCCCAGCCGGTGTCGGCGACCCCGTCCACCGACTGCGCGGCCGAGAACGGACGGCCGTAGTCGGCGTCGGCGTCCCCGGCGCCGGTGCCCTGGTCGGGGTCCTGCGGGTTGCTGGTGGTGCCCCGGGTGACGCCCTGCAGGCAGGTCAGGTTGACCGGGTCGATGTTGGCGAAGGCGTAGTTGAGGTGGGTCAGCTTCGCCGCGGCCCCGCTGGTGTCGAGGTTGCGCACGAAGTACTGCCGGCCGTAGATGCCCCACTGGACGAAGTAGCCGACCTTGGCGTAGTTGCCGGCCCCGATGACGTCGTCGGTGGTGACGGTGACGGCGTTGCTCGTGGCGGAGGCGTTGTCGTAGGTGTCGCGCGCCTTGACCGTGAACGTGTACGCGGTCATCGGCGACAGCCCGCTCACCACCGCGGACAGCCCGGTGACACTGGCCCGCAGGGTGGTGCCGGTGTAGACGTCGTACCCGGCGATGCCGTTGGCGTCGGTGGCGGCGTTCCAGGCCAGGGTGACCGTGGTCGAGCTCTTGGCGGTGGAGCGCAGGTTGCCGGGCACGGTGGGCGGTGTGGTGTCATTGGCGGGATTGAGCGTGGTCGCCGAGACCGTGCCGCTGGCTGCGGACAAATTGCCGCGGGTGTCGCGGGCACGGACCGCGAACGTGTAGCCGGTGTTCGGGGTCAGCCCCGTGACGACCGCGCTCGCGGTGGTGCTGGTGGCCACGACGGTGCTGCCGGACAGCACGTCGTAACCGGCGATCGGGAAGTCGGTCGCCACCGAGGCGGTCCAGGACAGCGACACCGTGCGGGTGGTGCGGCCGGTGACGGCCAGGCCGGTGGGCGTGCCCGGGGCGCGGTCGGCGCTGCCGTCGCACTTGTTGCCGTTGATCCGGCAGTTGAGCGGCGCCGCCCCGGACCCGTACGCGATGAACCAGGGGCTGTACGGCTCGGTGTTCGCGCCGGCCGCGACGGTGCCGTTGTAGTGGGCGTTGACGACGGTGACGTGCGAGCCGGACTGGCTGGCCGTCCCGTTGTAGAAGTTGCTCATCGTGACCCCGGCGGGCAGGTCGAACTCCAGGGTCCAGCCGGTGATCGCCGCCCCGGTGGGGTTGGCGACGACGAACTTGTCCATGAACCACGAGCCGTTGTTCGTACTCGAGAACGTCGCGGTGAGCCCGGGGGCCGCCGCCGCCGCGGTGGGCACCGCGACTGCGCCGAGGACTCCGAGGGCGACGGCGAGCATGGCGGCAAGGGAGCGGATCTTGCGCATGTGCCCTCCCGTTATTAGGAAACTTTCCTAATACTGAGTACGCACCCGCGCGGCCGTCAACAATCCATTTAGATTTAACTATAATTTGAGGTCAGAGAGCGCTTTCGCGGACGGCGGCAGGCCGGGGCAGCTCAGTTCACCCGGACCAGCATCTGGTCGACCGGGGCGTAGTCGTCGGTGAGCACGGCCGCGTCCCCGATGAACTCGCGCAGCCGCTCGCCGTGCACCAACTCCGGCACCTCGGGCAGGAGCGGCAGGCGGGCGCCGATCGACGGCAGCGGCAGCGGCCGGGCGGAGGCGACGATGACGAAGTTGTCGCCCGCGCGGCCGGCCACGGCGTCCCCGGGCGCGATCAGCGCCACGTGCGGGAACACCGACGCGACCGTGGCCAGCTCCGCGCGGATGAAGCGCAGCGGCGGGCCGTCGATCACGTTCTGCACGTAGATGCCGCCGTCCCGGGTCACCCGTCGCACCTGCGCCATCATCTCGCGGGTGGTCAGGTGCCACGGCACGGCCAGGTCGCCGAACGCGTCGCCGACGACCAGGTCGGCGGAGCCGTCGGGCTGCCCGGCGAGCAGCAGACGCGCGTCGCCGACCACCGCCCGCAGCGCCGGGCCGGTGCGCAGGCCCAGCTCGCGCTGCGCGAGGCCCACCAGGCCGCCGTCGATCTCGAACACGATGCTGCGGCTGCCCGGCCGGGTCGCCGCCAGGTATCGCGGCATCGTGAAGCCGCCGCCGCCCAGGTGCACCGCGTCGACCGCCGCGCCGGGGGCGGCGACCACGTCCGCCGCGACCCCGAACCACTGGATGTAGCCGTATTCCAGGCGGGTCGGGTCGGCGAGGTCCACGTAGGAGTGCTCGGCGGCGTTGAGGTGCAGCACCCGCCCCGTCGGCCGCCGCGGATCCGTGGTGACCTTCGCGCAGTGGTACGCCGTCTCGACGTCGCACGGGTCCGGCGCGGTGATCGACAGCCCCGCCCCGGCGGCGAGCAGCGTGACGGCGAGCGCGCGGGTCGGGAGCGTCGTGGTCAGCGTGGTGTTCCCGCGCCGCAGGTAGCCGTGCAGGGCCAGGCCGGAGACGCCGAGCAGGACGGCGAGCCCGATCATGATGGCGCTGGTGGGCAGCGCGGCGACCAGCACGAACCCGGTGACCAGGGTGGCGGTGACGGCGCCGAGCGTGCCCACGCCGGACAGCCGCCCGACCACCCGGCCCGTCCGGTCCAGATCGCCCAGCTGCAGCTTCACCACCATCGGGGGCACCGCCGACAGCAGCAAGATCGGCACGAACACGGTCAGCGCGGTCAGCGCCATGATCATGGAGACGGAGGTGCCCCGCAGCGCCTCGCCCAGCCAGCGGATCAGCGGCAGCGTCACCGCCGTGGCCAGCCCCGCCGCCATCAGCAGCGGCGCGAGCAGGCGGCGCGGGTCGCGGCGGTCGGCGTGCCAGCCGCCCAGCCAGGCCCCGTACGCGATGGCGCCGAGCGACATGCCGATGACCGCACTGGTCACCTGCAGGCTCAACCCGAGATACGGCGCGACCAGGCGCAGCGACACCGTCTCCAGCACCAGCACCGCACCACTGACCGCGAACGTGAGCACGAGGGCGAGCCGATCGGGCAGCCGGCCCGCAGCAGGAGGAGCTTCCGTCACCGTCGCGATGATACGGCCCACCCACCCCGTCCCCGCCCACGCCGCTCCCGCCGGTCAGGGCGGTCGCCTTCGCCGCGAAGATCGCCGTCTCGTGTCAAGATCTGCGCTCCCACCACACTTTCCGACACCAGATCGCGATCATCCACCCAGAGCGACCGGGAACTCCGGCAGCCGGACGCTGGGCCGAGGACGGGGCGACGGCGGCCGATACCATGCCGCCATGAGCGGGCCGGTCTTCATCAGCTTCAGCCGCGAGCACGACGCCGCCTACGTCACCCGCCTGGCCGGCCACCTCGCCGCCGCCGGGGTCTACACCGTCCACGACGGCCAGCAGATGAGCGACAGCCGCTGGGACTTCTACACCCGTCAGCAGATCGACTCCTGCGCGGCGGTGCTGCTGGTGATGACCCCGGAGGCGAACGGCTCACCCTGGGTGGCCCGCGAGCTGAGCCGGGCCCATGAGCAGCGCAAACCGGTGGTGGCGCTCCTCCTTCGCGGCGTGCCCTTCAAGGGCGTCACCGAATTCGCGACCGTCACCGAAGGCGCCATGCCCGGCCCCGACCTGGCGACCCGCCTGCACAAGGCCGCCGGCCTGCCCCACGAGCCGGTTCACCCTGACGAGCCGAGCCGGCCCGACGAGCCGGTCCAACCCCATGAACCGGTCCGGCCCGAGGTGGCGGCGTGGGTGCCGCTGCGCGGCGGGGCGCTCGCGCACGCGGTGGGCATCGAGGTGCGCGGCGGCCTGTTCATCCCGGTCCTGGCGAGCGGATCGAGGGTCCCCTGCGCCCGCAGGGAGGTCTTCACCACCGCCCAGGACGGCCAGCCCAGCATCAAGGTCACCGTCTACCAGGGCACCGGTGCCGTGACCGCCGAAAACCAGCTGATCGGCGCATACGACCTGCTGGTCTCCCCCGCGCCGAGCGGCGTGCCCGCGATCGACGTGACGTTCCAGGTGGACGAGCGGGGCCGCTTCACACTGCTGGCCCACGATGCCGACGGCCGGGACGTCCCGGTGGTGCTCCTCTTGGACGGCGGCCCGCACGGCCGCTGACCGGTGTCCACCGCATCGCATCGACAGGCTTGACAGGAGCCCGGCAACCGACGAATCTCGGCGGGAGAGCGCTCTCTGCACCACCGCGACGTGGATCAGCCCCCCGCGCCGCGCCTTCCCATCCGTCCGACAGGGAGTCTTCATGCCTACCCTCGTGCGGTCCGTGGCTCGCACCCGCGGTCCCGCCCACCTCCTCGCCGTCGCAGCGGCCATGGTGCTGCTGCTCGCCGGCTACGTCGTCACGCTCAGCGGATCCGGCGCGCAGGCCGCCGACCCGCTGATCACGCCGAACTGCGGCGCCTCCGCGTCGTCCAGCGAGAACGGGGGCACCGCCCCGTCGCTGGCGTTCGACGGCAACCCGGGCACCCGCTGGTCCAGCGCCTTCGGCGACCCGCAGTGGATCCAGGTCGACCTGTGCGCGACCGCCGCCATCAGCCAGATCGTGCTCAACTGGGAGGCCGCCTCGGCGCGCGCCTTCCAGATCCAGGTCGCGGGCAGCGCCGCCGGGCCGTGGACCACCGTCTACAGCACCACCACCAGCACCGGCGGGGTGCAGACCCTGACCGTCAGCGGCACCGGCCGGTATGTACGGATGTACGGCACCGCGCGCAACACCGCCTACGGCTACTCGCTGTGGGAGTTCAGCGTGTACGGCGTCATCGGCGGCACCGGCGGCTGCGGCACGGCCAACGCCGCGCTGAACCGCCCCGCGACGGCGTCGTCGGCCGAAAGCGCCACCATGGGCGCGGCGGCCGCCTTCGACGGCAACCCGGGCACCCGCTGGTCCAGCGCGTTCAGCGACCCGCAGTGGATCCAGGTCGACCTGGGCACCGCGCAGCCGGTCTGCCAGGTCGTGCTGACCTGGGAGACCGCCTCGGCCCGCGCGTTCGCGCTGCAGGTGTCCAACAGCGCCACCGGCCCGTGGACGAACATCTACTCGACCACGACCGGCACCGGCGGCACCCAGACGCTCAACGTCACCGGCAACGGCCGCTACGTCCGGATGAACGGCACCGCCCGCAACACCGCCTACGGCTACTCGCTGTTCGAGTTCGCGGTCCGGCTGGGCAGCGGCGCGACCAGCCCGAGCCCGGTGCCGCCGAGCAGTTCACCCTCGCCCAACCCCGATCCGGGCGGCTTCTGGGGCGACACCAGCACCATCCCGCCCGCGCAGAACGTGGTCATGCTCAAGATCCTCAACCGGACCAACGGGCGCTACCCCGACAGCCAGGTCTACTGGAGCTACAACGGCGTCACCAGGTCCATCGCCGAGCAGCCGTACTTCGACATGCCGGCGAACACGGCCGGGCGCATGTACTTCCACCTCGGCTCGCCCACCGGCCAGTACTGGGACTTCATCGAGTTCACGGTCGGCGCAGGGGTGTTCAACGGCAACACCACGCGGGTCGACGCGTTCGGGCTCAAGCTGGCCATACGCCTGCACGCGCGCGACGGCTACGACGCGGCGGTCGGTGAGGACTACGCCACGTTCGCCGAGGACCGGGCGGTGACGTTCCAGCGCTTCGTCAACGCGATGCCGGCCGAGTTCAAGCACCTCGGCCAGGTGCAGGCGCCGTACCGGATCCCGACGCCGGGCAGCGACCCCGCGTTCCGGGCCGGCGGCCAGTACGCGAACTACCTGAGCACCTACGCCGCGTCGGTCGGGGTGACCGCGAGCACGTCGGACATCACCGGATGCGCGGGCGTGCTGGCCAACGACCCGGCGATGTGCTCGGCGCTCAACCGGCACGTGGCGCACCTGCCGCAGTCGCAGTGGTCCACGCCGAGCCTGTACTACCAGGCCGCGCCGGCGAACTACTACTCGAAGTTCTGGCACGACAACGCGATCGGCAAGCTGGCGTACGGGTTCCCGTACGACGACTACGCCGACCAGTCCTCGTTCATCTCCCACGGCAACCCGCAGTGGCTGCTGGTGGCCGTCGGCTGGTGACGTGCAGCGGGGCGCGGCACACCGCCGCGCCCCGCCCCGCTCAGGCGGGCAGGGTCGACAGCCACTCCGCCGGGTCGAGGGTGCCGGGGCGGCGGCCCTCGCGGGCGAAGCGCTCGGCCCACCGGCGGGCGTTCTCGTTGTACGGCGCGGGCATCCCGTGCAGCCGTGCGACCAGCACGATCTCCCCGCTGAGGTAGTCGGCCTCGATGTGCCCGGTGCCCCGGTGCAGGCTCTGCCAGGACGAGCCGCCGCCGCGTGAGCCGTCGGTGACGACCTTGAGGATGTCGGACCGCCGCTCGTCGTCCTCGTCGGCCGGGGTGTACGCGATCCCTGCCGCGTCCAGCACCGCCTCGGCCTCCAGGCGTACCCGCTGGAAGATCTCCTTGGTGCGCTCGGCCCGGCCGCACACCGCGTCGACCGCGTTGCCGACGTTGCGCAGCAGCTTGCCGTACTTCCACCGCATGATGTCCGGGCGCGGCTCGCTGCGGTAGCCCGCGTCGCGGAACGCCGCGGCGACCCGCTCGGCGAGCGGGTCCGTCCCGGACGGGTAGCGGCCGATGTCGAGCAGGCCGGGCACCGGGTGGCAGTCCGCGCGCACCACGCCCGCGGTGAGGTGGGTGGTCGGCGACATGACGCACACGCCGTAGACGTGCTCGAACACGCGCAGCGCCTGTCGCTCGTTGTCGACGCCGTTCTGCAGGCTGACGACGGGCGTGCCCGGCGGGGCGCAGGCGGCCAGGTCCGCGAGCGCGGCCCGGGTGTCCTGGCTCTTGACGGCGAGCAGCACCACGTCGCCGTCGCGCCACTCGATCCCGGCGGGCCCGGCCACGGCCGGGACGTGCATGGTGCGGGCGCCCGTGCCGGTCTCCAGGGTCAGGCCGCGCTCGCGGATCGCGGACAGGTGCGCGCCGCGGGCTACCAGCACGACGGGATGCCCGGACAGGTGCAGGTGGGCGCCGAGCACGCCGCCGACGGCCCCGGCGCCGTGGACGATGAAACGCATCCGGCCAAGGTACCGCCCGGCACCGGGCATCCACCTCCGTCGCATCGAGACACACGGTTGACTGAGCCCGCGCCGGGGTCTACGGTCAGCACTCGGGGAAGCGCTTTCCAAGCGCAGACCCCCAGGTCGTCCACGCGCCCTACGCGGACGGCCTGGTTGCCCGTGCCGTCGCCCAACGGCATGGTCCATCCCACCCCTGGAGGCACCCTGTGGGCGTCCACTCCTTACCCCGGCCACGCTCGTGGCCGCTGATCGCGATCGCGGGCCTCGCCCTGGCCCTCACCTTCGGCGCCGTCGTGCTCAGCCAGAACGCGTTCGCCGCCACGGTCTTCAGCGACACGTTCGAGGACGGCAACACCGACGGCTGGTCCAAGTCGGGCGGTGAATGGACGGTCGGCACCGACGGCAGCCGCGTGCTGACCCAGACCAAGACCAGCACCGACAACGCCCGGCAGTTCGCCGGGTCGACCGGCTGGACCGACTACTCGGTCACCGCCCGGGTCAAGCCGCTGAGCCTCGGCTCCGGCGGGCACGTCGGCCTGCTGGCCCGCTCCACCGGCGCCACCGTCTACTACCGCCTCGCGCTGCGGCCCGGCAACTCGGTGCAGTTGCAGGCGGTCAACGGCAGCACCGTCACCGTGCTGGGCTCGGTCACCCGGACCGTGTCCGCCGGCACCTGGTACACCCTCGGCATCGAGACCTCGGGCAGCACCATCCGGGGCCTGGTCGACGGCGCCGTGATCGCGAGCGCGACCAGCTCCGCGATCGGCAACGGCCGGATCGGCCTGCAGACGGCATACAGCAGCGCCTCGTTCGACGACGTCGCCGTGGTCACCGGCGGCACGCCGACCCCGACCACCCCGGCCCCGACCACGTCGGCATCGGCGAGCCCGCGCCCGTCGGCGTCGCGTACCCCCGGACCCTCGCCCTCGGTGAGCCCGCCGCCCACCGGCTGGCCCACGCCCTCGGGCAGCGCGCCGGTCGACAACGGCACGATCCAGGTCAGCGGCGTCTTCGACGGCGGCATGAAGCGCTACTGCTGCATCGGCGACGGTGGGCAGGGCGAGAGCCAGGACCCGGTCTTCGAGCTGGCGCCCGGCGCGACCATCAAGAACGTGATCCTCGGCGCCCCGGCCGGTGACGGCATCCACTGCCTCGGCAACTGCACCATCCAGAACGTCTGGTGGGAGGACGTCGGCGAGGACGCGGCGACGTTCCTCGGCGGTTCGGACTACTACGTGATCGGCGGCGGCGCCCGGAAGGCCTCGGACAAGATCTTCCAGCACAACGGGCCCGGCACCGTGCACATCAGCGGGTTCTACGCCGAGGACTTCGGCAAGCTGTACCGCGCCTGCGGCAACTGCAGCTCGTCGTACCAGCGGCACGTGGTCATCGACAACGTGCGGGTCACCGACGGCGACTCGATCGCCGGCATCAACATCAACTGGGGTGACACGGCCCGGTTCACCCGGATCACGGTGATCAGCGATCCGAGCATCGTGATCTGCGACAAGTACCACGGGGTGCCCAAGGGCAGCGAGCCGACCCACGTCGGCAGCGGCGCGGACGGCGTGAACTGCTTCTACTCCCCGAGCGACATCACGTACCAGTAAGAGCCCAGCTCACCAGACCAGGCTCCGCTCCCCGACCACCAGCGGGGAGCGGAGCCTCCTGCCGTCCAGGGTCCACATCGCTTTCCCGCCGCTCGCCGCCGACGGCACAGCCCGCGGCGCCGCCCGACTTGCCAGGCAACTGGGCGAATGAGCGCCCAAGATACGTACATCTGCCAGGCAAGTCGGACGATCTTGGCGACCGCGAAGGCGCACGTGGCCCGCCTGCTGGCCAAGCTCGGCGCCCGCGACCGCATCCAGCTCGTGATCACCGCGTACGAGCTCGGCCTGGTGCAGCCTTCGCGCTGACTGCCGGCGAGAGGTGTGACACGGCCGGGCCGGATGGCGCTGTTGAGGGTGGGGCGGGTGTCGCACCCACCCGCCCCGCATCGCCCGGTCCCGTGGTGCGGCCCGGTTCCTGATCCAGGCACGCCCGCCGCCTCGATACCGGCGGCGCGTGCCAGGCACCGGTCGGCAGGGGGTGCCGCCACACCACGGGACCGGGCGCATCCTGCGGAATCACCCGCCGAAAAGGCCGGGCCTGCCGATACCCGGCTATGCATCCGACAACGGGCGCTCGTCGACGACCTGGACGAGCTTGCCGGTGCGCGGGTTGGTCACCAGCCCGTCGCGGGCCACCCACTCCACCCGGAGGTGGTGGATGGCACCGGCCTCGGCCTCGGCCGGATACAGCGGGCGGGCCGCGTAGACGGCTTCGATCAGGCGCTCGGTCAGCCCGGCGGGCGGACCGTCCAGGCTCGCCAGCCGGAGGACGAGGCCGTTCCTGCCGTCCCAGCGGCGCATGACCAGCTGCATCCCGGTGATGATCCGGTCAGGGTCGGCCGAGATGAGCACCTCCCGGATGTCCTCGGTGGGCATGGACACCGCCCCGAGCCGGGCGCCCTCGCCGGAGCGGCCCATCAGGCGGAAGCGCTGCCGCTGCGGATCCACCCACTCGGCGCGGTCTCCCGCCGGGTACCGGATGATGGGCATCAGCGTGCGGAAGAGGTTCGTGACGAGGACCCGGCCGGCCACCCCGGGCTCGGTGATCGGCTCGCCGGTCGCGTCGTCGACGATCTCCACCAGCGTCCGGTGGGGGAACGCTTCGTGTACCCGCACGTCCTCGCCCGGCACGGGGCCGCCGACGAGACCGGCGTCGACCGACGCGTAGCCGAGGGAGGCGACGGCCGCCTTGGGAAACGCCCGGGACAGCAGCGGCCGCAGGTCGTTGAAGAGGATGTCGCCGGCGAAGAGGACCAGCTCGATGCCCTCGGCCGAGTATCGGCTCCGCACGATGTGCTCGGCCAGCGACGCCAGCTTCATCGGCTCGCTGGCGATCACATCGACCCCGAAGTCCTCGATGAGCTGGACGATGTACTCGTTCGGCGCTCCACCGACGGGCAGCCGCACGTTGTCGACCGGCGCGTGGTGCAGCGCGCCCTCGATGTAGAGGAAGCCGCCGTAGAGTTCACCGGCCCGGAACAGGTTCGCCACCCGGTGCCCCGGGCGCAGGCCGGCCTGGACCATGCCGGCGCCGAACGCCGTCAGCGAGTCGGCGTGCTCGGTGCGCGTCCACGGCGAGAACTTGGGCGCGCCGGTCGTGCCACCGGACTTGTACACGCCCGCATCCGTCAGCGGCCCCGTCAGCAGCCTGTTGTCCGGCCAGCGGTTGGCCGCCCAGAACGCCGACTGGTCCACGATCGGCAGCTGCGTGAGGTGGGTGACGGTCGGCGGCACGTCGCGGTAGAGCTCGGCGTAGAACGGCGAGTTGCGGCGGGCGAAGTTCACGAGGTCGGCGAGGGATTTGGCCGGCATGGTGTTCCCCTTCGGGCTGCTCAGCTGGAGGTGGCGAAGAAGATGGTGTTGCCACGGAAGACGGCGATGACCTCCCCGGTATGGCGGGTGACGGTCACGTCGTAGACACCGCTGCGGCCGTGCCGCTCGACCTGCACCGCCTCGGCGACGAGCTGGTCGCCGACAGCGGCGGCCCGCAGGAACGAGATCTGCGCGCTGTGCGCGACCGCCAGGGCGCCCTGGCTGTTGCAGGCGTACGCGAAGGCGGCGTCGGCGAGCAGGAACAGGTAACCGCCGTGCACGGTGCCGTGCAGGTTGGCCATCTGGGCGGTGGCCGGCATGCGCAGCCTCGCCCGGCCGGCGCCCACCTGTTCCAGCTCGATGCCGAGGGCTTCGCAGGTCGGGTCCACGACGGCGGTCATGCGGCCCCGATCCAGGTGCGGGCCAGGGTCTGGATGCGCTCGCCGGTGCGGTCGGCGAGCTTCTCGCGGAGGTAGCCGTCGGCCCAGGCGCTGGTCGCCACGCGAAACGGCGGATCTTCGGCGGTCAGGGTGCGCACCACGGTCTCGGCCACCTCGGGTGCCTCCTGCCCGGCTGCCGCCCAGCCCTGGCTGACCACCCAGTCGAAGTACGCCGCGAACGTCGGCGCGTACGCACCGGAGGCGGCCTGGATGGTCCTGCGGTTGATGTCGGGGAACACGCCGAAGCGGGTGCCGAGCACGAATCCGGGCACGATGACAGAGACCCTGACGCCGTGGGCGGCGGCGACGGGCGCCAGGCTCTCCATGAAGCCCTCGACGGCGAACTTGGCCGCGCAGTAGGCCTCGTTGAAGGGCTGTCCCACGACGCCGTGGACGCTGCCGATGGTCACCAGGCGGCCACCGGCGGCCCGCAGCAGCGGCATCGCGACGCGGCTGAGCGCGATGACGCCGAAGAAGTTCACCTCCATGTTGGCGCGCAGGTCGTCCATGGTGGACATCTCCATCGTCGGGTCGAAGTTGGAGATGCCGGCGTTGTTGACCACCGCGTCGAGCCGCCCGTGCCGCTGGACCACCGCGTCGACGCACCCGGCGATGGAGTCGGCGTCGGTGACGTCGAGGCGGTGCACCTCGACCGTGACCCCGGCCGTGTCGGCGGCCTCCAGCAGGGGCTGCGCGCGGGCGGGTTCGCGCATGGTGGCGATGACGGTGTACCCGGCTCGGGCGGCGGCGACCGCGGTGGCCAGGCCGATACCCGACGAGGTGCCGGTGATGAGGACCGTCTTCACGACGCGCTCTCCGCCAGCTCGGCCACCGGCTCGGCCGCCGCGGCCGCACGATCGCGGTCGGCCTGGTCCAGCAGCTGCTGGACACCGATCGCCCAGAGGAAGGAGAACGCCGCCAGGATCGTGCCGCCGGCCATCGTCCACCGTGCCGCGTCGAGCACGCCCAGGGGCGCGGTGAGCACGCTGACCGACAGGCCGCCGACCAGCGCGGCCAGCGGGATGACGCCCCAGGTCAGGGTCCGGAACGCGGCGTGCATGGTGCCCTGGTGCGCGGCGCTCATGCGGGACTGGCGGATCGGGGCGCTGCAGACGTTGATGCAGGACATGAAGAAGCCGTAGCAGCTCATCGTCACGGCGATCACCGGGCCGGGCGGCAGCGCCGGGGTGGTGAGGACCCCGAGTCCGACCAGGCAGTGCAGTAGCAGGGCCCAGGCCAGGGTCCGCCCCGCGCCCAGTCTGCCGGCCACCTTCGGCGCGACGACGGCGCCCAGCAGCGCCCCCACCGCGGCGACGGACATGGCCGCGCCGAACGCCGCGACCGACATCCCGAGCCCCTGGTAGGCCAGGATCGGCAGCACGGTGACGAAGACGGGGCCGCCCGAGTTCAGCGTGATCGCCGCGAGGCAGACCCGGCGCAGGACGGGGTCAGCCCAGTTGAGGCGGAAGCCCAGCGTCAGCCGCGACCACACCGACCCTTCCTGCGTCGTCCTGACGCCCCACGGCCGCATGTAGCGGAAGCAGGTCGCCGAGACCAGGTAGCTGGCGGCGTCGACGAGCAGCGCGGCGACGCCGAGGGCGCTGTAGAGCCCTGCGGCGATCGACGGTCCGGCCACCTCGGACACCGAGCGCGTCCCCTCCAGCCGGGAATAGGCCCGGACGAGCTGCTCCTGCTCCATGGCCGCGGGCACGGCCACGAGGGCGCCGACGTTGAAGAAGATCGTCGCGCCGCTGATGGCCGCGACGCAGAGGAACAGCAGCGGCGTGGACAGCACGCCGAGCCAGTACGCCACCGGGATGGCGGCGATCGCGGCGAGGCGGATGAGATCGCACGCGATCATGGTCAGCCGCTTGTCCCAGCGGTCGACGAGGACGCCGGCGATCGGCCCGATCAGCGGGATGCCCAGATACTGCGCCATCGCCACGACGCCGACCTCGAAGGCCGACGACTGCAGCGCGAAGATCATGACGGCGGGCACCACGAGGGTCGTGATCCGGTCGCCGACGGTGCTGACGGCGTGCCCGGCCCAGAACAGGTTGAACTGGCGTCCCAGCGCCTGCGGCAGCCTCACTGCTGTTCCCGCAGGACGAAGCCGGCGGTCTTGCCGGTGCGCTCATTGGTGATCAGCGAGTCGGTGATCCGCACCTGGAACGACTGCGGATCGTGCAGGAACGCGGTGCTGAGGGTGAACGTCGACGCGAGCAGGTCCTGGCGCAGCCGCTGGGCCCCCTGCTCGCCGAAGCCGCCGGCGGCCAGCAGCAGCAGCTCCACGGTGGCCGCCCGGCCGCGCTGCTCGGTGATGACGACCTGCGCCCGCGACACGCCGGGCTCCCGCTCAGCCCGGGCGATGACGTCGTCGACGTGCAGGCCCAGCCCGCGTACCTGGACGACGCTGTCGCGACGGCCCAGGACCCGCATCACGCGGCCGCCGCCGCAGGGGCAGTCGGCGAACTCACCGGCGTCGCCGGTCTGGTAGCGCAGCACCGGGTTGAGCATCTCCGGATTGAGCGTGGTGAAGTCGAGCAGCTCGTCGTCGCCGACGTGGACCAGCTGCTCGGGCAGGGTGTGGAAGGAGTCGGCCGGGCACCGCGGCGAGTTGGTCCCGACGACCCAGGTCTCGGTGCTGCCGAACATCCCCCAGCGCTGTGCGTGGGGGGCCACCTCGGCGATGTCCTCGTCCAGTGCGCTGTGCCAGGCTTCGCCGAGCCACAGCACCTTGCGCAGGTGGGGCAGCTTGCGGCCGGCCGAACGGGCGTTGGCGAACCACAGGCGCAGGACGCTGGGCGTGCCGCCGATCGCGGTCACCTGGCGCGCGTCGAAGAACGACAGCCAGTCGGCGTACTCGTCGGCGGTCACCGAGCCCAGCGCGATGACCTGCGAACCGGCCAGGTCGGCGTAAGCGGCGGCGAGGAAGTGGGCACCCCACATCCGGCCCGCGCCCCAGGCGTTGACGAACACGTCGTCGCGGTCGAGGGCTTTCCAGTGATCCCACACGCCCTGCATGTAGAAGCCGGTGGGCGCGTACCCGACCTTCGGCGCTCCGGTGCTGCCCCCGCTCTGGAACAGCCACGTGGCGCCCTGCTGCGCTTTCGGCCGCAGGTGGGCCAGGGCGACGTTGAGGTCGTCCTTGCGCAGCGGCGGCACGGCGGCCACGTCGTCGAGGGTGAGCAGCTTGTCGTGTCCGGCGTAGCGCGGCGCCAGGGCGGGCACCGTCTTCAGCAGCGCCAGCGAGCGCTGGGCGACGGGCAGGCGTGGCTCGGCGGCCGGCGGCGCCAGCGAGAAGGAGGTCATGAGGTCGCCTTTCCGAGGTTCGCCGGGTTGAAGGAGAGCGCGCCGCCGGACGCCAGCCACCGCCGGTGCCCCGCGCGGTATGCCGTGAAGCGTGCGCGGATCATGTCGTGTTGCAGCGTCCGGTCAGGGTCGTCGAAGTCCGGTGCGATCACGCCGTCGGGCTCCAGTTCGGAGAACCAGAAGCGCTCGCCGTCGTGCAGGAAGTCGATGCAGAAGAACGGGATCGGCAGCCTGCGGGCGAAGTACGCGGTCGCCTCGGCCAGCTCCGGCGGCACGGGCGGGAAGTCCATCACGCCGCCGCGGCTGGCGTTGGAGACGGGCGAGCCCGCCTCGGGGGTACGCCGCAGCACGTAGGGATACGCCTGGCCGTCGATGACGTAGACCCGGTAGTCGACGGTGCCGTCACCGAGGTAGGGCTGGATCACCAGGGTGGTGTCGCCGCCCTGCGCCAGCGTCGCCAGGCCGCGGATGTCCTCGGCGCTGCGGGCCAGGTTGACCCCGCCGCCGCCGCACCAGCCCGCCGGTTTCACGATCGCCGGGTAGGTCAGCTTCTCCAGCGCGACCTCGTAGCCGTACTTGCCGGTGTCGCGGCCGGTGCCGATCCGGACGGTGGGGATCGGCGGGATCGGCGAGCCGGCGAAGTAGAGCAGGGTGGCCAGCTTGTCGTTGGCGATGGGCGACAGCCCCGGCGGGAACGGCAGGTAGAAGCCGAGCTGTTCGAGGACCGCGTAGAGGGCGTACTGGTTGAAGATGTCCATCGACTGGTACGGCAGTGAGTACAGCGCCGTGATGAACAGGGTGTCCGCAGGGCTGACCTGCTCGCCCTCGTGGAACACCCGGGGGCTGCCGCTGTCCAGTCCGTCGACGGTGACGGCGTCGGCCGCGTGCCGGCACCAGGTCAGCCCGAGTTCGTCGGCGACCTGCGCGTAGGCGTCCCAGAAGAACGGGTGCCACGCGGCCTGCGCCTTGGTCGACTCCCGGTCGGGGAAGACCCAGCACAGGCGGCGCAGCGTGCCGTCCCGGTCGTACCCGGAGGTGGGGGTGCTCATGGTCATCCCCGCAGCAGCGAGGAGAACTTGGTGCGCAGCTCCCGCTTGAGCACCTTGCCGGTCGGTCCCAGCGGGTAGTCCTCCGCGGTGGCGGCGATGGTGACGGCGGCCAGCGGGTGCAGTCCGCGGCCCGACAGCTCCTTGTTGGCGCGTTCGAGGATCGCCTCGGGCGCCCGCTCCGGCGCGTCCGCCTGCAGCTGCACGACCGCGATCGGCTCCTGCGCGATGCCGTCGCGGGCCGTCACGCCCACCACCACGCCGTCGCGGACGATGTCGGCGCAGTCGGCCAGCAGGACCTCCTCCAGTTCGAGGCTGTAGACCGGTCCCGAGGCGGTGTCGATGACGTCGACGGTGCGGTCGAGATGGTAGAAGTCACCGTCCGCGTTCCGGCGTGCCACGTCGCCGGTGAGCCACCAGCCGTCGAGCTGGAAGCTCTCGGTCAGCCGGTCGGCGTTCCAGTAGCCGGGGGTCAGCGACGGCGACTTCACCGCCAGCAGCCCGGCGGTCCCGTCGGGGACCTCGTTGCCGTCCTCGTCGAGCACCGCGGCGGTGCAGACCTCGGTCGGCCTGCCGACGCACCGGTCGTTGCGCGGCGTCTCGGGGGTGAACAACCCGCCGAACAGGGCCATGCCCATCTCCGACGAGCCCAGCCCGTCGATGTACCGGGACCCCGGCAGCGGCTGCTCGTCGGCCGCCTCGGACGGCAGCAGCCACGGTTTGATCAGCCCGGCCGGGCGCTGGCCGAGGGTCACCAGGCGCCGGATGTGCCCGTAGTGGGCGGCGTCGGCGGTGTTGAACCACGAGTGCACCCTGGCCGCGCCCTTGACGGGCAGGTCGCCGGTGGCCAGTTCGACGTAGGTGCGCGGGAAGGAGGCGAGCATGGTCGGCTGGAACGCCTCCATCACCGGCTCGACCGTGACCCGCCGCCAGTCGCCCATGATGACCGTCGGCAGCCCGAGCAGCGTCGCGGTGAGGAAGTAGCTCAGGCCGCCGGCGTGGGTGTGCGGCATGAGCGACATCAGCCTGTCGTACGGCTCCGCCGGGAAGCGGACCATGCGGGGCTGCTTGCCGTTCCAGAACGACCGGTGGCCCAGCATCGTCGACTTCGGCGTGCCGGTGGTGCCCGAGGAGTGGATGAGCGCCACGATGTCGTCGTCGGCGTGCCGGTACGGGTACTGCTCCGGCAGCGGCGCCGCCGCGGCGTCGAAGGCCGCGACCTCGGCGGCCAGCGCGATGAAGCGCGGGCGCTGCTGCGGGTCGCGCCGGTAGGCGCTGAGCAGCCGCGTGGTGTCGTCGGCGACCACACCGACCACGCCCACGTGGTTCAGGTAGCGGACCATCACGTCGATCCGCATCGCGTCGTTGACCAGCGCCGGGATCGCGCCCAGCGCGTTGAGCGCCATGAAGTGCACCAGCGGCTGCAGGCCGTCCGCGACGACGATCGCGACCGGCTCTCCCGGGCGTACGCCGTTGGCGTGGTACCACTTGGCGTACCGGTCCCGCATCGCGACGAGGTCACGCAGGCTGTGCCCGCGCAGCACCACGGCGCCCCGGTGATCGGTGTGGTGGGTGAAGGCGTAGGGGACGTCGCGGTGGGGGTTCAGCGCGGCGGCGTACTCGAGGAAATTGCCCGCGCCGAGTCCCGGCTCGGTCATGAACCGCTCGCGGACGGCCAGCGGTGCGATGGGGCTGTTGTCGCTCACAGTGTTCTCCTCTTCCAGGGGCAGGGGTCAGCGTGGTGCGAGGATCTCGGCGGCGGCGCGGCGCCCGGAGCGGATCGCGCCCTCCATGAGCCCGAAGTACTCGGTGCTCGTCTCCGCGCCCGCCCAGTGGACGCGTCCGTGCGGGGCCGTCAGGTGCGGGCCGAGCTGCCGCCAGTCGCCGGGCCCGAACAGCGCCGCGTAGCAGCCTCGGCTGTACCGCTCCGAGACCCAGTCGCTCACGTGGAAACCGGCCGGCTCCGGCAGGCCGGGGAAGACCGATGCCGCCTGGGCGACGGCTTCGCGCCGCTGCTCGGCCGGCGGCAGCGCGGCATACCGGGTGGCCTCGTGTCCCGTGACGAAGCCGGTCAGGACGCC
Organism: Catellatospora sp. IY07-71; assembly: GCF_018326265.1. GTDB lineage: Bacteria > Actinomycetota > Actinomycetes > Mycobacteriales > Micromonosporaceae > Catellatospora. Next base: position 6,272,964 of record NZ_AP023360.1, read on the forward strand.
GGCCCGCCCGCAGGCGGGGGTGTCGTCCACCGTCGACAGCAGCGGCCCGGCCGCGTTGACCGACCAGCCCGACAGGCCCTGCTCCCGCCACAGCGGCGCGGGGTAGACCAGATGCACCTTCACCGCACGGCCCGGCGCCGTTCGCGCGGTCGTGCGCCGCACCGGCGCGGCGTCGCGGAACAGGATCTCGTCGGCGAGCGCAGGTGGCACGGCCACCACGACCGCGTCGCAGGGGTGGCTCGCGCCCGCGCAGTGGACCGTCGCCGAGCGGCCGTCCTGATCGATGGCGCGCACCGGGGTGTTCAGGTGGACGGCCCCCGGGCCGAGGCCGTCGGCCAGGCGCCGGCACAGCTGCTGCGCTCCGCCGTCGATCCGGCTGTCCTGCGCTCCGCCCTCGAACGCGTTGAGGTAGCCCAGGCCGCCGCCGCTGCTCAGGTAGAAGGCCATGTGCAGCACGGAGACGTCGGCCGGGTCGGCGGCCATCATCTCGCCGAGGAACAGCGGGAAGAAGGCAAGGGCGTCGGGATGGGTCAGGTAACGCTGCGCCCAGGTCGCGGCCGTTTCGCCGTCGGCGATGTCCGACCGCCAGGGCGCGTCCCGGTCCACGCGCTCGACCAGCTCGTCGAGGCGGTCGAACAGGTCGCCGAGGGCCACCGCGTTCAGTGGCGGGAACCGTCCCTCGCGGGTGACCCCGCCCTGGCCGAGGACGAAGCGGCTGTGGCCCTCCATCGTGGTCCGCACCGTCTTCAGGCCGAGGTCGGCGATCATCTTCGCCAGGTCGGTGTGGCGCTCGCCGAGGTAGGCGGCACCGGCGTCGATCCACGCTCCCGGTGCCACCTCGATGCCGTGCGTGCGGCCGCCGACGCGGTCTCGCGCTTCGAGCACGGTCACCTCGACGCCGGCCAGGCTCAGCTCGGTCGCGGCCGTCAAGCCCGCCAGACCGGCCCCGACCACGACGACCCGGCTCATCGCCGGCTCGCTATACGTTCGGCGAGCGCGGCCGGGGTGGGCGCAGCGGCGAAGTCGTCGAACGACAGCTCAACGCCGTAGTCGCGGGCCACCGCACTGAGAACGCGAGTGGCCAGCAGCGAGTCACCGCCCAGTGTGAAGAAGTCGGACTCGGCCCGGACATCGCGGACCCGCAGTACGCGGCCGAAGATCTCCGAGACGCCCTGGACGCTCATGACAGGTGCCTCCTCATGAATTCGCGGTCGATCTTGCCGCTGGCCGTGTAGTGAAGTTCCTCGACGATCGACATCCGGCTGGGTATGAGGTGCCGGGGCACCCGGCTGTCCAGGAACTCGCGCAGCTCGGCTTCCAGGGCGGCCGGGTCGGCGTGCGGCCGTGGCACCACGAACGCGGCGAGCGCCACGTGGTCGGCGACGGTCACCCCGGCCACCGCGACGGCCGCCACCGACGGATGGGCGGCCAGGTGCGTCTCGACCTCGGCCGGGTTGACCCGGATACCACGGATCTTGATCTCCTGGTCGAGCCTGCCGTAGTGGATCAGCCTGCCGTCCGGTTCGGCCTCCACCCGGTCGCCGGTGCGGAAGAACCGGACCCCGCCGACGGTCATGAAACGCTGCTCGGTCGCCTCCGGCAGGCCGCGGTAGCCCAGCGCCAGGCAGGGCCCGCCGACGGTCAGCTCGCCGTGCTCGCTGACGTGCTGCAGGACGTGCGGCAGCGGCCAGCCGATCGGCACCTGGGTGTGCGCGCCCGGCAGGTCCTTGGCCCGCGGTCCGTGCAGGTCGCCCGCGTGCGTGATGAGCGTGGTCTCGGTGCAGCCGTACGTGTTGAGCAGCCTGATGTGCGCGGTGTCCAGCGCGGCCCAGTCGGCCAGCCGCGCCGGGCTGGCCGCCTCTCCCCCGATGATGACCAGGCGCAGGTCGGGCGGCAGCGCGAAGCGGTCCTCCACCAGGTAGTGCACGAGTTCGTGCCAGAACGCCGTCGGCAGGTCCAGGATCGTGATCCGCTGGCGCTCGACCGACCGCAGGAACCGGGGAAACGATCCGGTGTGGGCTTCGTCGTTCATCACCAGGCAGGCCCCGACGGTCAGCGTCGGGAGGATCTCCTCGAAGCAGGTGTCCCAGTTCAGCGAGGCGAACTGCAGGACCCGGTCGTCGACCGTGAGGTCGAAGAGGTCACGCAGGGAGGCGATCGTCGTGGCGATCGCGCGCCTGGGGGTGACCACCGGCTTGGGCTGCCCGGTGGAGCCCGAGGTGAACAGGATGTACGCGGGCCGCTCAGCGTCGATCACGGCGAGCGGCCGGTGCGAGGCGCGGGTGTCGGCGGTGTGCCAGGGCACGTCGGCGGGGTCGAACACGGTCCGGCAGCCGGCCGCGGTGAGCATCGCCTGCCGCCGCTGGGCCGGAAACGCCGGATCGACCGGGCAGTAGGTCCCCCCGGCGGCCCATACGCCCAGCATCGTGGCGATCGTGCCCGGCGAGTGGGTCGCCGGCACGCCCACGGTGCCGGGGCTGGGCCCGACCAGGTCCGCCACCGCCCACACGGCCTGCGCCAGATCCGCGTAGCGGATCGCGCGTCCGTTGTGGACGATCGCGAGCCGCTCCGGATGCGCCGCGGCGACGCCGGCGAACGCCTCGATCAGACTCAAGTGCACCTCCCACCCCGCAGGATCAGGAGGCGATCGTCACAATGACCGCTGTAGATCCGCCACAGATTCGATGGGGATCCGCCATGCGTTCAGTTCTTCGGCACAGCGCCGGGCGAAGCGGTGCACCACGTCATGGAACCGGTAGCAGTCCGACCCGGCCTCGACGATGAGGTCGGCCGCGACCAGCTCGTCGAACAGGCGCCGGATCTGGCTCAGCCGGTCGTCGGCGGCGGACCTGCCCAGCCGGAAGGACGGCTCGTCGATCAGCCCCAGATGGACGAACAGGTGTGCGGCCGCCGGGCTGAGCATCCGGTACGCCCCGGCCAGGGCGGTGTGCACGCTGCGCTGGTCGCCGTCGAGGACGAACCCGTCACCCTGCTGCCAGAGCTCGTCGGCGAAGGAGGCGATGGACTGGCCGGGCCGGGCCGCCAGCAGCGCGGCGACCGACCGGATCGCCAGCGGCCAGCCGCCACACCACGTGATCACACGGGCCAGCGCCCGATCGGCCAGGCGCTGGGCGCCCACGACTCGGGCCAGCAGGTCGTAGGCGTCCTGCGCGCTGAGCGGGCCGATCGGCAGCGCCTGCACCGCATGGTGCGCCGCCAGCGCGGGCAGGCGCCACCGGCTGATCGCCACCAGGCAGCTCGACGGCCGCGGGGGGATCAGCGGCAGGATCTGCTCCACGGAGGCGGCGTCATCGGCGATGACCAGCATCTGCCGCCCGCTGAGCAGCGTGCGGTACAGCGCCGCCCGGCCGTCCAGCGTCGGCGGCACCTCGGCGGGCGGCGTCCCGAGCGCCGCCAGCGCCGCCGCCAGCGCGTCCTCCGGCACCGTCTGAGCACCGTGCAGGTCCAGATAAATCTGGCCGCCGGGGAAACGGGCGGCGCTCAGATGCGCCCAGCGCACCACCAGCGCGGTCTTTCCGAGCCCGCCCGCGCCCGATACGAAGAGCACCTGCGGTTCGTCGCACTCGGTCTCCACCGCTCGGGTGAGGACGGACAGCTCCCGGGCCCGGCCGGTGAAGTGGCCGACGCTCGGCGGAAGCTGGGCCGGTATCAGGTCGCCGCGCCGTGGCGGCCCGGCCGCGGACGGCGCGTAGGTGTTCTCCTCGCGAAGGATGGACGCATGCAGGTTGCGCAGCTCCGCGCACGGGTCGCTGCCCAGCTCCTCGACGAGCCGGTCCTGCAGCGCCTGGTACGCCCGCAGCGCGTCGGCCCGGCGGTGGCACCGGTCCAGCGCTGTCATCAGCTGCCCGGCCAGGCGTTCCCGCAGCGGATGGGCGGCCACCGCCGCACCCAGCTCGCCGACCACCCCCGCATGGTTGCCGGCGTCCAGTTCGGCGGCGAACCGCTCCTCCAGCAGCGCGATCCGCAGCTCGCCCAGGCGCGCTCGGTCCACCTCGACGCCGGGCGCATCGACCCCGTCCAGCGCCTCACCGCGCCACACGGCCAGCGCCTCCCGGAGCCAGCGCGCGATCTCGCCGGGCGACTCGGCCAGGCGCGCCTGCCGCGCCAGCTCCTGGGACCGGTCCGCGTCCACCAGGCAGGCCGCCGGATCGAGCAGGTAGCCGGGATGCCGGGTCAGCAGGGCCTCGCCCACCTTGCGGCGCAGCGAGGAGACCAGGCCCTGGACCCGCGACCTGGGTGACGCCGGAGGATGCTCGCCCCACAGGCAGTCGATGATCCTGGTCGTGGAGACGACCGTGCCCTTGGTGAGCGCGAGGATGACGACCAGGTTGCGCTCCAGCGGCGACAGCGCGACGGTCTCGCCCGGCACTCGGACCTCGACCGGCCCCAGCAGATCGACCTCCAGCATCTGTCCACCCGTCCCGTTCGCGTCGTTGCGATGTGATCCGTGAGGCCGGATGTCCGGCCATCTCGGGCCGCATCAGCCAACCACGTCATGTATCGATGAACCAGCCCGAGTTTCGTCACCGGCTGCGCCTGAGCCGACGCGACCATGATCGCCGCGAGGCTACTGCGACCTGCGTACACCTTTTGTACAGCCGATGTACACGCGGTCCACCGTCCACTTCTCCGGCACCATCACCTGCGCCGCGTTGCCCCATCCGAGGCTCCGGTCCGTCGCTTTGGGACTGCCTCCTTCGGCACAGGTCGGTGGGCGCGCGCTGCCTGGATCGCCTTAGGAGGATGGGCCGATGGCGGGGACGCGGGCCGGTGGGCGCGCCGGTCCGGTCGGCGGGACGAGCGATGGCGCAGGTGCCGGAGCACGTCCGCCCGTGGCTCCCCAGAGCAGGCCGGCGGCGACGACGAGGACGCCGACCGTCTGGGTGAGGCCGGGCAGGGTCTGGTCCTGCAGCGCCGCGACGGCCAGGGTGGCCGCCGGGACCAGGCCGGTGAACATGCCCGCGCGCTCGACCCCGAGCAGCCGCAGCCCGGTGAACCAGGCCAGGAACGCGACCACCGTCATCATCACGGCCAGGTAGAGCAGGATCAGGGCCTCGGTCGCCGTGGGCATCCGCAGCCGCGCCCACTCCCCCGTGGCCAGCGCCGCCACCACGAGCATCGGCACCGCGAGCGCGCAGCTGTACGCCGACACCCGCACCGCGCCGAGCCGCGGCAGCACCGCCGCGGCCAGCAGCGAGAACGACACCTCGCACACCAGCGTGCCGAGCGCCGCCGCGAGCCCGACGCCGTCCGCCGCCCCCGCGCCGTGCACCAGCGCGGTGCCCACCGCCACGATCCCCGCCGCGATGACCAGCCGCGCGGCCGGGCGGGCGCCGCGCAGCAGCGGCCCGGCCAGCGCCAGGCCGAGCGGCGCCGCCCCGACGACCGTGCCGACCACGGCCGCGTCGGCGTGGTCGAGCGCGGTCAGCAGCAGCGTGTTGAACAGGGCGAGCCCCATCAGCGCGACGGCGGCCAGCAGCGCCGACTCGCGGCCGGTCGGGCGGGGCGCGGGCGTCATGCCGCCCAGGCGCGGGAACAGCCGCAGCAGGGCGGCCAGCAGCGCGGCGGCCAGTGCGTAGCGCAGCGCCTGCCCGGTGAGGATCGGATAGTCGAGGACGAGGCGGCTCAGGCTCACCGAGCCGCCGAGGATCATCATGCCGAAGCTGCACAGGGCCGCTCCGGCCAGGCTGTCGCGGTTCACCACCTGACGGTATGGTCGACATTGGTACACCAGACAGGGCCACTTGAACACAGAAACAGAGGACCAATTGGCGGTACGCGAAGCGCTGCTCGACCTGGACCGGGACCTGCCCGGGATTGGCGAGCGGCTGCTCGGGGCGCTGCGGGAGGCGATCGCGCAGCAGCGCATCGTGCCCGGCACCCGGCTGCCGTCCAGCCGGGACCTCGCGGCCGACCTGGGCCTGTCCCGTGGGCTGGTGGTGGCGGCGTACGAGCAGCTCACGGCTGAGGGCAGGCTGGTGAGCCGGCGCGGTTCGGGCACCACGGTCGCGCCCGCTCCCCCGCCCGCGTCGGTTGTCGCGGGCTCGCCGACGCCGGTGCCGCCGGGCCGGGTGGCGGCGCTGCGGCCGGGCGTGCCCGACCTCGGCATGTTCCCGCGTGCGGCGTGGCGGCGGGCGTACGAGCGCGCACTCACCACGGCCGCCGACGCCGACCTCGACTACACCGACCCGGCGGGTGTACCGCGGCTGCGCGGCGAACTGGCGTCGTACCTGGGCCGGGTCCGCGCGGCGCGGACGGGGGCGGACGGGGTCGTGGTCACGACCGGCGCGGCCCAGGCGCTCAGCCTGCTCGGGCGGGTGCTCGCCGCGCGCGGCCTGACCGAGGTCGGCGTGGAGGATCCGGGCAGCGCGGGCATCCGCGGCCACCTGCTCGCGCACGGCCTGTCGCTGCGGCCGCTGCCCGTCGACGGGCAGGGCGCGGTCGTCTCGGCGCTCGGGGACGTACGGGCCGTGTTCGTCACGCCCGCGCACCAGTTCCCGACGGGTGCGGTGCTCGCGCCGGGGCGGCGGGCCGAGCTGATCGACTGGGCGCGGCGTACCGGCGGCCTGATCATCGAGGACGACTACGACGCCGAGTTCCGCTACGACCGGGACCCGGTCGGCTGCCTGCAGGGCGTCGCGCCGGACGTGGTGGCGCTGGTCGGCTCGGCCAGCAAGGCGCTCGCGCCAGGGCTGCGGCGCGGCTGGCTCGTGCCGCCGCCGGGCTGGCTGGACGCCGTACGCCAGGCGAAGTCCGACGCGGACATGGGCGGCTCGGCGCTGGAGCAGCTCGCCTTCGCCGAACTGCTCGCCTCGGGCGGCTACGACCGGCACCTGCGCCGGGCTCGGCGCGCCCAGCGAACCCGCCGTGACGCCCTGGTCGCGGCGCTGCGCGCGCACCTGCCGCAGGCTCGGATCTCGGGCGTCGCCGCAGGACTGCACCTGGTCGCCGAGCTGCCCTCCGGCGTGGACGACCGGGCGCTCGCCGCGCGGGCCAGGGCCGCCGGGCTCGGCCCGCTTGCCCTGTCCGAGCTGCGGCACGGCGGCGACGGCCCGCCAGGACTCGTGCTGGGCTACGCCGCACAGACCCCGGACGAGCTCACCGCCGCAGTAGCCGTCCTGGCTTCGCAGCTCTGACCGCCGGCTTCCTCCGAGCCGGTGCATGACGATGCTGTGGGAGCAGGTGACTCCCACAGCATCGTCATGAGATCCGCGGCTGCGGACAGCTCACATGTTCTTGGTGAAGTCGTACAGGTCCAGAGCCGTCTGGTCGAAGTACGGCGACGCCACGATCGTGGGGTTGGGCAGCCGGTCGACGCGGCTGTTGATCCCGTTGACCAGGCCCCAGTTGCCGTCCCAGTTCAGCAACCAGCCACCGCCGCTGGCGCCCTTGTTGAAGTTGCAGGGAATCTTGATCGTCTCGGTCCAGACGTTGGCGTTCTCCTGCGAGGAATAGCCACTGCAGCGCAGCAGGTTGCCGCCGTCGAACGGGGTCTGGGCGGGGTAGCCGAACGCGTTCTGCAGGTTCTGCGTGCCGGCGAACGTCCACAGGCCCTGGCCGCCGAGGTAGCTGACGATGTGGTTGCCGTTCAGCGTGCCCATGATCGCCACGCCCATGTCCTCGGCCGGGGCCGACGAGTTGATCCAGGCGTTCATGGTCCAGATGCTGACGGCGTACCAGGTGCCGTACGGCCGCGGGTTGGCCAGGTCGTCGTCGTAGGCCGGCACGAACGCCCAGCTGGAGGCGGCCTGGCCGCCCGCGCCGCTGTGGATGCAGTGCCCGGCCGTCCATACCGTGTCGGCGCCCGCAGAGTTCACCACGGTGCCGGAGCACTGGTAGGAGGCCCCGCCGAGCACGAAGAACGCCTTACCGCTGGTGCGCGCGGTCGGGTGGGACGAGGCGAAGTTCGGGTTGACGGCCAGCGTCGACGCGCCATCGCCCTTGGGGGTGCCCAGGGCCCCTTCGAAGGGCGGGATCACCGTAGGCTTGCGGGCGCCGGTGGCCGCCTGCGGCGTCGCGGTCTTCGCCGCCGCGTTGCCCACGGCCATCGCGCGGGCGTACTCGGGTGACTCCTCGATCGGCCTGGCGGCGCGCATGCGCTCCGGCGTCCAGAACGCTTCGACCGCCTGGGCCGCGGTGACGTTACGCCCGTACTTCGCACGTCCGGCCGTCCACGCTTCGGCGTGAACAGCCACCGCGCCTCCGGTCACGCCGGCCTTCGCCAGAAGGCCCGCATCGTCGCGGGCGGCCGCAGCGGACTGGGGCACGGCCAGGGCTACCCCGGCCGCCAGCGCGACGGCGCTGAGGATCCGGGTCGCGGAGACCCGTCGCCCGGTCGTTGTGACTGCCATTCATGTTCTCCCAACCTGTGGCGGAGCCCGTGCGGCATCCGCTCAGACGGTTACTGTTATCGATGGATCGTCCGTCCAATGAGGATGTTGGACATCGTTGGACACCTGGATCCGTGGCGAAGGCCATCGCACTGGCGCGGTGGATCGCCACCGGCGGTGGCACCAGACCCGCCGGGCATAGCCGCGGCAGTCCACACGCGACATCGGAACTCGACCTCGGCCTCGGGCAGCCTTGGGCAAGTCCGGCTATGCGTCATTCATCCCTTAGAGATGGATCAATGCGGCGATGTTCCAGTGATGCCAGAAAGGCTGAACCGCTCGCGGTGTCTGCACATGAGGCCGCCGGGTGGCCAGCAGGGAGAGAGAGTATGTACGACCAACCAGTGCGTCCCGGTGCCCGGCAGGCCCTCCACCAGACATCCGACGCATCCCATTCCGCGCTCGGGGTGGATCGCGAACTGCAGACGGTGCAGGATCTGGCCCTACTGCTGCGCAAGCTGCGGCACCGCCACGCGCGCCAGCATGGCGGCAACCTACTGACATACCGGCAGCTGGCAGCGAAGACCGGCTGGTCTCACGGCATCATCGGTGAGTACTTCGCGGGAAACGTCCTGCCCCCCACCGAGCGGTTCGACATCCTGACCCGGCTGCTCGGGGCCACCAGCGCTGAGCAAGGCGTGCTGGCCACCGTGCGAGACCAGGTCGAGGAAGGCCGACGTCGGATGAAGCCGGCCGGCGGGCATGCCGGTGCCGCGCCGGCTCAGGCGAACGGCATGGCGGCAGGTGCTCCCGTGCCGCAGCAGCTGCCGCCGGCCCTGACCGCCTTCGTCGGCCGCGCGGAGCTGCTCACCCAGCTCGACGACGCCACCACTACCGCTGGGACAGGCGGCTCAGCCCCACCGGCCGCGACGAGCGTGGTGCTGTCGGGCACCGCCGGGGTCGGCAAGACGACTCTCGCGGTGCACTGGGCCCACCGCGCCGCAGAGCGTTACCCGGACGGCCAGCTCTACGTCAATATGCGCGGGTTCGACCCCAGCGGCTCGATGATGACGCCCGCCGAGGCGCTACGCGGATTCCTGGAGGCGCTCGACGTGCCGCCCGAACGCTTCCCGATACACCTGCCCGCACAGGTGGGGCTGTACCGCAGCCTGCTCGCCGGCCGGCGGATGCTGATCGTGCTGGACAACGCCCGCGACGTCGAGCAGGTGCGCCCCCTGCTGCCCGGCAGCCCGACCTGCCTGGTGCTGGTGACCAGCCGCAACCGCCTCGCCGGCCTGGTCGCCGCCGAGGGCGCCCTGCCGGTCACCGTCGGACTGCTCTCCTTCGACGAGGCGTGGCAGTTTCTGGCACGGCGCCTCGGCGCAGACCGGCTGACCGCAGAACCGCAGGCCGTGAACGAGATGATCGAACGGTGCGTGCGGCTGCCGCTGGCGCTGGCGGTGGTCGCCGCCCGAGGGGCGGCACATCCGTCGTTTCCGCTGTCCACCCTCGCCGCCGAGATGCGGGAGACGAGGCGGCTACTCGACGCGTTCGACGGCGGCGACGCCGGCACCGACGTGCAGGCGGTCTTCTCCTGGTCATACCAGCATCTGAGCCCGCCCGCCGCGCGCCTGTTCCGGCTGCTCGCCTGCCATCCAGGGCCGGACACCGCAATCCCCGCCGCTGCCAGCCTGGCCGGGCTGCCCCGAAATCAAGCGCACCGGCTACTGGCCGAACTGGCCCATGCGCACCTGGTCACCGAACACGTGCCCGGCAGGTTCAACGTCCACGACCTGCTGCGGGGGTACGCGGCCGACCTGCTGGAAAGCATCGACACCCCCGACACCCAGCGGACGGCGATCCAGCGCGGACTGGACCACTACCTCCACACCGCACATGCGGCCGCCCTGCTGTTGCAGCCTGGCTGGGATCCGATCAGCCTGGCCGACGCCCGACCCGGGGTGACACCCGAGGAGATCGCTGATCACAGCCAGGCGCTGGGCTGGTTCACCGCCGAGTACCGCGTGCTCCTGGCTGCGGTCGCCCACGCCGAACGCGCCCAGTTCGAAGGGCACGCCTGGCGGCTGGCACGGACCCTGGTGGACTTCCTGCAACGCCAAGGCCACTGGCCGAGCCTGGTCGCCGCGCAGCGAACCGCCCTTGCCGCGGCGCAGCAGGCGGGCGAGCGGCCCGGGCAGGCGAGCGCTCACCGCGATCTCGCCCGTGCGCTGTCCCGAGTCGGCGAACGAGAGGAGGCAGAGGACCACTACCGCGCGGCGCTGAAGCTGTTCGGCGAACTCGGTGACCACACCGGGCAGGCACGAACCTACCGGGCGTTCGGCGCGCTGCTGGATCGGCTCGGCCGCCATGCCGAATCCCTGCACCACGCCCAGCAAGGCCTGGAGCTGTACCGACGCGCCGGTCACCTGTCCGGAGAGGCCAGCGCACACAACGGGGTGGGGTGGGCGCATGCCAGACTCGGCCAGTACGGGCCGGCGCTCGACCACTGCCGGCGGGCGCTGGTGCTGCTGCGCCAGACCGACGACCGGCACGGCGAGGCGAACACCTGGGACAGCCTCGGCTTCATCCACGACCGCCTCGGCCGCCACCGCCGGGCGGTCTCGTGCTACCACCGGGCACTGGTCCTCTTCACCCAGATCGGTGACCGCTACGACGAAGCGGACACCTTGAACCGGCTCGGTGACAGCCGATGGTCCCTGGGCGACCGAGCAGGCGCCGTGCGGACCTGGCAGCGAGCCCTGCGCATCTTCGACGACCTCGGCCATCCAGATGCGGAGGAGGTGCGCGACCGGCTGGCCCGCGCCACCGATCCTGCGGCGAGGGCGACGAGTGCCGGACCGAATCCCGGATGACCCTGACTGGTCCCGCACCGGCATACCGGAGCCGGCCGGTTCGCGTTCCACCGGGCTTTCGCCGCGGTACGCGCCAACCTCGGCCAGCCTCCCCGGCGCGCTGGAAGGTCCTGGCCGGCGACCACCTCACCGTGGTCCGCAACCCGGAGTTCGCGGCTGCGGTCACCGCCTTCCGCGGGCTGACTCCAGGGGGCGGCGAGGCATGATCGCGGGTTCGTGTCGACATCTCTGTTAGAACCGCAGATCTCGACACGAACCCGCGATCTTCGCCACCCGTCCCCGTCGTCCCAGCAGCTCGGGCCGGTGGAAGATCGCTGTCTCGTGTCACAACCTCGGGTAGAACCACAGGTTTGGACACGGACTGCCGATCTTGGCACCCGGCGGCGCGGCCGGGGGCCGACAGAGGGACGGCTGATCGCCGCGGCGAAGGAAATCCCGCGGCGATCAGCCAGCGCGCCGCCGACACACCGTTCTTCACCGCCGTGGACAACTGGATGACCACGAGGCGGTGAGCGCGATTTACGAGCCACCGGGCAGCGCCGGATCACCATCCACGAGTAACCGCAACAGGACCTTCACCTGCTGTCTTGCGATGACGGGCAGGTGGGAGCCGCCCAGGCGCACGGCTCGCTCGGCCGACACCAGCGGATGCAGCCGGGCGAGCACACCACCGGTGTTGAGCACGCTGTCGCACCGACCGGCCAGGTCCATCGACGGGAACCGCCGCGCGGCCTCAACCAGCCTCAGCTGCGACGGAGACGCGAACACCTGCGGTCCGAGCCGTCGCAGCGACAAGCCGGCGAGCTGCCGGTGATGGCGTAGTTCTGCGCCGAAGAAGTGCAGCGCAGAGGCGTACGGCGTCAGGTCTCGTAGTTGCGCACTCGTTTGCTTGAGAACTCCTTCGCTTTCAAGCCGCCTGCCTGGCACAGATCGGCCACCAGCATGCTCGCCAGACAAGGTTTCGTAGATCGACATGCTCGCGTCTCCCTGCTGTCGTCGGCTACGGTGGGGAAGACCAGGCCATGGGAGGTGTCGGAGGGTGCGAGCCCCGACTCCTGGTCTTCCCCTAAGCGCCAGCCAGGTCCGGACATCTCAAGCGCGTTCCCGCTGGGCTATACCAGGATCAGCGGAAAGGAACCGGCGTGGAATCAGATGCGGGTCTACCACCGTCTACAGAGGACAACAGCCTTCCGTCGAGGCTGCGTGCGGCACGTGAAGCGGGAGGATTCAGCCTCGCCCGGATGGCTGCGCTGACGCACTTCAGCAAGCCCTACCTCGGGCTGGTCGAGACCGGTCGTCGCGCTGTCACCGTCGAGGTGATCCAACGTTACGAGCAGGCTCTCGGTGTCACCATCGGCACAGCCCTGGACCCGGTGCGCGTCACCCATGAATGGCTGATCGCCGACTCCCCTGCCGCCATACACCTGCGCGCGGGCCGACAGGTCGGCGCCGATCTCGTCGAGGCGCTGGAAGCCCGAACCGTGCAGCTGCGGCATCTCGACGACACCGTCAGCAGCAGCCACATGCTGCCCGTGATCACCAAGGAACTGGATGCGGCTACCGTGCTCGCTCGCGAGGCCGTCTTCGGTGACGCCTTCGGTCGCAGGTTGTTCACGGTGGTGGGGGAACTGGCGCAACTCGCCGGCTGGGTCGCCGGCGACGCCGGGCAGTATCTCAAGGCCAAGCAGCTTTACCTGTCCGGAGTCAGCGCCACCGAAACGGTGGGGAATCGGGTGCTGGGCGCGCAACTGCTGTCGAGCCTGAGCTATCAGATCGCCAATGTGGGCCGCCGCGAGGACGCGCTGCTGATCGCGCGGTCTGCCGTCAAAGGGGCAGTCGGGGCGACGCCGGTCGTCCGGGCACTGCTACTCGAACGTCACGCATGGGCCGCCGCCCGCCTGCGCGACGCCAGCACCACCCGCCGCGTCCTTAACGCCGTGGAGGACGCCTACGAGCAGCGCTCCGCCGACATATGCGAGCCCGAGTGGGTCTACTGGCTCAACCGCGCCGAGATCGATGTGATGGCCGCCCGCTGCGCCATCGAACTCGGCACACCCGCCCAGGCCGAGCCGCTGCTCACCCGGGCCCTGGCCGGATACGACAGCGACCACGTCCGCGAAGTCGCTTTGTACCAGACCTGGCTGGCCGAAAGCTACGCCAAGACCGGAGACGTGGACGCCGCACGCTCCACTCTCGACCGTGCGCAGACCGCGGCCGATCGCACCGACTCTGCACGATTGCAACGCCGCATCACCGCCGTCGCCAACCTCATCGACCGCCGCGCCGCATGACGGGACACGTTGCCGCTCCGGTCTTCCAGGTCGAGGCTTGCCATAAAGCCATCTAGGGCGCACCCTCTGTGCTCGGGTGTGATGTAGCGGTCGGGCCAGTGGCCCTCTTCTGCGTCAGCCATAGATCGCCAACCACAGCCGCACCAGATGGCCCTACCCCTCATCGACACGAAACACCAAGGCTGAATCGGTTTTCTGCCACCTCAACCAGGTACGCCCGCTCTGGCCTTATTCTTCGACGTGCCTTAGACGCCGCTGGGGGACGGCAGCACTCCATCGGGTCCACCTGCTCAGCGAGATCGATTCTCAACGCAAATCCACACTGTCCGTATCAAACCTCTGGCCCCAGCTTCGTCCGCTGGATCGAACGCTGCCGCCGCAGATAGCGCTGTTCGAAGTCCAGAACATGAATAGGTGACCGTGAATGAAACTTACCAATGCGCTCAATTTCGTAGGCAGCACTGTTACAGTTCCGAGCATTAGCGATACAGCGCTGGTCGGGAAAGTATCGAGCACCAAGGGATACGCTCGTCCGCTGAAAGAAGTCCGAGCCCTGGACGGCCCCATCACGGTCCGTATCGTTGACGTTCTACACCGGCTAGCTGCGGCGACTGCACCGCAAGTCGACCAAACGCTGTACGAGGTCTACAAACATTGGGGCTTGTTTCGCTACCTAGGCCTTTTTGAAACGACGAAATCGCGTAAGGTACATCCTCCATCGATTAAACTCTCACAGGCGGGTCGCCGCATCCGGGGCAATCAACTGCGGGTGACGTCCGAGGACATCGGAATCGGCTTTTCGATCATGCTCGCCGAGAAGTGGCTTCGAGCAAATGGACACGCCGGACCTCCGCGTGTGATAGATATCGACGTGGCACTCGCCAATGGTTCCGTCCGTGGCCAGAAAGTCTCGAAAACTGGGTCCAAGCGCCCCGACTATCTTCTGATTTCCGACGTTCCCGGCCGACTGGGGGCGTTCACGCTAGCCGTACTCGAGTGCAAGGGGACGACAAGCCGAAGTGTTGCTTACGGCCAACTTGCTCGCGGCGGTGGGCAACTCGACGGTGTAACGATTGCGGCAGAAATCCCCGATGGGCTCGTAACGAGTACGGTCATGGGCACTCAATCCATAAAGTGCCTGGCGCTGCAGACCAGTCGGCCCCGTTTCACTGATAGGTCGGCAACAACCTCGTTGCCACCGGCGCCTGCTACACCGGCAATTCAGCTTGATCTGACGCGATTGGACGACCGTTTTGCAGATGACTCGAGGGCGAATGACTCGAACGAAACCCTGGTCGAGGGTGCACTCATGGCCTCGTGGGCTAGCCTCGGAGAACTCTCCGGCAACCGGGTGGCATTTCAACGCTGGTCCCATCCCTCTAGGGCTTACCGGTTCACCTCTGATGACAGGGACGGCCAGCATGGCTCTTACGTGACAGGCGGCAACCGGCATGTCATGGGCCAGCGAAAGATCGTTCCGCTGCCTGGTGGCTTGCTCGAAGTGACCCTTGGCGTTGACGCCGAGGTTGATGAGGCGCTGAGGGCAGGCTCGCCGTCCGACGTGCTCCTGGCGCAACAGAGCGCAGGACGCCGCGCATTGGAGAACGTCGCCATCGGTGCCGAGCCAGACGCAGCCGCAGCATATGGCGCCGACGGCAGTGTGTTACACCTCAGGAGAGTTGGTTGACCTCACGGACGACCGCAACAGCCGACCGTCGCCAACGCCGTCCTCGCTAGAAATAACACACGCCACCCCATCGGGACGTACACCCTACCTTCGCAAGTCGGGCATCGGGTGCGCGCTCGGCAGACACGGCGAGAGCTACATTGGGCAACTGTGCAGTTCTGACGACCTCACTTGCGCAATAGGGGCGAACGGCATACACGGTCATCAGCACTCGTCAGGTCGATCAGCATCTAGACACTTTTCGCAGTGGGGGTCTGGTCCGAGTCCACTTTGAGGCTTTCGGGTGATCGCGGCTGTCGTCGGTGGTCGGGTGTGCTGGTGGCATGCGGTACGGCGATGGTGGTGGAATGGACGCGGCTGGCCGGGCCAGGCGTGAGCGGCTGCGTGGGCGTGCGGCTGAGCTGTTTGCGCAGGGTGTCGGCGCGGTTGAGGTCGCCGCGGCGCTGGAGGTGTCGACGAAGTCGGCCTACCAGTGGCGGCGGGCCTGGGTCGCCGGTGGCGTGCGGGCTCTGGCGTCGCGGGGCCCCTCAGGTCCGGATCCGATGCTGTCGGATGAGCAGCTGGAACGGTTGCGGGCACGGCTGGAGCAGGGGCCGGCGACGGCCGGGTACGGCCAGGACCAGCGGTGGACTCTGGCGCGGGTGGCCACGTTGATCGGGTCCATGTTCCATGTGCGGGTGGGCCTGACCACGACGTGGCAGGCGATGCAGCGCCTGGGCTACACCTCGCAGCTGCCCGTCCACCGGGCCGCAGAGCGTGACGAGCAGGCCGTCGCGCACTGGCGGCGCTACCGGTGGCCTGGGCTAAAAGAGTCGCGCGTCGGTTGAACGCCTGGATCTGCTTCGCCGACGAGTGCGGGCAGACGCTGCGGCCGGCCAAGGCCGCTACCTGGGCTCCGCGCGGCCACACTCCGGTGGTGTCGGTGACCGCGGCCGGCGGTGTGCGGGTGTCGGTGGCCGGCATGGTCTGCTACCGGCCGGGCGAACGCAGCCGGTTGATCTATCGGACGATGCTGCACCGCGGCCGCAAAGGCGAGCCCAAAGGGTTTCGCGAACCCGACTTCGCCAGTCTGCTGGATGCCGCCCATCAGCAGTTGCGTGCGCCGATCGTACTGGTCTGGGACGGGTTGAGCACGCACCGGTCGGTGAAGATGCGGGCGCTGGTCGCCGCCAGGCCGTGGCTGCGCGTCTACGCGCTGCCCGCGTACGCGCCGGAGCTCAACCCTGTCGAAAAGGTCTGGTCGGCGATGAAGCGCGGCCTGGCCAACCTGCCCGCCCGCACTGCGGGTGCCCTGCTTGAGGCGGTGAAGAACCGCCTCAAGCGCATGCAGTACCGACAGAACCTCATCGACGGCTATTTCGCTGGAACGGGTCTATCTCCACCAGCCCCGACCAGACCCTGACCGCGAAAGGTGTCTAGATCTCCGGCCTGAGGATCGGCTCGCAGCTGATGACGGTAAGGTTCCGCCGGGCGCATCTAAACCCGACATAGAGGCTGGTTGGCTGGTGGACATTCGGTCGAGGACAATCGCGTGGTCGAATCCGGGTCCTTGAGCAGGACGAGGCGCGAAAGACGCGCCGTATCGCTTGCCGACCCGAGACTCGGGTGTGGTTGCGTAGCTGCGCCACAGCTGTCGCCACGTCGCTTGCTGGAGGCGGCCATGCGAAGGGCCTGAAGTGTGGTATACCAGGCATAGCGGCGGAAGATCTTAATTGTCGGAATGGAACCGATGGTCGCGAGCGCTTCGAGTACCCGCACAGGTGAGAAGTCCTCGAGAAGCATGTAGCCTCGCTGGCGCCGCACCGTCCCAGCACCCTCAGCCTGTCGAAGAAGCTCGCGAGCTTTGATCGCTAGCGAGCTTCGATCTACGACTATCTGTGAGACGATCCTGGCATCGAACCAGCGACCCTACCGAAAAAGAGTCCCTGCTCCGACAACCTCACCCGAGGTTAACGGTGGCCATCACGACCGGTGCGGACAAGCCAGGCCAATTCGCCGTAAGGGCCTCGTCGCCGGATGGTGTTCGGGTGCCCACCGCGCGTACCACGCTGAGTTCGACGCCGTCGGCCGTGACGACCGTCGGGTCGCCGTCGGTGACCTTCCGCAGCACGTCCAGCACGAGGGCCTGCTCGTGGGAGCCGCTGCCCGTCACCGTCATCGCGGGTTCGCGGACCTGCTTCTGGCCGTCGACCTCGAAGTATTCTTCGGCCTGCGTGCCGCCGGTGAGCACGGCGCGGGCCAGCGCGGACACATACACAGGGTCGCCGCAGGCGTCGTACACCCAGCGCTTGCCGAGCACGGAGTGCTCCGTGGTGCCGATCAGGAACGCCTCTCCCCCGGCCAGCGGCGCGCCGCGGTAGGTCAGTGGCACGTGCAGCACCGGACCGTCACCGGCGCGGACCATCATCATCTCGATGCCGACCTCGCCGGCCGGATCGTCGAACCGGCAGGCGGCGACCCGCTCGACGGCCGCCGCGTCGCCGGAGAACCAGGTCCGGCCGGGCAGCCAGGCGGCGAGCAGTTCGAGCTTGGTGGGGCTGATGTCAGCGTGGTGTAGCAGAGCCATACCCGCATCCTAGTCTCATGATCGGTTAACGGTGCCCCGCCATGACCTCGGGCAGCCGCCACACCAGCGCACCCTGCCCGGCCTGGAGCACATGCGCGGCGGCCAGCGGGATCCAGAAGCACTCGAACCGGATCGGCTCGTCACCGTGGTCGTCCTCGCTGCTGAACCAGCGCTCCGCGGTGTCCTCGGTGACGGTCAGGTGGAAGACGTGCCGGTGGTGCAGCTCGTACAGGTACGGGCTGGGGTCGTACTCCGTCTCGCCGAGCTTGCCGAGCAGCTTCAGGCCCGGCAGCCCGGTCTCCTCCGCCGCCTCGCGCAGGGCCGCCTGCTCCGGCGTCTCGCCCGGCTTGACGCTCCCGGCCGGGACCTGGATGCCGACCTCCTCCCAGCTGTAGTCGACGTGCCGGAAAACCAGCAGCCTGCCGTCGCGCACGATGTAGCAGACGACCTTCTCGCGCACCGGCTTGCCGGACATCGTTTCCCCTCCTGCCCTGGTCACGGGTGGAGCAGGTCGGCGAGGCGCCCGCTGCGCAGGGACCCGATGTCGCCGCCGCTGTCGAGCGCGACCTCCAGCAGCGCCGCGAAGCTCGTGCCGTACAGCCATACCTCGGCAGGGTCGTCGGCGAACTCGAAGTTGCGGACGGTGAGCCCGCGGCCGACGTCGGTCCGCACTTCCTCGACGCGGCACACCGCCCAGTGGCATCCCTGCTCGCGCAACCGGTGCACCCAGGAGATGCTTCGCCCGTCGGGCAGGTCGATCACCGGTGTCACGGTGATGCCGCCGTCCAGGATCACCCGGCGAGGCCGGTCGGGCCGGGCCAGCCGCCAGCGGCCGCCGAACAGGGTCGCCGAGCCCATGCGCTGGAACATCGCTTCGAGGTCGGCGTCGTCATGCCCTTCGGCATGGCCGGGCGCGGTCACGACGTGCTCACGTTCGATCCGGTCGAGCAGGTCTTCCATCTCGGCGTCGGCGGAGGTCAGGTGCCACCCGGCGACCGGGCACAGCGCACCCGCCGCGTCCTGTGCCACCGCGACCAGCCCGCCGTGCAGCGCGACCGTGTGCCGCGCGTCCGCCGTCCGGTCGTCGACGTGCACGACCACCCGGGACAGCACGGCCTGCACGTCCTGTATCCGTACCCCGGGGCCGCGGCTCGGCCGGTTGCCGTCCGTGCCGTCATGCGGCGCGTCGAGCGGCAGCTCCAGCAGCGGGTTGGGCCGGCTGGCGGGCACACCGTCCGCGGCGACGTACGGGAACAGCCGCGCGATCCAGCCGGTGACCGTCTTGGCGCCGTCCACGTCGGCGGGGTCGAGGATGTGCTGCCAGAAGGCCGTGTCCACGTCGCCCGAGGCGGCGCGGACGAACTGGTCGGCGATCGGGGCGAGTGAACGGTGCCAGCCCGCCAGCCCGAAGCGGGGCAGCTGTTCGACCCGCTCACGGATCGTGCGCCAGTCCTGCTCGGCTCCGGTCAGCGTGATCGCGGGCAGGCCGCGTCCACCGCTGGTCCAGACGCCGAAGTACGGCCAGTAGCCGTCGCCCGGCGTCGCGAGCGCCGCGACCCGCTCCACCTCGGTGCTGGTGGTGAAGTCGCAGGCGAACAGCGCGGCGCCGGTGGCCCGCGCATCGGGCAGCCCGGCCTGTCGTGCGATGAGGTGCCGCCAGGAGTCGGCGTCCCGCGGCGCCGGGCCGTCCGGCACGATCTCCAGCCGGCGCCCGGTGGGTTTCCCCGGCGGGCTCGGATGCCCGGCGTGCAGCCGGACGTGCTGCGCGAGGCCCTCGGCGATGGTCAGCCACACCGCGTCCGGGGAGAGCGCCAGGGGACGGCTCTCGGCATGGGCGCGTCCGACCGCGTACAGCAGCGGATGCACCACCGTCCTGAGTGTCACCACGGCCAGGTCCGGGTCGCCGCCGACGGCGATCGCGTTCGGGAACATCCGGCTCAGCGGCGCGGTGGGCAGCGGCTCGGCCGCTGCGGCGACATCGTCGACCGGGAAGATCACCACCGGGCGACACTACCGTCCGATGGTCGGCCACGCTGTCCCGTGCAGAGGAACGGGGTGAACCGGCGCTGCCGGTCCACCCCGTCGGCCTGTCCGCGCGACCCTCGGCGGGAGGCGCGGGCAATGAGTCAGGTCACTCGCGGCCGCGGCCGACGAGCACCGCGGTGTTGGTGTTGTTCTCCAGGTTCGGGTCGGCGGTGGAGCTGCTGACCGTCGCGGTGTTGGTGATCCGCGGCGCGGCCTCGGCGTCACCGTTCCCGTTGACCTTGATCTTCGACTTGATGACGAACTGCGCGGTCGCGCCGTCGGCCAGCGTCGCCAGGTTGCAGGTCACCGTGTGGGTGGCCTGCGTGTAGGTGCACTCCGGCGAGGTGAACAGCACCTGCAGGTGGGTTGGGTCGAGCGGCAGCTCGTCGGTGACCACCACGTTCTGCGCGTCGGACGGGCCGCCCAGCCCGCAGTTGCGCTGGTCGCCCCGGACGTCGCCCTCGCAGCCCTCGTCGTTGTGGACGGTCAGGGTGAAGACGGCGATCTGCTCCTTGGTCTTGTCGCCCTTGCCCTTGTCGCCCTTCTCGCCCGCCGACTCCTCGTCGTACGAGAACGCGACCGCGGTCTTGTCGATCCACAGGTCGGCCGAGGTGTCGACGGTGTTGGTCGCGGTCGCGGTGTTGTCGTCGGGGTCGGTGTCGGTCGTCGTCGAGGCGACGGTGACCGAGTTGACCAGCTCCGTGCCGTCGGCGGTCGAGGCCGCGACGGCGACCGTCAGGCGCACGGTCTCGGACGCCCCCGCGGCGAGCGTGCCCAGCGCGCAGACGACCTCGCCCGGCTCGGTCTCGCTGCACACGGAGTCGCCGCCGGCGTCGACGCCGCTGACGAAGGTGGTGCCGTCGGGCAGCTCGTCGGTGAGCGTGACCAGCTGCGCGTCCGACGGGCCGCCGTTGTTCGCGGTGATGGTGTAGGTCAGGTTGTTCCCGGCCAGCACCGGCTCGGGCGCGCCGGCCTTGGTGACCGACAGGTCCGCCTCGGTCTCGACCGTGGTGTCGACGCGCGCCAGGTTGTCGCTGTTGTCGGGGGTGGCCGTCGCGCTGGACACGACGGCGTTGTTGGACAGCAGCGTGCCGTCGGCGAGGTCGGCGTCGAGCCGGCCGTTGAGGGTGATGGTCACGTCCGGGTCGTCCTCGTCGAGGTTGCCCAGGTTGCAGACCACGTCCCGGCCGGGCGGCTGGTTGTTGACGCAGGTGCCCACGGAGGAGGTCACCGACACGAAGGTGACGCCCTCCGGGAGGCTGTCGCGCAGGACGACCGCGTTCGCGACGGACGGGCCCTCGTTGTCGACGGTGAGCGTGTACTGGATCGGGCCGCCCGCGACGGCGGTCTCCGGGCCGGTCTTCTCCAGCACGAGGTCGGCGGAGCCGACGAAGTCGACCCGGCCGGTGGCCTTGTTGTTGCTGCTGTCCGGGTCGGGGGTGGTGGCGCGTACGGTGGCCACGTCGTTGATCTGGGACACGTCGTCGGCGCCGACCTCGACCCGGATCGTGGCCCGGCCGCCGGCCGGCAGGGTGCCGGGGCCGCAGGTGACGGTGACCTCGGTGATGTCGTTCACCGGCGTGGTCGGCGACGCGCAGGGCACGTCGGGGTCGGCCTGGAGCGCGGCGGACAGCAGGTTGAACGGGGTCGCGGAGGTGAGGTAGTCGGTCAGCACGGCGCCGGCCGCGTCGGACGGACCGAGGTTGTCCACGATGATGTCGCAGAAGCCGGTCTCGCCCGCGGGTGCGGGGTCGTCGGGCTTGCACAGCTTGGTGACCGACAGGTCGGCCGAGGCCTGGACCTCGGTCCTGATCTCGACGGTGTTGTTGGCGAGGTTCGGGTCGACCACGTCACCGTTGAGCGCCACGCTGGCGCGGTTGACGATGAAGCCGGGTGCCTGGCTCGCCGGGACCAGCGCCTGGATCGAGACCGGGAACGTCTGCCCGACAGGCAGGTCCGCGAGCTCGCAGGTGACGGTGGAGACCTGGGTGGGCGCGTCGGTGGTCACCTCGCAGGAGCCGGCCGGCGGGTAGGTCGCCAGGACGGTCAGCCCTGCGGGCAGCACGTCGGTGACGGTCAGCGACGCCGCCGTCTCCGTGCCCGCGTAGTTGGCGACGGTGAGCGTGTAGGTCAGCACCTGGCCCGCGAGGACGGGGTCGGGCGAGTCCTCCTTGGTGATGCTGAGGTCAGGCTGCAGTGCCTGGGCGCGTACCGCGGCGAAGGCGGCAGCGGACGGTGTCGGTGCCGCGGCCGCCCACTGCGGCGCGGCGCCCACCGCGAGCGCGCTGGTGACGGCCAGCACGCCGTGCGCGGCGAGAAGACGTCTGGACAAACTGTGCCCCCTGTCTGTGATCGGGGTCCATTCCCCCGTAGATCAACGACTTGGGTTACAGGTGGTGATTGGATCGTCACTGATTGCTTACGTCGCTGGTGGTAGGACGCAGCTGGGAACTGCCCCGGCCGCCGCCCGCGGTCCAGGCTGAGGGGATGTCCCTGCCACTGCACCGGCTCACGGTGCCGCAGTCGCTGCCCGTGCCGTTCGCGGTGGACACGTTCGACGCGCTCGGGCCGCTGTCGCACGCACCGTTCCCGCACCGGCACACCTTCTACGAGGTGGTGCTGATCCGGGCGGGCGCGGGCACGCACGTGGTGGACCTCGCGGCGTATCCGGTGCGCCCGCCGCAGCTCGCGGTGGTGCTGCCCGGCCGGACCCACCACTGGCAGGACACGTCCGGGCTGGACGGCCGGCTGGTCCTGTTCGGCGAGGAGTTCCTGGCCGGCTGCCCGCGCGTGCGGGAGCTGCTGCACCTGCTGGGACGGCGGCCCTGCGTCGGGCTGGACCGGGCGGCGGCGGCCGAGGCGGCCGGCATCGTCGCGCGGATGCGGCGGGAGTACGCCGCACCGGACGCGGACTCGCTCGGCGCGCTGCAGGCGTACCTGCACATCCTGCTCGTGAAGGCCGCGCGGCTCGCCGAGTCGCCACCGGCGGCGACGGGTGCCGGGCGGCGCGCGGAGCTGGCCGCCCGGTTCGCCGACCTGGCGGCCCGGCCCGGCGGACGGCGCACGGTGACCGAGTTCGCGGCCGCGCTGGGCGTGTCCGCGGGCTACCTCGGCGAGGCGGTGCGGGAGGCCACCGGCCACTCCCCCGGCGAGCTGATCCGGCAGGCGTACGCGGTCGAGGCGATGCGGCTGCTCGCGGGCACCCGGCTCACCGTGGCGCAGGTGTCCCGGGAACTGGGGTTCGCCGACACGGCGTACTTCTGCCGGTTCTTCCGGCGGCAGACCGGATCGACGGCGGGCGAGTTCCGCCGCTCGGCCGCGGGCGGCCCGGCTGCGGAAATCACCACGACCACCGGATCACGTCCATCGAACGGCGACGATGCACAACCCTAGTGTTGCGGGCGACGACCTCACGAAGGAGAGTTCCATGACCGGCGACGAACCCCGTACTCCGGGCGTCACCCGCAAGACGCTGCTGCGCGCGGCGATGGCGGTCCCGGCGGCGCCCCTGCTGTTCGCGGCCGTGCCCGCGCTGGCGCGCACGCCGTCCGGGCAGCCGCTGGCGGCCACCCCGGAGTCCTGTGACGACGACGACCTGACCCCGCCGCAGATGGAGGGCCCGTACTTCAAGCCGGGCTCCCCGCAGCGCACCACGATGCTCGACGGCAGCGGCACCCGGCTGACACTCACCGGCTACGTGGTCGGCCTGGCCTGCCAGCCGATCGCGGGCGCGCTGCTGGACTTCTGGCAGGCCGACAACGCCGGGGCGTACGACAACGTCGGCAACCGCTTCCGGGGGCACCAGTTCAGCGACGCGCAGGGGCGGTTCACGCTGACCACCATCGTGCCGGGGCTCTACCCCGGACGGACCCGGCACATCCACGTCAAGGTGCAGGCGCCCGGCCGCCCGATCCTCACCACCCAGCTGTACTTCCCGAACGAGCCGCGCAACAGCACCGACAGCCTGTACGACCCGGCCCTGCTGATGACCGTGCAGCAGGTCGGCTCGGCCCGGCAGGCCACGTTCGACTTCGTGCTGAACGTGCCGGGCACGCCGCCGTCCCCCTCCCCGACCGCGACGGCCTCGCCGAGCCCGACCCCACCCGGCGGCGGCACGTGGCAGCCCTACGTGTCGTACGCCGTCGGGGCGCAGGTCACCTATGGCGGGGCCGGGTACGCCTGCCAGATCGCGCACACGTCGCTGCCCGGGTGGGAGCCGCCGAACACCCCGGCCCTGTGGCGCCGCCTCTGACAGGCGGCCGCGTCGCGGGCGCCCGCCGCTCCGGGCGCCCGCGACGCCCCGCCACGGATCTCAGCGCAGGTGCCGCGCGAGCACCTCGACGTGGCTCTGCGGGAGGTCCTTCACCGCGGTCAGCAGGGTGACGGTGCCCTGCCGGACGTGCGCCCGCAGCTCGCGCAGCGCCTCCTGCGCCGCCGGGGCGCTCAGCTCGGCCTCGTAGCGGGTGACGAACTCGGCGTGCCGGTCGGCGGGCGACTCGTGATACCAGCGGCGCAGCTCGGTGGAGGGCGTCAGGTCCTTGGGCCAGTCGTCGACGCGTGCGTGCTCCTTGGCCAGGCCACGCGGCCACAGCCGGTCGACCAGCACCCGCCGGCCGTCGTCGGGGGACGGTTCGTCGTAGACCCGGCGTATACGCAGGTGCGACGCCGGTGCGGCGCGTGACGGCATACCCCCATTATGGGCGCGGGTCAGCCGGGCCGGGCCTCGCCGCACTGGTCGCCGGGGTCGACGGCGTGCATGATGCGGCGGCCGATGTCGCACAGCTGGCGGGTCTGCGCCTTGGTGAGCGGGTCGAAGACCAGGCTGCGGACGGTCTCCACGTGCCCGGGGGCCGTGGCCACGACCTTGTCCCAGCCGCCGTCGGTGAGCACGGCCAGCGTGAAGCGCCCGTCCGTCGGATCGGGGGTCCGCCGCACCCAGCCGCGTTGCTCCAGCCGCGCCACCACCTGCGACAGCCGCGACAGCGAGCCCTCGGCCAGCATCGCCAGCCGGCTCATCCGCAGGGTGCGCTCGGGCGCCTCGGACAGCGCGGCCAGCACCTGATACTCGAAGTGGCTGAGCCCGGCGTCGCGCTGGAGCTGGGCGTCGAGCGCGGACGGCAGCCGGATCATCAGGGCGGCGAGCGTCAGCCAGGTCTGCCGCTCCTCCGCGGACAGCCAGCGGGTGTCCTGCGGCGCGTCCATGGCGACCACTATAGCTTCGTCGCTCATGTCGGTTCATGCTTCAAACTTGAACCGACTTCCGGCCGCATTCACTTGACGCTTGAAGTCATCGCGCTTAGGTTTCAGTTCACGATTGAAGTCATAACCCCTTGGAGACCTCGTGAACGTCGTTTTGTGGATCATCGCCGGGCTGCTCGCGATCGCCTTCCTCGGCGCCGGCGTGATGAAGCTCAGCAAGCCGAAGGACCAGCTGATCGCCTCCGGCATGGGCTGGGCGGAGAACTACAGCGCCGGGGCGGTCAAGGCCGTCGGCGCGGTCGAGCTGCTCGCCGCCGTCGGCCTGGTGCTGCCCGCGCTGCTGGACATCGCGCCGGTGCTGGTGCCGCTGGCCGCCGCCGGCCTCGCGGTGATCATGGTCGGCGCGATCGTGATCCACGCCCGGCGCGGCGAGCGCCAGGCGATCATCGCCAACGTGGTGCTGCTGATCCTCGCCGCCGTGGTGGCCTGGGGCCGGTTCGGCCCGTACGCCTTCACGTCCTGACCGGTCGGGGCGGGTTGCCGGGCGTCACTGCACGTCCAGGTAACCCGCCACCCCCGCGATCTCGAACACCCGCCGCACCCAGGGCTGCACGTTGACGCAGCGCATGGCCACCCCGCGGCCGGTGGCGTACTCCCGGGCCCGGACCAGGCCGCGTATCCCCATCGAATCCAGGAACGCGGTCTGCGCCAGATCGACCTCGACGTCACGGCATTGCGCGCTGTCGACCGCCGTCCGCAGCCACCGGTGCACGTCCTCGGAGGTCGACATGTCCACGTCGCCGAGAATCCGGACCACGCACGCGTCGCCGCGGACCGTCATCGTGTGCGTCAGACCCATGAACCATCCCCCCGGGCATCGCGTACCCGGCTGCCTGCGGCGATACACCCGGCCGGTCAGGCGGGAGCGCGCGCCGCCGGGAACGTCCCGCCCTGGGCGGTCCGGTCCACCACGCGCACCCGATCGCCGGAGGGATCCCGTTTCGCCTGATACATGGCCATGTCGGCAGCTCGCATGAGGGCGTCGAGCTCGTCCGCAGATCCGATCGCCACCCCGACGCTGGCCCCGGCGTCGACCTGGCACCCGTCGACGTGCACCGGCCGCCGCAGCGCGTCGAGGATGCGGCGGGCGGTGGCGACCGCGCCGTCCGTCGTCGTGCCCGCCAGCAGCACCACGAACTCGTCCCCGCCGAGCCGGGCCACCACGTCGGTCGGCCGTACGCTCTCCCGCAGCCGGTCGGCGACGACGATCAGCATGCTGTCGCCGGCCTGGTGGCCGAGCAGGTCGTTGACCTCTTTGAAGTCGTCGAGGTCCAGCATGAGCACGGCCTCGTGCCGTCCCGGCTGCCGCGGCTCCTGGCGCAGCCGCAGCGCCTGCTCGTTGAGCAGGACCCGGTTGGGCAGGCCGGTGAGCGGGTCGTGGGTGGCCTGATGGCGCAGCTGCTCCTCCAGCACCCGGGCCTCGGTCACGTCGCGCACGTTGATGATGACCCCGCCGACGCTGGGGTCGTCCAGCCGGTTCGTGGCCATCGCCTCCAGCCAGCGGCTGGAGCCGTCGGCGTGGTGCACCCGCAGCGGCCGCCGGATGTCGGCGCCCGGGCTGGCGATCACCTCGTCGAGCAGCCGCCGCGCGGCGGGCACGTCCTCCGGGCGCAGCACCTCGCCGATCGGCCGGCCGGCCGCCTCCTGCGGGTCCACCCCGAGCAGCTCCCACAGCGCCGGGCTGGCGAAGCGCACCGTGCCGTCCGCGCCGACCAGCAGGGTCAGGTCCGAGGCGTGCTGCACCAGCGAGCGGAACCGCTCCTCGTGCCGGCGCAGGTCCCCCATGCTGGCCTTGAGCCGTTTCAGCAGCGCCGCGTTGTCCAGGAACGCGAGGTTCTGGCGCAGCATGACCAGCATGGAAACGACCACGGTGCCGATCACCACGCCCCACCCGCGCAGGGTGAGCCCCTCCAGCGCCAGCTCGGTCACGAGCAGGGCCTGCGTGCCGATGACCGCCAGGTACGGCAGGCGGCTGTAGGCCGGCGCGGCCCGCCGGGTCACGCCGGTGGGATCGTCGTGCATCTTCAGGTACTGCATCCTGGCGGCGATGCTGAGCAGGAACGCGCAGGCGAGCTGGCCCGCCTCGATCAGCGGCGCCTCGCCGGGTTCGACGGTCAGCATGTTGAACAGGGACCACGAGCCGATCAGCACACCGGCCCCCAGGATCACCCCCGCCGTCAGCGTGAACGGCGCCGCGCCGCCCAGCAGCAGCTTGATCGCCCCGAACACGGCCAGCAGGGCCAGCCCGCAGGCCAGCACGTTGGCCACGAGCTGCGCCGGGTTGCCCGGCAGCTCTCCCCCGGGCAGACACTGATACCAGGCGAGCAGCACGAACGCGGCCATCACCGTGGCCAGGTCCAGCCGCATCCGGATGCGGGGCGGGCCGCGCACCTCCAGCGGATACCGGATCATCACCCAGCCGGCCACCGCGATGCCGACGGTGGTGACCGCGGTCGCCGCGATCGCCGCGGCGACCGGCGGCGTCTTCTCCCCGTCGGTGCCCAGCCGCAGCAGGCTGGACGTGGTGAAGAAGAAGCCCGCCACGGCGAGGCCGCGCCACACCGACACGGCCGCACATGCGAGGCCCTCCCGCCGCGCGACCCGCAGGCAGAGCACGGCGAAGGCCAGCCAGGCTCCCGCCTCGGCGACGTCGGCGACCGTCGCCGGCACCGCTCCAGCCAGTGTCGCGACCACGCTGACGAGGGCGAGCACGATGAGGAGCGTGATCACCGGATCGGGTCGGCGACCGTGCCGCTTCACCTACTACACGCTACGCGGCGACGCTCCGGCCGCACCGGCTGATCACCAACCCGGCACGGCGCTCTTGTCGAGCGGCGTCGATCTGCGCGATACTCGCGTTACCTCTGAGGTGACGGGTAGGCACGCCGTCCCTTCCCCCGGCGATGCTGCCGGACGGGCACAGGGCGGCGGCATACACCGCAGGGTCTGTCGACACTGCCGCCTATCCCACCGAAGGAATCCTCATCGTGAGACGCTCCCCTCGCCTCGCCCTGCTCACCGTGCCGCTGGTCGCCGCCGGCGTGCTGCTGGTGCCGCAGCCCGCGGCGGCCATCGTCACGTTCACCACGACCGCCGTGAACTCCAACGGCGGCAACTGCGCCGCGCTGCCCGGCGGCAGCACCACCAACGCGCTCCAGCTGACCCAGCAGGGCTGCAACGGCGCCGGCTACCAGCAGTTCACCTTCACCCCGGTGTCCGGGACCACCGACACGTACACCATGGTGATGCCCGCGACGGGCAAGTGCGTCGACGTCAACGGCGCCTCCACCGCCGACAACGCCACGATCATCCAGTGGCCGTGCCACACCAACCCCAACCAGCGCTGGCGGCTGACCGCCGTCGGCTCGGACAAGACCTTCAACGTCGTCTCGGTCGGCTCGGGCAAGTGCATCGTGCCCGCCGGCGGCTCGTCCGCGGCCAACACCGGCCTGGTGCAGCTGCCCTGCAGCACCGCGACCAGCCGGGTCTGGCGGCTGGCCGGATACGTCAGCGACGGCACGACGGTCACCGTGACCAACCCGGGCAATCGCTCCACGACGGTCAACACGGCCACCAGCCTGACCCTGTCCGCCTCCGGCGGCAGCGGCGGCTATACCTGGTCGGCCTCGGGGCTGCCCGCCGGGCTGAGCATCAACGCCGCCACCGGCGTCGTCAGCGGCACCCCGACCACCGTCGCCACGTACACCGTGA
The DNA here is from genome assembly GCF_018326265.1 of Catellatospora sp. IY07-71. Classification (GTDB taxonomy): domain Bacteria; phylum Actinomycetota; class Actinomycetes; order Mycobacteriales; family Micromonosporaceae; genus Catellatospora. The sequence continues at coordinate 6,301,727 of NZ_AP023360.1, forward strand.
CCGCCACGGCCACCAGCGGCGGCGTCAGCGGCAGCGCGACGTTCACCTGGACCATCACCTCGGGCGGGACCGGCAACACGTTCACCAACCCGCTCAAGGCGCAGGGTCCGGACCCGTGGATGACGTACTACAACGGGTACTACTACCTGGCCACGACCACCTGGAACCGCACCATCACCATGCGCCGGGCCACCACCCTGCGCGGTCTGTCCACCGCCCAGGACCAGGTCATCTTCAACCTCACCAACCCCAACGGCGCCGGCACCATGTGGGCACCGGAGTTCTTCCTGCTCAATGGCCCGAACGGGCTGCGGTGGTACTTCTACTACACCGCCGGGCAGGAGCCGTACAACCTGGGCACGCAGCGCATCCACGTGCTGGAGAGCGCGGGGACCGACCCGATGGGCCCGTACACGTTCAAGGCGTCGATGCTCGACCCGACCGCCAACAACACCTGGGAACTGGACCCCAGCATCCTGCAGCTCAACGGCCAGCTCTACCTGCTCGGCACGTTCTACAACGGCTCGCAGCCGCTGTTCATCCGGCCGCTGAGCAACCCGTGGACCGCCAGCGGCACCCGGCGCACCCTGGTCACCCCGACCTACAGCTGGGAGACGGTCGGCGGCGCGGTCGCCGAGGGCGGTGAGGTGCTGCAGCGCAACGGCAGGACCTTCATCGTGTACTCGGCCAGCCACTGCTCCACCCCGGACTACAAGCTGGGCATGATCACGTACAACGGCACCGGCGACCCGCTGCTGTCGTCGTCGTGGACGAAGTCGCCCAACCCGGTGTTCCAGCGCTCCAACGCCAACAGCGTCTACGGGCCGGGCCACAACGGCTTCTTCAAGTCGCCGGACGGCACCGAGGACTGGATCGTGTACCACGCCAACAGCTCCGCGACGGGCGGCTGCGACATGAACCGCTCCACCCGGGCGCAGAAGTTCACCTGGAACGCCGACGGCACGCCGAACTTCGGCACGCCGGTGGCCACCGGGGTCACCCTGACCGCCCCCTCGGGCGAGCCCGCGTCCTGACCGGACCGGCCCGCCGTCACCGTCACCGGTGGCGGCGGGCCGTGGCACGACGCCTCGTGACGCGGCAGGACGCGGATCGCCGTCCTCCGCGCACGACCCGGACTACAGTCGGCGGCATATGACGGTGTACCACCGGCTGCTGGGCCGGCACGCCCCGGCGCTGCGCCGCGCCGCCCTGGTCGTCTGCGCCGGGCTGGTCGTCGGCGCGGTGGTGCTGCGGTTCGCGCCCTGGCGGCTCGCGATCGTCGGCGGCTGGGCCGCCACCGCGCTGACGTTCCTGGCCACGGTGTGGCCGATCGTGCTGACCTCCGACCAGCAGACCACCCGCCGCCACGCGGCGCGCGACGACAACACCCGCGGCGCCGCCGCGCTGCTGCTGGTCGCCGCGAGCCTCGGCAGCATCCTGGCGGTGGCGGCCACGCTGCCCACGGCGGCGCAACAGACCGGCTGGCAGAAGGGCGCGCTGGTGGGGCTGGCCGTGCTCACGATCCTGCTGTCCTGGGCCGTGGTCAACACGATCTTCCTGCTGCGGTACGCCGACCTGCACTACGCGCCGGACGGGCGGGGCATCGACTTCAACGATCCGCCGTCCCAGCAGCCCGACTATCTGGACTTCGCGTACGTCGCGTTCACCATCGGCATGACGTACCAGGTGTCGGACACCGACATCCGGGATCCGCGGATCCGGCGCACGATCATCGTGCACGGGCTGCTGTCGTACCTGTTCGGCGTGGTCATCGTGGCGGGCGCGATCAACATCATCGCGGGGCTGATCCGCTGATCCGGTGACGAAGCGTGTGAGCTGGGTCACATGGAGGTTTCACCGACGCCGGACGCGGGCAGACGACGATCCGCACGGGAGGTGAACATGACGGACACGAGGGACGCAGTGCGACCACACGGGCGGCCGGAGCCGGAGCACGCCGGTGAAGCCGAGCCGCCGCCGACCCGCGAGGTGCTCGCCGAGCTGCGCGAGCGCGCCGCCGGGCTGGTCGCCGAACTCACCCGACTGTCGAGCCAGGTGACACATCTGCAGGACAAGATCAACTCTCGCCGCCGGGCGCGGCCGGGCAACGCCGGCCGGCCTACCGACGGCAAGGAGCACGCCCCCTCGGCGTGAGCCGGCGCCGGAAACCGGCAGTGTGGCCACCCGACAAGACGGCCGTCTCGTGTCAAGATCTGCGCGCTCCCATCGCACATTCCGACACGAACCAGCGATCGTTCATCCGGACTGACCGACAGCCCGCCCGCGCCGCCCGAGCGCGGCGTCCGGTCGCGAATGGTTGATCGGCCGCCAGCAGACCAGGGGTCGCGCCTCCCGGGCAAATCAGATTATTTCCCCCCAAGCACGCATAGCATGGATTGGTCTGGGCCCGGAACTGCCAGGGAGGATCCATGTCTACGGCTGCCGTGACCGCGCTTCGCGAGCAGGTGACCGGACTAGTGGTGACCGAGGGTCACGACGATTACGAGGAAGCTCGCCGCGTCTACAACTTCATGATCGACCGGCGCCCGTCAGCGGTCGTACGCTGCGCGAACACCGACGACGTACGCACGGTCGTCCGCTTCGCCGCCGAGCAGGGCGCCGACCTCGCCGTACGCGGCGGCGGCCACTCGGTCCCCGGCTTCGGCACCGCCGACGGCGCGATCGTCGCCGATCTGTCCGCGCTGACCCAGGTCGTCATCGACCCCTCGACGTCCACCGCCCGCGTCGGCGGCGGCGCGACCTGGGGCATGTTCAACGAGGCCGGCGCACCCTACGGCCTGGCCACGACAGGCGGCATCATCTCCACCACCGGCGTCGGCGGCCTGACGCTGGGCGGCGGCATCGGCTACCTGAGCCGCCGCTACGGCCTGTCCTGCGACAACCTGATCTCCGCGGACGTCGTGCTCGCCGACGGCAGCCTGGTGCACGCCGACGAGACCGAGCACGCCGACCTGTTCTGGGCGCTGCGCGGCGGCGGCGGCAACTACGGCGTCGTCACCGAGTTCGAGTTCCGGGTGCACCCGGTCGGCGACATCTTCGGCGGCCCGATGTTCTTCGAGCTGAGCGACGCCACCAACGTGCTGCGCTTCTTCCGCGAGTTCATCGCCGAAGCGCCACGTGAGTACGGCGGCTTCCCCGCGTGGCAGATCGCGCCGCCGCTGCCGTTCGTGCCCGAGAACCGGGTGGGCGAGCCGTTCCTGGCCCTGGTGTCCTGCTGGACCGGGGACATGGGCAAGGGCGAGCGCCTGCTGGCCCGCTTCCGGGAGGTGGCCACCCCGGTGGCGCAGCACGTCGGGCCGATGCCGTACGCGGCGCTCAACTCGGCGTTCGACGCGCTGGTGCCGCGCGGGCTGCAGCACTACTGGAAGGCCGTGTTCGTCAAGGACCTGACCGACGACGCGATCGCCGCACACCTGGAGCACGGCCCGCGGGTGCCGGTGGTGAACTCGACCATGCACCTGTACCCGATCAACGGCGCGTGCCACGACGTGGCGCCGGACGCGACCGCGTTCGGGCACCGCGACGCGAACTTCGCCTGCGTCATCGCCGGCATGTGGCCCGACCCGGCGCAGAACGAGGCCAACATCCGGTGGGTCCGTGACTACTACGCCGCGCTCGCTCCCTTCTCCGAACAGGGCGGATACATCAACTTCGCGTCCGACGACGACCACCGGCGGGTACGCGAGAACTTCGGCGCCGGGTACGAGCAGCTCGCCGAGATCAAGCGGCGGTACGATCCCGGCAACCTGTTCCACCACAACCAGAACGTCCTGCCGGCGTCGGATTAGCCCGCACGGGCCGGCCGCTGCCCGCCGGGCGGGCGAGAGGACGCCTCATGGCCCGGCTGCACCTGATCGGCAGCGCGCACGAGTACGGCGCCGTGCACACGTACCGGTTCGGCGCGCAGCGCCCGCTCGAGTTCGCGCCGGGCCAGTACGGCCACCTGTTCTTTCCGAAGCTGCTGCGGCAGTTCACCAAGCCGGTGCGGGAGATCTCGTTCGCGTCGGCGCCCGGCGACGACGAGGTCTGGTTCACCCTGGACCACAGCTCCGGGTCGCCGTTCCAGCTGCACTTCCAGGCGCTGGAGCCGGGGGCGCAGCTGCACGTGTTCGGCATCGGCGGGCACCTGGAGCTGCCCGAGGACCCGACGCGGCCGCTGGTGCTGATCGGCGGCGGCATCGGCGTGACGCCGTTCCGGTCGATCCTGCGCCACCTGCAGCGGCACCGGCCGCAGACGCCGGTCGTGCTGGTGCACGCGGGGCGCGCCGACTATCTGTACGGCGCGGAGTTCGCGGCCATGCCGATCGCGTACCACCGGGTCGGCCGGGAGGGGCTCGCCGACGCCCTGGTCGGGGTGACGGATCTGGAGCCGGCGCCGCAGTACATGGTCGCGGGCTCGGACGGGTTCGTCAGCGGCGTGGTCGAGCAGCTGCGCAACACCGGCGTGCCGGGCGACGCGATCCAGACCGACACCTTCAAGGGCCTGCACGGGCACGACGGCGCCGCGGCCTGACCGGCTAGTCGAGCACCATCCTGATCAGCCCGTACACCCCGATCACGGCACCGATGACGAGGAACACCACCCCGCCGCGGCGTTCCTCGAGCCGGGAGGGATTCGACGCCCGGCCGGCCCGCCACAGCAGGAACCCGCCGAGCGCGACGAGGACGAGACCGAGCGGCAGGACGGCACCGCGCGACAGCGCACGCGCCGCCTGCAACGGCAGTTCGGGCGAGGGCGTGAGGGAGAGCAGCTGCGGCACGCGGCCAGGCTACCGGCCCGACCCGTCCACCGCCATGATCGCGACGATCTTGCGCGAAGCGTTAGGGATATGTCCGGATAGGGCGTGTCGTACCCACAGCCCGTGCAAGATCGGCGCGGGAGAGGGTGAGGTTGGCGGATCAGGGGAAAAGATCTTCGTTGGGGGTGTCCGGAATCGGGTCGGTCGTTCGTCACCATGGTGGGATCAGGACGATCAAGGAGGCGATGATGAAGTACATGATGCTGGTGTGCACCGATTTGGAGCCGGACACCGATCGGGAGAACGAGCCCGACATCGACGTGTGGGTGGCGGAGAACGACGCGGCCGGGCGCCGGGTGTTCGGCAATCAGCTCGCGCCGAAGTCGGCGGCCACCACCGTGCGGGTGCGCAACGGGCGGCTGCTGGTGACCGACGGCCCGTTCGCCGAGACGCGGGAGGTCATCGTCGGCTTCGACCTGCTCGAATGCGCCGACCTGGATGAGGCGATCGAGGTCGCGCGCGCCCACCCGATGGCCCGGGGCGGGCGGCTGGAGCTGCGCCCGCTGGCGGACTTCGAGCAGTGACGGCAGCACATCCCGCGGTCGCCGAGGCGGCGCTCGACGCGTACCCGCGCATCGTCGCCGCCCTCATCCGGGTGACCGGCGACTGGACGCTGGCCGAGGACTGCGCCCAGGACGCGCTGGCCGCAGCGGTGGAGCGCTGGCCGGCCGACGGGGTGCCGGGCAACCCGGGCGGCTGGCTGATGACCACGGCCCGCAACCGGGCGGTGGACGTGCTGCGCCGGGCCACGGTCGAGCAGCGCAAGCTGCGCGAGCTGGCGATGCTCACCGACTTCAGCCCACCCGCGGCCGCACAGGAGGATGTGGTGGACGACCGGCTGCGGCTCGTCTTCACCTGCTGCCACCCGGCGCTGGCGCCGGAGGCGCAGGTGGCGCTGACGCTGCGGACCGTCTGCGGGGTGCCGACCGCCGACGTGGCCCGGCTGTTCCGGGTGAGCGAGGCGACCATGACCCGGCGGCTGACCCGCGCGAAGACGAAGATCGCCCAGGCCCGCATCCCGTATCGGGTGCCGCGCGGCGCGGCCCTGGCCGAGCGGCTGCCGGGCGTGCTCGCGGTGCTGTATCTGCTGTTCACGCGCGGTTACGACCCGGGCGGCGAGCCGGCGTTCGCCGACGAGGCGGTGCGGCTGGCCCGGCTGGTGCACGAGCTCATGCCCGCCGAGCCGGAGCCGGCCGCGCTGCTGGCGCTGTTCCTGCTGCACCATTCGCGCCGGGCGGCCCGGCGGGACGCCGACGGGCGGCTGCTCAGCCTGGACCGGCAGGACCGCGGCCGCTGGGACCGGGATGCCGTCGCCGAGGCGGTGGCGATCCTGGATCGGGTACGGGCGGACGGGCCGTACGCGCTGCAGGCCCGCATCGCCGCCTGCCACGCGACGGCCGCGTCCGTCGAGAGCACCGACTGGGTCCGGATCGCCGCCTGCTACGACGCGCTCGCGCAGGACGAGCCGGACCCGGTGATCGAGCTGAACCGGGCCGTGGCGCACGGATACGCGTACGGCCCGGCCGCCGGGCTGGCCCTGCTGGCCCGAGCGCGCGCGGACGGGGCGCTGGACGGCGACCCGTACGCGGTCGCGGCCGAGGCCGAGCTCACCGCGCGCGGCGGCGACCCCGGCCGCGCCGCCGCGCTGTTCCGGGAGGCCGCCGCGCTCGCCCACAGCGAGCCGGAACGCCTGGCGCTGCTGGAGCGCGCCATCGAGCTGTCCCAGGAGGACCGATGACCGTCGCCCCGGTCGACACCGAGATCGAGACGTTGCTGGCGTGCCTGCACGGGCAGCGGCGGCACGTGCTGGGCATCGTGGACGGATTGTCCGACGCCGAGCTGCGCCGCCCGGTGCTGCCGTCCGGGTGGAGCTGCCTCGGCCTGATCCAGCACCTGACGCACGACGTGGAGCTGTTCTGGTTCCGTGCCGTGGCGGACGGCGATCCGGCGGCGATCGCCGCGCTGCCGGAGACGGACGACGCCTGGCAGGTCGGCGACGGCGTGCCCGCGCAGGCGGTGCTGGACGCATACCGGCGGCAGATCGAGCTGGCCGACGCGGCGGTGCGCACGCTGCGCGCCGACGCGCCGCCCGCGTGGTGGCCGGACGGGCAGTTCGGCGACTGGCGGCTCGGTGACCTGCGCGAGATCCTGCTGCACGTGATCACGGAGACGGCCTGCCACGCCGGGCACCTCGACGCGGCGCGCGAGCTCATCGACGGGCGGCGGTGGCTGGTCCAGTCCTGACGGTGGCGCCGGGCGATGGGCGCGGCGCGTTCCCGTTCGGACACGGTTTCCCCTGTCGCGGGCGGCGGAGCCGCACTTCATCGGGGACGTCCCGGAGTGCCGGGTAGGGGTCGTTCAGGGGACGTTACACAGCCGTTACCGGGGGGAGGTTTGGCGGCAGCGTCCGGGGGCAACAAGGAGAGCCACCTGTCACCCATCCCCCTCATTGGAGCGGCGGCGATGAGCGAGTCACTGGACCTGCGCCTGTACGCGGCGCCGTCGGGCCTCTACCTGACGGTGCGCGGCTGGCTCGACGCGACGACCGCCCACCTGCTCGGCAAGGCGATCGCGGTGGCGCTCGAACGGTTCGAGTCCGACCGGCTCACCGTGGATCTGGCCGAGGTCGAGGCGATCGACGTGGCCGGGATCGCGACGCTGACCATGTTCCGCGCCGCGGCGCTGCGGCACGGGGTCGAGCTGTGCATCGCCCGGCCGCCCGCCGCGGTGCGCGCGGCCATCCACGCCGCGGGCGCGGAGGTGCTGCTGGCCACGGAGTCCCCCGACGAGGACTGGTGGGACGAGGAGCCGCGCCGGTTCACCGAGGCGGGGTACGGGTGCCTGCGGCCGCGTACGCAGGCCGGGCGGGCCAGGGCCAGGCGCCACCCGTCGGCGTAGGCGGTCAGCGGGCGGCGGCCTCCGGGGCGGCCAGGAACTCGGCGATCGGGTCGACCAGCCGGGCGGGCGCGATCGCGATGGCGTCGTGCCGGGCGCGCGGCAGCCGCAGCGTACGGGCGCCGGGGATGACCTGGGCCAGGGCCTCGTTGTGCGCGGCGAAGCACGCCGGGCCGTGATCCCTGCCATGCCGTGTCTCCCCCGGCCCTAAAACGATGAACGCTGTTCGCAGTTTATAGTGGGTCGGTGGATCACACAACGCCGGGCGGTGAGTCCATCTGGGCCCGGCCCGAACGCGGCAGGCGCGGCCCGGCCCCCGCGCACAGCAGGGACGCGATCGTCGCCGCCGCCGTCGGCCTGGCCGACACGGGCGGGCTGGAGGCGGTGTCCATGCGTGCCGTGGCCGCCGCGCTCGGCATGTCGGCCGCGGCGCTCTACCGGCACCTGTCCTCCCGCGAGGACCTGCTGGACCTGATGGTCGACCGGTGCGTCGGCGAGCTGCGGCCGTACCCGCCGGACAGCGACGACTGGCTCGACGGGCTGATCCGGCTCGCGCGCCATCAGCTCGACCTCTACCGGCGGCACCCCTGGCTGCGGGACGCCGTCGCGCACGGGCCGTCCCCCGGGCCGAACACGCTCTCCTACTTCGACGAGTGCCTGCGCATCCTGACCCCGGCCCGGTGCGGCACGATGGCGAAGTTCGAGGCCATCGGCATGCTGACCGGCGTCGTGTCGATGTTCGCCGCGCAGAGCGGCACGCCCGCACCGGGCTTCGGGCACGTCGACCCGGCGGCGTACCCCCACCTGACCGCGGCGATGACCGCACCCGCCACCGCGGTCCCGCACCGCGACCTCTTCGAGCGCACCCTGCGCGCCCTCCTCACCGGGCTGCTCACCGACGGTCCTGCTTCGTGATCGGTGCGCCGGGCCCGGCTCGTCAGGAGAACGCGGCGCCGACAGCGGCGGCGTCAGGCCAGATCATGCGGAGTTCGGCCGTCGATCGGACCGAGGTTAACCACGCGCGCTGCCGCGCCGCCGTCGCGTAACCTGCCCCGGTGCCCGACCTTCAGCGCCTGCGCCCTGACCATGCCGCCGCCCTGCTCATGTTCGAGCAGGAGAACCGGGAGTATTTCGCCGCGTCGATCCCCGATCGCGGCGACGCGTACTTCACGGAATTCGCGGCCCGGCATGCGGCGCTGCTCGCCGAGCAGGATGCGGGGCTGTGCCACTTCCACCTGCTGGTGGACGCCGGCGGGGCGGTGCTGGGCCGGATCAATCTGGTCGACGTGGCCGACGGCGCGGCGGAGCTGGGTTACCGCATCGCCCGCGCCGCCGCCGGGCGCGGGCTGGCCACGGCCGGGGTGGCCCGGGTGTGCGAGCTGGCCGCCGGCGACTACGGCTTGACCAGCCTGCGTGCCGTGACAACCCTGGACAACACCGGTTCGCGGGCGGTGCTCGCCCGCAGCGGGTTCACCCCCACCGCCGAGATCGTGCTCGACGGCCGACCCGGCCTGACCTACGTACGCGACCTGACGCCGTGCCGGACGGGGGCGTGACCGCCGCGCGGCGGACCGTGTCCGTGTCGCGCGCGGGCCCGCAGCCGGGCATGAACCGCTGGTCCGGCGGGTAACCTCAGGCGATGGAAGAGTGGATCACCTCGTTCGTGGAGCGGTTCGGGGTGCCGGGTGTCGGTGTCCTCATCGCGCTGGAGACCGTGGTGCCGCCCATCCCGTCGGAGGTGATCCTGCCGCTGGCCGGGTTCCAGGCACACGCTGGCCGGATGGATCCCTTCGCCGTATGGGCCGCCGCGACCCTCGGTGCGCTCGCGGGTGCGCTGGTGCTCTACACGCTGGGCGCCTGGCTCGGTTACCACCGGCTGCACCGGCTCTCGCAGCGGCGCTGGTTCATCCTGGCCAGCCCGTCCGACGTGGACCGCGGATGCGAGCTGTTCGCTCGTCACGGCTCCTGGATCGTGGCCGCCGGCCGGTGCGTGCCCGTGCTGCGCAGCGTGGTCTCCCTGCCCGCCGGAGTGGTGCGCATGCCGCTGCTCAGGTTCAGCGTGCTGACGCTGCTCGGCGCCGGGATCTGGAACGCGGTCTTCGTCACCGCCGGCTGGCACCTGTCGGACCGGTGGGACGTGGTGCAGCGCCACGGCAGGCCCGTCACCGTCGCCGTGCTCGTCCTGCTCGCGATCGGCCTCGGCTGGATGATCGCGCGCCGGGTCCGGCAGTCGCGCACGGCTTCGGCCGACGACTGAGCCGCACCGCACCCTTGACGAGGGGCGCCGTTCCCGGTCGCCTGCCCGTTGCCCCGATCATGGTGCGTACGCAGGCGAAAGGTGTGCGCCCGTGCCGAGGCGCGGGTGGCTGGGACTGTTCGCCTGGCCCGCGGTCGGGACGATCCGTGGTGGTGGCCGATACCCGCCATTGCCCGGAGTCGGCCATCACGAGGTCAGGCGCCGTGCATGACGTCGTATCGCGCGGCGTCGACGAACTGCGGGGCCCACTTGCGCTTCAGGCGCAGCATGTGCCGGTTGAGCCGGCTGGCGAAGAAGCCCATGGGGCGGTGGAAGTCGACGATCACGATGACGCGCGCCTGGGCGCTGTCGTTGACCACCTCGTGCTCGTGGTTGACGTCCAGCACCACCCCCTTCCCCTCCGACCAGGTGTAGTACTCGTCGCGGAGCCGGATGCGCGGCGGGTTGTCGGTCGGGATCCGCACACCCAGGTGGTAGCGGAGGATGCCCGCGTACGGATCCCGGTGCGAGGGCAGCCGGACCCCGGGATCGAGGATCGACACGAACGCGTTGACGACGTTGGGCGTCGACTCGGCGAATTCGAGCAGCGTGGGCAGTTCCGTGCGGGCGAGCTCGTTGGGCCGGCCGAACATGTAGGCGTAGTACAGCTTCCAGTCCTCGGACACCTGGGCGGCGCGGACCGGGTCGAACGCGCCGTACCGGGGGATCTCGCGGTGGGCGAGCAGCGCGTCGACCTCGGCCTTGAGCTGCGGGAAGCGGTCCTCAAGGGCGCGCACCTCGGGGAAGTAGTCCGGTGGGGACAGCACGGCCGGTCGGTCCTCCCCACCGGCGGCGCGCAGGAAGACCCAGTTGGTCAGCGCGCGGATCCTGGGCTGGTTGACGCTGGGCGAACCCTTCATGTGCCTCTCCCGGTTCCTCGTATCTGGCTTACCGGCCGCCGGCCGAAGGCTGCAGGCCCTCACGGCCGGCCTGCCAGCGGCGCGTCGTGCCGTCGGGGTGCTCGATGTCGTAGTGCAGGTGGGCGAGGCAGCGGTCGAGGACGGCCAGCATCGCCTGGTGGTCGGCCGCCTGGCCGCGCAGGAAGTCCAGGAAGAACGTCATGACGCCCGGGGCCAGCTCCGCGCCGGGCGCCACCGACTCGGCGTAGCCGACAAGCCCCGGCTCCCGGGCCGCCTGCGCGGTCCCGTGGAAGGCGCGCAGCACCCCGCCCGCCGGTGGCGGCTGGTTGCCGAACTGGAAGTGGACCGGGCCGGTGTCGCGCGGCTCGGGCAGCGCGACCGGCCGGCCGCAGGTCTCGGCCATGCCGAGTTCCAGCAGCCGCAGGCCGGTGGCGCGCTCGTACAGCTCGGTCACGTAGCCGCCGATCCGGCCGTTGACCTCGATGATCCTCGGCCCGGCCGCCGTGAGCTTGAGCTCGGTGTGCACCAGCCCGCGCCGGATGCCCAGGGCCCGTACCGCGGCATCGGCCAGGCGAGCGCACGCCGCGCGGACGTCCGGCGACAGGCGCGCGGGAAAGAACTGGCCCTGCTCACGAAACGGCGTGAGCAGGGGGAACTTGCCCGTGACGCCGATCGTCGAGGGTTCGCCGCCCACGACGAGCGATTCCACGGAGACGTAGTCGCCGATGCCCTCGCCGCCGATGCCGACCAGGAACTCCTCGACGACGAACGGCCGCTCGGCGCTCGGCGCGACCTCGGCGGGCAGGTCCTCGGCCGTCGCCACGAGGAAGGTGTCGCGGCTGCTCTGGCTGCGCCTCGGCTTGACCACCAGCGGACCGGGCCGGTTCGCGAGCGCGTCGAGAACCTCCTGGCGGCTGGTGGCCACGGCCGACCACACCGTGTCGACGCCGTGCTCGGCCAGCCGCCGCCGCTGCACGTACTTGTCGGTCAGCGCGGCGACGGTGTCCCGGTCGTGATAGGGCAACCCCAGTCCTGCGGCCAGCTCCCCGGTCGTCGGGACCATGCCCTCGCTGAACGTCGTGATCGCCACGGGGCGGTGTCGGCGCAGCTGTGCGAGCAGGTCGCCGGGCCGCTCAGGGTCGACCTCCAGGACCGGTCCGAGCGCGGCGTACTCCGCTTTCTCCGCTGCGTCGAGGCCGCCCGCCGCGGCCACGAACACGGGTGCGTGCCCGCACGCGGCCGCGGCCTTGGCCAGGTCGGCGGGTCGGATGGCCGAGCGCGGGACTACGGCGACGGCGACGGTGTTCACCAGGCTACTCACTCTCGCTGATCCGGTAGACGCGGTCCTTGAGCACGCCGATCCGCTGGTAATCGCGGTCGATGGCGGCCATGTCGGCACCGCACATGAAGATGCGCATCGTGCTGGAGTAGAGGTCGACGGTGGGGCGGATCCGGTCGCCGGGGGCGAGTTTGAGGTCGAACCGGTGCACGGTCTCCAGCGCGGCGATCTGCGCGACGGCATCCTGGCCGATGTGGTCGACGATGCCGTCGAGGGTGGTGGAGGTGGTGCAGCAGACCGCCTCGCAGCGTTTGCCGTACCGGCGTCCGGCGTAGTCGCGCAGGAAGCGTTCCGGCCGCAGCCAGGCCAGGGCGGTCAGGCCGGCCTGGTTGCCGCCCGCGCACCGGTCGTGGAAGCCCGGATGCATGTTCCCGGCGATCCGGCAGCCGACCTCGACGAGCGCCGGCCCGTCCGGTGTCATGATCACTTCTGCGTGGGAGGGGCCGTACCGGACGCCGAGGGCGTCGAGGGCCTGCTCCACGTACGCCGCGAGCTGCGGCACCGGCCGCTCGTCGGGGTGCAGCAGATGTTCGCGGTCGTAGATGTTGCGGCCCGAGGCGAGCAGGCGCTTGTGGTACTGCCACACCCCGCACAGGTAGCGCCTGCCCTCGTGGGACACCATGTCGACGACGTACTCGGGGCCGTGCAGGTAGGACTGGACCAGGGCCTCCGCGTTGCCCTCGCCGTAGATCGTCTCGGAGGCCAGCACGGCCTCGGCGGCGGCGTGCACCTCGCCGTCCGTGGCGCAGACGAAGACGCCGTCCCCGGCCGCCGACCGCAGCGGTTTGACCACCACCGGGTAGCCGTTCCGCCGCGCCCAGCCGGCCAGGGCCGCGACGTCGCCGCTCTTGAACTGGCCGGCGCAGTGCAGTCCCGCCGCCCGCAGCGTCTCGATCATCTGGTACTTGTCGCGCCGTGCCGGTGACAGCGACGCCGTGTTCGCCGGCAGCCCCAGCGCCACCGCCAGCTCGTCGGCCAGCAGCACACCCGGCTCCTGGCCCGCCATGACACACACCGGCCGGTACGGCGCCAGCTGCGCGACGGTCTTGACGAGGTCCTCGTGGACGATGTTCGCCCGGTAGACGCTCAGGTCGGGCGCGGGCATCGACGGCATCAGCTCGGCGCTGCTCTGCACGTGCACCAGCTGCGCGCCGAGGGCGGCGAACTCGGGCGGCAGGTACTGCCCCGAGGTGTACGCGTCGACCAGCACGACGACCGGACCAGGCGGTGACAAGTGGAACCCTCCTCGAAGAAGCGCTGCGGCGGCAGGTCAGGTGGCCGAGAACCCGCCGTCGACGAAGATCGTCTGCCCGGTCACGTACGCTGCGGCGTCCCCGGCCAGGAACACCGCGATCCCGGCGAAGTCACCCAGCTCGCCGTTGCGGCCGGCCATGGTGCGCCGCGCCATCGCGCCGGTGCGGACCGGATCGCGGAAGACGGCCTCGTTCAGCGGGGTGTGCACGAACCCCGGCGCGATGGCGTTCACGCACACTCCGCGTGACGACCACGCCTCGGCCTGCGAGCGGGTCAGCCCGGCGAGGGCGGCCTTGGACACGCCGTACGCGCCGCTGTTGCCGAAGGCGCGGATCGCCTGCTGCGACGCGATGTGGACGATCCGGCCCCAGCCCCGGTCGGCCATCTTCGGGCCGAACCGCTGGCCCAGCACGAACGGCGCGTCGAGGTTGAGCCCCAGGGTGAGGTCCCAGTCGCGCTCGGACAGCTCGTCCAGCGGCGGGCGCAGATTGATGCCGGCGGAGTTCACCACGATGTCCGGCACGCCGTGCCGGGCCAGCACCTCGTCGGCCAGCCGGTGCACACCGGCACGGTCGCCGAGGTCGGCGCTGAGCCAGGCGGCGCTGCCGCCCTCGGCCCGCAGCGCGTCGGCGGTCTCGCGCAGCGCCTGCTCCCGGCGGGCGACGAGCAGCACGTCGGCCCCCGCCCGGCACAGGGCCTCGGCGATCGACCGGCCGATGCCCGAACTGCCCCCGGTGACCACCGCCTGGCGGCCCTTCAGCGAGAACAGGCTGCTGAAGTAATCCTGCACGGCTCACTCCTTCTCGGGTCGCCGCGTGGCCGCGGCGCTCATGCTCGTTGCCGGGTGGGGCGCAGCCGGATGTCGTCGAGGTGCACGTGCCGGGGCCGGTCGATGACGAAACCGACGGTCTCGGCGACGTCGTCGGGTGTCAGCAGGGGCCCGCACTCCTCGGCGATCCGGTCGAACCACGCCATGTCGTAACCGGCCGCCTCCTGGAAGCCGGAGCGGACGAACCCGGGCTCGATCAGGGTGACCCGGACGTTGTGGGCGCAGACCTCCTGGCGCAGCGCCTCGACCAGCGAGTGGAGCGCGAACTTGGTCGAACCGTAGACCGGGTTGGCCGCCGAGACCTGGCGGCCCACCGTCGATCCGATGACGACGATGTCCCGCGCCTGGCCGCCGCCGTCGGCCGTGGCCTGTCTGGCGAACTCCGCCCCGCCGGCCCGCAGCTGGTGCAGCACGGCGAGGTAGTTGGTCTCGACCAGCTCCCGCCACCGGGCGGGGTCCGAACCCAGCACGGTGCCGGGCAGGCCCTGACCGGCCGACAGCACGAACACCGTCGCCGGTCCCCAGGTCCGCTCCGCGGTGGCGAGCAGCCCTTGGGCGTACCCGGGCTCGGTCATGTCCCCGGCGGCGGTGACGATCTCGCCGGGCGCCGCGGCGAGCTCGTCGGCGAGCCTGCCGAGCTCGTCGGCGTTGCGGCCGGCCGCCACCACGCGGGCGCCGGCCCGGGCGAGGTGCTCGGCGACCGCGCGGCCGATGCCGGAGGACGCCCCGGTCACGACGGCGATACGTCCGTCAGCCATGTGCTGCTCCTGTCCGTGCGGGCGGGACGAGCTCGCCCTGCCGCTGCAGTCCGTCGAGGTGCCTGACCAGCCAGGCGCGGGTCAGCACGGGGAACTCCACGCCCAGCGCGGCGAGCGTGCGCCGGGTACGGGAGTGGTCGTACCGGACGTTGCGCTCGGGACGCCCGGCCCAGAAGTGTGCGAGCAGCACCGCGGGGTCGCCGCCGGACAGGTGCGGCTCGAACAGGTCGGCGAACCCGGGCGCGTCGGTCTCGTCCAGCTCGCAGCCCAGGTCCCGCAGGGCGGCGAACACGTCGGCGTAGCGGACGTGGTGGGCCGTGTCGACGTGGAACGTGCCGCCGGGGATCCGGGCGCAGCGCGAGATCTCCAGGATGCCGGCGGCGACGACGTCCACCGGGCTCAGGGCCACGGTCTGCGACCCCAGGCGGGGCACCCGTCCGAGGTGTACGCAGGCGCGCAGCAGCTGCACCAGCCGGCTGTCGCCGCCGTTGCGCTGGAAGCGGCCGGTGACCGAGTGCCCGGTGACGTTGCCCGTCCGGTACACGAACGCGGCGCCGCCGTGCGCGGCGAAGTCCCTGACGACCCGTTCGGCGTCGTACTTGCTGCGCTCGTACTCGTTCAGGAAGCGCTGGCCGACGTCGAGGGTGTCCTCGGAGAACACGGCCGGGTCGCCGTCGGATCCGCTGCCGCACACCGCAAGGGTCGACACGTGGTGCAGGTCCTTCGGGCGGCCGGTGGTCGCGAGGCGAACCAGCGCGCGGACCGAGGCGACGTTGTGCGCGGCGAAGGTGTCGTGCTCGCCGAACAGCCGGGTGTCGGCGGCCAGGTGGTAGATCGCCTCGACCTCGCGGCTCAGCCGGGCGTGCTCGGCGGGGGCGAGCCCGAGGCCGGGCTGGGACAGGTCCGCGGCCAGCACCTCGATGCGGCCGCCAGGCCGGTCGAGCCCTTCACCCGGGATGTGCCACGCGTACGCGTCGCGCAGGCGCTGCAGCGGGGTCGTGCCCGCCTTCTCCCGCACCAGGCAGGTGATCCGCGCTTCGGTCCGGGTGAGCAGCAGGTGCAGCAGGTGCGCACCGATGAACCCGGTCGCGCCGGTCAGCAGGACGCGCCGGTACTCCCGGACCGTCGCGGCGGGCGGCTCGCCGAGCAGCGCGGACGGCACCTGGACCAGCAGGCCCGTGCTGGATCCCCGCTCGGTCACCAGCGGCGCCGCGCTGTCGGGCAGGCCGCAGGCGTCCAGCAGGCAGGCCCGCACGGCGCGGCCGAGGGCACGCATCCGCTCGGGGTCGTGCCTGCGGGCGCTGAACGACAGGTCGACGACCAGCCGCCCGTCGCTGATCCGGGCGGTGACCTTCAGGCCGTGGACCCGGTCGTTGCCGGGGCCGCGCACGGGTCCCACGGCGTGGCGGGACACCACCGGCCGCAGGTCGTCGGTGTGCGGCAGCGGCAGCGAGCCGAGGTAGTTGAAGCACACGTCGGAGCGGCGGGGCAGGCCGTGCAGGCCGTAGGCGACGCCGAGCCGGGGCACGCCGTCCAGCGCCGCGGCCGCCGCCTTGGTGGTGGCGGCCAGGTCGCCGGCGGTGACGGCCAGCCGGACCGGGAAGGTGGAGGTGAACCAGCCGACCGTCCGGGCGAGGTCGATCGTCTCGTCGAGCACGGCACGGCCGTGGCTCTCGACGTCCAGCACGACCTCGTCGGTGCCGTGCAGTTCCGCCAGGGCGTGGGCCAGCGCGCCGAGCAGCATCACGTGTGGCGCCGCGCCGCCGGCCCGGTTCGCGGCCGTGCTGGTCATCGCGTCGGTCTCGGCCGGGGTCAGCCCGAACCACACCGCCTGCGCGTCCTGTTCGAGGTTGCCGCCGTCGGCGGCGGTGGCGGGGTACGCCGGGAACCGGTCGAGGCCGTCCCAGTACGCCAGGTCCGGGCGCAGCCGGTCGGCGTTGTCGCGCAGGTGGGTGGCCCATGCGCCGAACCCGGGCTGGCTCTGGCGCAGGCGGGGCTCGCCGCCGCGGGAGCGCTCGTCGTAGCAGCGGCTGAGGTCGTCGACGAGGATGCGCCAGGAGATGGCGTCGACGGACAGGTGATGGCACAGCAGCAGCAGGTGCGCCTGGGTGTCGCCGCGGAACAGGTGCGCCTTGAAGACGGTGCCGTCCACGATGCTCAGTTCGGCCTGCCGGTCCCCGGCGATCTGCTGGATGTGCCCGGCCGCGGCCTCGTCCCCGGCGGGCAGCGGGGTGCTGGTGAGCACGTCCCGTGGTGGGCGCACCTCGCGGCGGCGGCCCCGGCCGCCGGGGCCGTGCGGGCCGAACGCGGTGCGCAGCATGGGATGCATGGTCAGCACGTCCCGCACGGCCGCGGCCAGTTCGGGCACGCGCACCCCCGCGTCGATGTCCAGCAGGAGTGCCTGACTCCACCGGTCCGGCTGGGCGAAGTCCTGGGCGAAGAACCAGGACTGGGCCGGGGACAGCGCAGTGCCGTCATCCGCCGCGGGCGGCCGGTCCGGGCCGGGCGCGTCGCGGTGCGCCGCCGCGCGCAGCCGGGCGGCGAGCGCCGCCGGGGTGGGCGCGGCCAGGAACGCCGCGGCCGAGACGGCGTAGCCCCGGGCCTGCAGGTTGCCGATCACCGTGATGGCGTCGATCGAGTTGCCGCCGGCGGCGGTGAAGTCGTCGTCGGCGCCGAACGCCTGGTGGCCCAGCGCCCGCTGCCAGGCGGCACGGACGTCGGCGAGGACGGGGTCGGCGGGTGCCGTCGCGGGCGGGGCGGCGGCGCGCGCGAGCCGCGTCTCGATCAGTTCGCGCAGGGTGCCGTGGTCGGTCTTGCCGTTGTCGTTGCGCGGAAACGCGTCGAAGAACTCGATCCGGTCGGGGACCAGGTACGGCGGCAGGAGCCGGCGCACCTGCCGGTGCAGGTCGGGCTGGGGGCCGTGGCGGCGGGTGTTCGTGACGACGGCGGCGACCAGGGCCGGGCGGCGGTCGGCGCGGTGCACGACGACCGCGTCGGCGACGGCGGGCAGGCGGCGCAGCCCGTTCTCCACGTGGCCCAGCTCGACCCGGTACCCCTTGATCTTGACCTGCCGGTCGCCCCGGCCGAGGAACTCCAGCACGCCGTCGGCGTCGACGCGCACCCGGTCGCCGGTGCGGTAGGCGCGCCCCAGCCCGGGGTGGGCCTGTTCGAGGTCGCCGGTGAAGGCGGCGGCGGTCGCGGCGGCGTCGCCACGGTAGCCGAGGGCGACCGAGGGCCCCGCCACGTACAGCTCCCCGGTGGCGTCGCGCTCCCGGAACTGCCCGTCGGCGGTCCGTACGAACAGCCGGTTGGCGCCCAGCGGCCGGCCGATCGGCACGGACGCCGCGTCGCCGAGGCCGTCGACCTGCGCCGGGCCGTCGAGCACGTGGCAGGCGACGCCCACGGTCGTCTCCGTGGGACCGTAGTGGTTGATCAGCTTCCGGGCCGCGCCGGAGGCGAGCACGCGCCGGGCGAGCGGCAGGCTGAGCAGTTCACCGCCGAGGACGAGCAGGCGCAGGGCGGGTCCGGCCTGCGGATCGTCGTCGAAGCCCGGCAGCACCGCGGCCCAGTGCGACGGCGTCGTCTTCAGCACGTCGATGCGTTCGTCGCGCAGGTAGCGGCGCAGCGCCTGGGGATCGCGCCGCGTCGCGTCGTCGACCAGGTGCAGCGTGCCGCCGGTCCACAGGGCCAGGAACACGCAGGTGTTGCCGAGGTCCGCGGCGAGCGTGGTGACGTGGGCGTAGGCGAGCGGCTCGGTGATGGCGAGCCGGTCGAGCAGCGACTCGGTGTAGTGGCGGATGTTGGCGTGGGAGACCACCACGCCCTTGGGCACGCCCGTGGAGCCCGACGTGTAGAGCACGTACGCCGGATCGTGCTCGCCGGCTGCGACGGCCGGTGCGGCACCGGCCCGCGGGTGCGGCCCGGCCGGCGGCTGGGTCACGGGCAGGCCGAGGCCGGCGAACTCACCGGCGTGGCGGGGCGCGGCCAGCACGACGTCGGGGCGGGCCGCGGCGAGCCGGGCCGCGCTCTCGCCGACCGGCTCGGTCGGGTCGACGACGGTGTAGGCGGCGCCGGCCCGGAGCGCGGCGAGCATGGCCACGACGGTGTCCGGGGTCCGGTCCAGATAGACGCCGACGAGGCGGCCGGGCCCGATGCCGTGCTCGTGCAGCAGCCCGGCGGTCCCGGTGACGCGGTCGTCGAGTTCTCGGTAGGTGACCCGCCCAGGTCCGGCGACCACGGCGGTGCGGTCCGGATGAGCCTGTGCGTGCGCGCGAAGCAGCCCCGTGAGCATGCGGCATTCCTCTGCGTGTCGACTCGCGAAGTACCGGTCCGGCGAATGAGCTGCCGGTGGCTGGTTCAGCTCCAGAACACGAGCGGTTCCGCCGGGCCCTTCGACGCGATGAACGCGGCCGCGCCGACGCGGTGGGTGCCCTGTCCGGGCGTCACCGCGTGCAGCATGCGGGGGCTGAAGATGATGAGGTCGCCGGCCTCCGGGTGGATCACGTGGACCGGCTCCTCGACGGACTTCGGGTCCAGGCCCTCCACGTCGAGGATGATCTCGGTCTCCGCGGCGGTCGGTTCACGCAGCCACAGGTGCAGGTCGCCGCCCTCTTCGGGGACCTGGAGGTAGATGTTGGCGACCAGCTGGTTCAGGACGCCCTCGATCTCCGGGGCGTCGGTCTCCTGGTCGATGGCGTCGTTGTGCGGGTAGAACTCGGACGTCGACGGCTGGAAGACGCGGAAGGCGCCGACGAAGCAGGCCCGGCCCCGCAGCCGCAGCAGGTTCGCCCCCGCCGGCCACAGCTCCTGCAGGTCCAGGCGCACCTTGTCCACGGGCGCCAGGTAGGGGTGGAACATCGAGCGGACGTCGGCGATGGCGGGCAGCGCGGCGTCGTGGTACTTCGCGGTCAGCTCCGGGTCCCACTTGGTGTCGATGTGCGGCATGTACACGCGGCCGACGCTGCTCGTGTACTGCTTGTGGTAGTGCCCGAGCGCGGGGTGGTCGATCGCCTTCTGCGCCACCTCGGCGGCGATGGCGACCGGGTAGTAGCCCTTGACGTGGATGGCGCCGATCTCCCGGCCCGCCAGCGCCAGCAGCGTCTCGGTGGTCAGTTCGGTGGCGATGACGTTCGTCGCGGTCCTGACGATGGTCTCGGTAGCAGACATGGCACTCATCCCCGTCGCAAGTGGAGGTTCGCCGCGCCGCATCGTCGCGGCGAGCCGGCAGTCGATCGGCCCTCGATGAAACGTCGTGGTTCGGTATATCATCAAGCGTGGACATAGTAAGCCCAGCCGTCAGCACCCTGTCAATGACTTGAATTCACCGATACGTTCCGAGCCGGAAGGTGTGGCCAGTGCAGACCCGAGTGGAGACCATCGTGCTGCCCGACGGCGTGCGGATGGTCCATCACGCAGCCGACCTGCCCCGCGCCGCCTGGGACGCGCTGACCGGGCCCGGCGACTTCTGGCTCACCTGCCGCTGGCTCGACGTGGTCGAGGCCACCGCGGGCGTGCCGATGGCGTACCTGTGGACCGAGCGCGCGGGCAGGCCGGTCGCCTGCCTGGCCACCGCGACCGCGACCGCCGCCGTGCCGTGGGCCCTGGGCCGGCCGGACGTCCTGCTCCGGCTTGCCGCGAAGTCCCAGCTGCCCGGGGCCGCCGAGTTCCTGGCCGGGCTGCCCGGCGAGCCGACCGAGCAGCTCATGCCCACCCTGCTCGCCGGCGGCCGGCACACCGGCAGCACCCGGATGCTGTGCGGGCCCGACGCCACCCCGGCCGACGTCACGGCGCTGGCCGCCGCCGCGGAGGAGCTCGGCCGCCGGGCACAGGCCGCGACCGTCTGCTACCTCTACCTCGACGAGCACGACCGCGCCCTGGCCGACGTGCTCACCCGGCGCGGCTACCGGCACTTCACCACCGGGGAGTACTGCTCACTGCGGGTGCCGCCGGACGGCTTCGACGGCTACCTGGCCGCGCTGCCCCGCAAACGCCGCCAGGCCGTCACCGCCGACCGCAGGCGTATCCAGGCCGCCGACGTCACGGTGACCGCCGAGGCCCTCGCACAGTCCGATCTCGACCGGTTCGCCGAGCTGGAATCCGGGCTGCTGGCCAAGTACGGCATCGACCTGCGTCCGCCACAGCTGCTGCCCCTGCTCCGGCAGCTGCGCGACGGCTTCGGCGGCGACGCGTTCGCGATGGTGGCCCGCGCCGAGGGCGAAGTCCGCGGCTTCGCCCTGATCCTGCGCCACCACGACACCTGGTACGCCCGGCAGACCGGCTACGACTACGCCTACCAGCAGCGCACCGGCGCCCCGCTGTACTTCGAGCTGCTCTACTACCGCCTCGTCGAGGAGGCGGCCGCCGCCGGCGTGCGCGCCATCCACTACGGACTTGGCAGCGCCGACACCAAACGATCCCGCGGCTGCACGTCCACGGAACAGCGCTGCCACCTGCTGTTCCTCTCCGGCCAACGGCAAGGAGCACCGGCATGACCCTGCTCGACACCGCCAAGGCCGCCGAACGCGCCCCGGTGCTCCCCCGCGGGCCGGGCGTCGCGCTGTACGGCGCCGCCGGTTTCGCCAACGCCCTCGGCATGGGCTTCTTCTACCCGTTCAGCCTGCTGTTCTACACGGAGCTGTCCGGTGTGCCGCTGCGCACGGTCGGCGTCGTGCTGACCGTCACCGCGCTCGCGGTGCTGCCGGGCCTGCTCGCCGTCGGCCGCCTCGTGGACCGCGTCGGGCCGCGGCCGGTCCTCGTCGCGTCGTCGGTGCTGCGCGGCCTGTGCTTCCTCGGCTTCATCGCCCTGCCGGGCGTGGTCCCGCTGGCGGTCTTCAGCTTCCTGCTCGCCCTGGGCAACCGGGCCGACAACGCCGCCGCCCCGCTGCTCGCCCTGCGCCTGGCCCCGCCCGGCCAGTCCAGCCGGTGGCTGGCCCTGTCGCGGGTGGTGTTCAACGCGGGCATGGGCCTCGGCGCGCTCATCGCGGGCGTGTTCATCGTGGACACGACGTCAGGCTTCGTGGCCCTCGGCGCGGTGTACGCGGCGGGCATGGCCCTGACCGCCGCGCTCTACTTCAGCACCCGGGCCGTCACCCCGCCCGGACCGGCACCGGCCGGGCCCACCCGCAGCCGCCCCGCCCCTCCGTGGGGCGACGTCGCGTTCATCCGCGTCGCGACCGCCAACGCGGTGCTGCTGACGGCCGCGCTCGCCGTGGAGACCGGCATGCCGGTGTTCGTGCTGCGCGAGCTGGCGATGCCGTCCTGGACGATCGGTCTGCTGTTCGCCGTCAACACCGCCCTGCTGGCACTGCTCCAGCTGCCGGTCAGCCGGGTGCTGGACGGGTTCCGTCCCGCGGTCGTGCTCGCCCTCGGCGGGCTGTCGTACGCCGCGCTGTACGCCGCGCTGCTGCTCGCCGACGGGGCCGGTCCGCAGCTGCAGGTCGCCCTGCTGGTCGGCGGCATCGCCGTCTACACGCTGGGCGAACTGGCCGTCTCCCAGGCCGCCCTGGTCATGCTGACCGGCCTGCCCCCGGACCGGCAGAAGGGCTCCTACCTGGCCTTCAACCAGTTCTTCGTGGGCGGCGCGACGGCGCTGTCGCCGCTGCTGGCCACCTCCCTGCTCACCGGGATGCCCACCGCGCTGTGGTGGGCGCTGGCGGGGCTCAGCGCGGTGTCGGCCGCGGTGCTGCTGCCGGGCCGCCTGCGCGGCTGGCGGGCGGCGGCGTAGACCTCGGCGGGGCTTCCGGCGGCTGCTCACGGGCGAACCCGTGCCAGTACGCGGCTTGGGCGGAGGTCTGGCGCAGGACGGCGTCCGGACGGGACGCCTCGTCGCCCACCGGCCAGAACTGCATGAGGTACCGATCGCGGGCGGGCTGGTCGTAGTCGGTCCGTTCCACCTCACGGCACCGGGCCATGTCGGTGGCGCAGTAGCGCACCCGGTAGGCGGCATGCCCGCCGAGGTCGAGCTCCCAGCCGTCGTCGCCGCCCCAGGACTGCAGCCACACACCGTCGCCGTCGGGCACGAACGGCGCCTCGACGACCTCCTCCCACACGGCTTCCGCCGGGGCGGGTTCGGCGTCGAGCAGCTCGATTCTGAGCCGGACCTGGCCGGTATGGGTCGCGGTGATCAGGAACAATCCGCCCGCCACGGCGGCACCGCACAGCCCGTTCTCCTGGCCGGCGAACGCCGCGGGCAGGTCGAGGAAGTCATCGTCGCTGTTCACGTAGAACTGGCCGTAACTCACCGGCATCAGCTCATCGAAGATGATCCGCACGGCGCCCATGCTAGGTCGCCGCCGCAGCCGGTGCGATCCGGTCCGCTCCCTCGCTCTCGCCGACCTGGGCGGCTCCGCCCGCGGATCGGATGATCCACAGGAGGCGCGGATGCGGCTAGCCTTCCGGCGTGACGCACGAGCGAGAGATCACCGAGCCCGTCGACCTGTGCCTGCCCAGCGGCAGGCTGAATCCCGACGCGGTCGGCTGGAGCAGGCGGCCGCTGCACCTCGGCAACCTGCGCGGCTGGGGACGCGCCAAGCGCTGGGAGTACTGGGGCGTGGTCACCCCCGGCCACATCGTCGGGCTCGTCGCGTCGTCGCTGGACTACGCCGGGGTGCACGGGGTGTACGTGCTCGACCGGGCCACCGGGCGCGAGCTGAACACCGACGCGGTCGTGCCGTTCGCGCGCGGCACGGTGTTCGCCGACCGCAGCGGGCTCGGCCGCACGTCGGTGCGCGGCGGCGGGATTGAGATCGACATCGAGGAGGGCCCGCACGGCAGCTCCGTCCGGGCGACGGCGCCGGGTGTCCAGGTGGACCTCACCATGCCGCTGCCCGACGGGCACGAGTCGCTGGGTGTGGTCATCCCGTGGAGTTCGCGCCGGTTCCAGTACACGGTCAAGGACGTCGGCCGCCCCGTGCACGGCACGCTGACCGTCGCGGGCCGGACCGTCGCGATCAGCGCCGGGGACTCGTTCGCGGTGCTCGACCACGGGCGCGGCAAGTGGCCGTACCGCATCCGCTGGAACTGGGCCGCGGGCAGCGGACCGGGGCGGGCGATCCAGCTGGGCGGGCGGTGGACCGACGGCACCGGGCTCACCGAGAACGCGCTGTTCGTGGCCGGGCGGCTGCACAAGATCGGCGACGAGCTGCGGTGGAGCTACGACCGTACGGACTGGCTGCGCCCATGGCGGATCACCGGCACGCGGGTGGACGCGCACTTTCACCCGTTCCACGAGAAGGTGTCCCGGACCGAGCTGGGTGTGCTCGCCAACGAGACGCACCAGTGCTTCGGCCACTTCACCGGCTGGGCCGAGACCGACGGCGGCGAGCGCGTCGACCTCGACGGCCTCACCGGCTGGGCGGAGGAGGCCCGCAACCGCTGGTGACCGAGCCCTCCCCGCCGCCGGGCGGGTGCCCGCGCTGACCTGGGACGGCGGACTTGACCTTGACGTAACGTCAACGTCTTTAATGTGGTCATGCGTATCGGCGAGCTGGCGGCGCTGGTCGGGGTGACCACCCGTACCGTGCGCCACTACCACCACCTGGGGCTGCTGCCCGAGCCCGGCCGGACCCCCGGCGGCTACCGGGAGTACCGGCTGCGCGACGCCGTCCTGCTCGCACGGGTGCGCCGCCTGGCCGAGCTGGGCCTGTCGCTGGACGAGATCCGGGACGTGCTCGCCGACGACCAGGGCCGCGAGCTGCGCGAGGTGCTCACCGAACTGGACGCCGACCTGGCCCGCCAGCAGGACGCGATCGCCGCCCGCCGGGCCCGGCTCGCCGCGCTGCTGGCCGGTGCGGAGCTGAACCCCGACGCGACCGTCGCGCCCGATCTGGCCGACGCGCTGCGCGACCTGCACCCGGCCGGTTCCGCGTTCGCCGCCCTCGACCGCGAGATGATCTCGCTGATCGACACCGGCGCCGACCCGGCCGCCCGTGACCACGTGCTGGCCCTGTTCCAGCCGCTCACCACGCCCGAGGCCCGGGAGCGGGGCCACGCGCTGACCGCGCGCATGGACGCGATCGCCGGCGCCGACCCGGCCGACCCGCGCGTGGCTGGGCTCGCCGCCGACCTGGCCGCGCACCTGCCGGCGGAGATGGCCGCGGCGATGCTGGCCAGCCTCGACGACGCCGAGACCGGCCGCTGGCTGGACCTGATGTCCGACGAGCTCGCCCCCGCGCAGGCAGAGGTGCTGCGCCTGATGATCACCACCCTCAAGGAGCCGAAGGCATGATGAAGACCGCCCGCGCCGTGCTGTTCGCCGTGATCCCGGCGGAGGTGGTGTTCGCCGTGCTGCTGGTGTCCGGCGTCGCGCTCCCCCGGCCCGTGCTCGCCGCCGCCGAGCTGCTGATCCTTGCCGTGCTGGTCTTCGAGGCGGCGGTGCTGTGGCGGGTCTGGCGAGGGCTGCGCCGGCAGGGCCTGGGCCGCAAGGCGGCGCTGCGGGGGGCGTACGAGGAGCTGGTGCCCATGCCGGTGCGCCGGGTCATGGGCTTCGACGTCAAGGGCCTGGTCAGCCTCGGGCTGTGGGTCACCGGACGCCGGCACGGCGTGCCCGCCGGGGCGGCGGCGTTCTCGTACGCCAGGGAGCAGGTGCCGCTGATGGCCGGGTTCCTGTTCGCGTGCGTGCTGGAGCTGGTCGGGGTCGAGATCCTGCTGCGCTCGCTCGACGCGCCCGTGGGCCTGCGCGCGGTGTTCCTGGCCGTCGACGCGTACGGCATCCTGATCGCGCTGGCGGTCATCGCCTGCTACGTCACCCGGCCGCACGTCGTCGACGCCGGCGAGCTGCGTATCCGGCACGGCGCCTTCTTCGACCTGCGCATCCCCCGCGAGCTGATCACGGCGGTGCAGCACAAGCGCAACTACAACGAGACCGGCATGCTCAAGGTCGAGGACGCGCGGCTGGCGCTGTCCGTGAACAGCCAGACCAACGTTATCGTCGAGCTGTCCGAGGCGGTCGAGGCGATCCGTCCCCTGGGCAGGCGGGAGCTGGTCCGGGTGGTGCGCTTCTTCGCCGACGATCCGGCGGGCGCCTATGCGGCGCTGACCACCGCCCCGGTCCCCGCGTCCGCGTCTGCCCGCTGACCCGGCCCACGGTGACCGGGGCCGAGCTCTACCTGTCGGCGGCGAGCTGGTCCTTCGAAGCCGAGTTGATGGACCCGCGCCAGCGCGGCGCCTACCAGGGCGCGGGTGAGCTGAGCGGCACCCTGGGCAAGGTCTGGGCACCCGCGGTGTACACCTTCCTCGCGTTGAGCTGGGGCGCGGCCGGCTGGCTGGTGATCGCCGCCATCATCCTGGTGGCCACCGTCGCCATCCACCCGTCGACCCGGCTGGCGCGGCGGTTCCTGGAGCGGCACGTGCCCGCGGACGTGCTGGCCGACGCCCGCGCCTCCGGCTCCGATGCCGAAGACGCGGGCGGTGCGCCGTCACCCGGCCCGGCCGAGGCGTCGCTGCCCGAGTCGGTCGCCGGCCGCTAGCCGAACCCAGCGGCGGCTCGCGGACGGCAGGTCCGCGCGCCGCCGATCGAGGTGGTCGCGAGCAGTTGGTCACGCACCGCTACGGTGTGCCCCATGGCCGTACGTCACGCGCACTGCTCCTACTGCGGAGCCGCCTTCACCGCCGACCAGTCGTGGCCTCGCCACTGCACCGGCTGCGGCGAGATCAGCTACGTCAACCCGCTGCCGGTCGCGGTCGCCGTGCTGCCGGTCGGCGACGGGCTGCTCGGCGTACGCCGCGCCATCCCGCCGGCCCTGGGCGAGCTGGCGCTGCCCGGCGGGTTCATCGACCTCGGCGAGTCCTGGCAGGAGGCGGTGGTGCGGGAGCTGTGGGAGGAGACCGGCGTGCGGGCCGACGCCGCCGAGGTCACCCTGTTCGACACGCTCAGCGCCCCGAGCGGCACCACTCTGCTCGTCTTCGGGCTGCTGCCGCCCCGCGACGCGGCCGACCTGCCCGCCTCGGTCGCCAACGACGAGTCGGCCGGCTGGGAGGTGTTCCCGGCGGACACCCCGCTCGCGTTCAGCACGCACGCCGCGGTCGCCGCCCGCTGGTTCGCCACCCGGCCGAACTGACCCATCGACCTGGCCGGACGCCACGCGACCGGTCGGGCACCCCTGCTTGGCGTAGTAGTTGCCGCTGCCGACGAGGGCGTAGCCCGCCTGTTCCAGCGCGGCCGAGGGACCGGCGGCGCCGGTGGTCCGCGGCAGCCCGGCCAGGTTCACCGACCATTTGGCGGTGAGCAGCACCGCCCGCGCCACGGCGACCGCCGAGATCCTGATCGACCGGCCATGCCCCGGATCAGGCGGGCAGGCGCCGGGCGACCGCGGGGATAACGATCGCGGCGGCGACCAGATGGGTGAGAATCAGCAGCGCCTTCGTGGCCACCCCCGCGTCCGCGATCACGTCCGGGACCAGTGACAGCACGGTCAGCACCACCGTCGTCCAGACGAAGACTCGCCGCGGGCGCCGCGCCCACCGGAACAGCACCGCGGCGAGGATCAGCCCCACGAACGAGAACAGCGCGGTCAGTACGCCGAACCCCAGGACCGGGATGGGCGCGCCGCTAACGTCGAGGCTGATCCCGGCGGCGCTGCCGGCGGCGGCGACGGCGACCGTGGCGGCGCTCGCGATCACGATGGCGACGGCGCCCGTCGCGAGCAGCCGCCCGAGGCGCATGGTCGTGGTGGTGGTGTCAGTGGTGGTCATGGCGTCCTCCGGTGCGTCGGCGGCCGGCGCGTCGCCGGCCTCTCACCAAAGGTCGAACGGCGCACGCCCGAATCGACACGGCGCCCGAAACAACCGAGACGAAATCAACGGAGTTCTGACGCATCCTCCGGTTCGCGCCGGGCGGCGATCGCGGCCTGAATGCGGCGCTGGGTGCGCAGGGCCTTCTTCGCCGCGACGCTGACCCAGCCGTCGAACACCGTACGGCCCTTGTCCTGCGCCATCAGGCGCTCCAGCGTCGGCACCACCTGTTCGTCACCGGTCGAGCCGAGCGCGATCGCCGCCCAGTACCGCAGGTCGGGATCATCGTCGTCGGCCACCGCGAGCAGTCTCGGGATGATCTCAGGGGTGAACTTCGCCAGCGCGCTCGCGACGTAGCCGATCCGGGTGTACCCGCGGTGTTCGAACGCCTCCCACAGTGCCGTGAGCGCTTCCTCACCGCCGATGGAGGCCAGGGCGTCGGCCGCGCGCTCGCGCAGCCACTCCGGCTCGGACCACAGCAACGGCGCCAGGGCGGGCACCACCGACTCGTCGCCGATCCGGCCCAGCGCGCGTACGGCCTGCTCCTGACCCATCCAGTCGCCGCGCTCCAGCAGCGTCAGCAGCCCGGGCACCGCGGCGCGCAGGCGTAGCTCGGCGCAACCCATCGCCGCCCAGGCCTGGCAGTTGTAGCGGGTGTCGGCGAGTGCGGCGAGCAACGGCTCGGCCAGCGACGCGTCGACGAAGACATCGGCCTGGTTCATCGCCCGGCTGTACAGCGAGCGGTGGTAGTTCCGGTAGTCGCGGGCGAGCAGGCGCAGCGCCGCCAGCGCGGATTCGTCGCCGCCCGCCCTCGCGCGGTCGAGGAGCCGGTAAAGGTGCTCCTCGCGCGTGTCGAGGTCGCCTTCCTTCAGAGCGCGCTGATCCTGGTTCACCCGGCAACGGTAGTCCCGGGGCGACGGGCGTACGACGTCGGGCAGCCCGGTGACGAGCTGCCCGACGTCCGGTCTGAAGGTCAGCTCTGCTTGGTCTCCCAGAAGATCTTCGCGATCTCGTCGATCTTCACCAGCAGCTGCTCGGCGACGGCCGGGTCGGCCTGACCCTTGGCGCCACCCGCGCCGGCCAGCTTGGTGGCCTCGTTGAACAGCTGGTGCAGGTTCGGGTGCTTCTCGAAGTGCGGGGCCTTGAAGTAGTCGGTCCACAGCACCCACAGGTGGTGCTTGACCAGCTCGGCCCGCTGCTCCTTGATGACCAGCGCCCGGGTCCGGAACTCCGGGTCGGTGTTGGCCTGGTACTTCTCGCAGATCGCCTTGATCGACTCGGCCTCGATCCGGGCCTGCGCCGGGTCGTAGACGCCGCACGGCAGATCGCAGTGTGCGCTCACGACCACGTGCGGGCGGATCAGGTGGGACAGTCGCATCAGTTTGCCTCCGGTGACAGCGGTGAGGTGTGGAACTGCCTGGCGTGGTAGATCAGCTGCCCGTCCGCGGGACCGTGGCGGACGTCGAGGACACCGGCGATGACGACGGTCGCCTCGCCGACCCGGACCTGCCGCAGTGGCCGCACGCGAAGCGCGGCCGGCGCGCCGGGCAGGAACGGCTCACCGGTCGGCAGCGTGCTCCAGCCCTGGTCCGGGGTGAAACGCGGTCCGCCCGGACGGGAGAAGCACCGGGCCACCTCGACGTGCGCCGGCCCCAGCAGGTTGACGACCAGGGTCGGTGCCGTCAGCAGGTGCCGTGCCGACCGCGTGCCCATGACGGAGAACGACAGCGCCGGTGGCGTCAGCGACACCGACGCGACGCTGGAGGCGGTCAGCCCGACGGGCCCCTGCGGCCCGGCCGCGCAGATGACGGCCACCCCCGTCGGGTAGCGGCCGAACGCCTCCCGGAACCGCACGCCCAACGGCTCCAGGGCAGCTTCCTGATCCACGTCCGTGACGCTAGAACCTCAACCGCACTTGATGTCAACCGCCGCGCGAATCGCCAGCGTGGAGAACACGGCGACGTGACCGTCGGCTGCTCGTTGCCACTACGGGGCCTTCCCCGCGACCGCCGAACCACCGATCGGAGGTATGCGAGCGCGGGCGGCGGGTAGGTGGCAGCTACAGGAGGTGGGGCAGATGTCGCTGCGTCCGGAGGAACAGGAGCTCCTGGATGGTCTGGCCGAGTACACCCGCGCCGGCGATCCGGCCTTCGTGGCAGGTCTGAGCAACGGGGTCGCGCTCGCGCCGGTGGAGTACCGCAGGCGCCATCTGGCGCGGCTCGGCTCGGCCCTGGCCGCCGCCGGGGCGGCACTCGCGCTGACGGTCCTGGCGGTGGGCGGGATCGCGCACGCGCCGGCCGGCCTGTTCAGGGAGACGAACACGAGCATCACCGTCAGGCGCTAGTGGCTTGAGCTTTCGCCCGGTCCCGGACGGACAAGCACCGACGTCCGGGACCGTCCGGGAGCGGCCCGAGATCGTCGCTGCTGACGCCATGGCACGCGGTGCTCTTCGCGAGCAGGTCAGCGGGGCAGCGCCGACGGCTGGTGCGCCGACGGCGCCTCCTCGGCGGGCAGGCCCCACGCCTGCTCCAGCGTGTCGGGACGGCGGCGCCGACGGCGGCGCGACAGCGGCGAGCCCTCTCCCCCGTGGTTGACCAGCGCGGCCAGCGCTGTGGTGATCGGCACGGCGGCGATCAGGCCGATGGTGCCCACGATCGAGCGCACGATCTCCTGCGCCAGGAACTCCGTGGTCAGCATCTCCGCCAGCGGCGCGCCGCCCGCGGTGAGCAGCAGCAGGGTGGGCAGCGACGCGCCCGCGTACGCCAGCACGATGGTGTTGATCACCGAGGTGATGTGCGCCCGGCCGACCCGGGACGCGGCCCGGTACAGCCCGAGGAAGCCGAGCCGCGGGTTGGCGTGGGCGAGCTCGGTGACCGTGTACGCCTGGGTGATGGTGACGTCGTCGAGCACGCCGAGCGCGCCGATGAGGATGCCCGCCAGCAGCAGGCCGGGCATGTTGATGTCGGCGTTGACGAACGTGACGTACACCGACTCCTCGCTGGCCATGCCGGTCAGGTGCAGCAGCGACACGGACAGCGCCGACAGCAGGCCGGTCAGCGCCAGCGCGGTGAGCGTGCCCAGCACGGCCATGGAGGTCGGCGCGTTGATCCCGTGGGTCAGGTAGAGCACCACCAGCATGATCGCCGCCGAGCCGACGATCGCGACCAGCAGCGGCGAGCTGCCCTCCAGGATCGCCGGCACGACGAACAGCAGCAGCACGGCGAACGTGAACGCGAGCCCGGCCAGCGCGGTCACCCCGCGCCAGCGCCCGAACGCCACCACCGCCCCGACGAACGCGAGCACCAGCATCCACAGCCCGTCGGCCCGGTCGTGGTCGGTGATGTCGTAGCGCAGGCTGCCGTCCTCGAAGTCCTCGGTCTGCATCACGATCACGTTGTCGCCGGAGGCGACGTCGGGCGCGCCGGGACCGGACGGGACGGTGGTACTGACGATCTTGCCCGCCTCGGCGCCGGTGGTGAGCTTGACGGTCACCTCGCCGCAGCGGGGCGGTTCCTGCTGGCCGGGGATCTGCACGGGCTCCTCGCCCGTGTCTGCGCAGTCGACGATGCGCACGGTCTGCACGACCCCGTCGGCGTGCGCCGGGCCGGTCCACGGCTCCGCCTTGATCGGCCCCGGCCATAGCAGCACCAGCCCGGCCAGCGTCAGCAGCGCGGCCGGGATCAGCGCCATGAGGGTGAGCCGGGTGGCCCGCCGGGACGCCGGGGCCGCGGGGCCGCCGTGCGAGTGCCCGTGGCCGGCGTGGTGGTCCTCGGCGCTGTCCAGGTCGTGGGCAGGGTTCACCCGGTACTCCTCGGCGGTGGTCCAGGGGCGACCGCGCGAAGGGGACGCGCGTCGCCGACGGCGGCGTCCGCCCAGTTAACCACGCGCCGGGGACCCGGGAGCACGGCTGACCGGACGCGCCTCACGAACCACCTCATACCGGATGAAACGCACGCGTCAACGGGCCGCCGGGCCGGCCCGGCGCTCACCAGAAGGTCTCGGGCTCCGTCGGCAGCAATCGCTGCAGCAGCGGCTGGGCCGCCGCGGTCACCAGGCGGCGGTCGTAGGTGAGCACATAGTCGAAGGCGCGGCTGTCCTCGTCGTCATCGTCGCGGCCCTGGTCGTAGGCGAACAGGCCGGCCGCGAAGTGCGCGCCCAGCACGACCACGATCCACTCACGGGTCATCGGGTCGCCGGACTCCAGCGGTCCGCCCCGGATGCCGACCACCGGCTCGGCGGTGAGGCCCGCGGCGTACACGGCCGTCAGCACGCCGCGGCCGGCCAGCTCGGTGTAGCGGGTGCGGGCCGCGTCGTCGAAGTGGCGCGCCTGCTGGAACGCCGCCAGCAGCACCGCGGGCTCGGTCAGGTCCAGGCACTTGTTCTCCAGGTGCCGGCTCAGCCAGCGCAGCACCTCCTTGGTGGTGCGGGCCGCCTGCTGGTGCCGGGACGCGATCTCGTACGGCGTGCCCTCCGGCAGCTCCGGTGCGGGCACCCGGGGCAGCGCGAACTCGGCCGCCGCGATGTCGTGCGGCAGCGGCTCGGGGCGGCCGAACAGCCAGCCCTGCCCGAGGGTGGCCCCCATCGAGCGGGCGATCGTCAGGTGCCGCGGCGTCTCGATGCCCTCGGCGAGCACGGCGGCGCCGGTGCGCTCGGCCTCGGCCAGCACAGCGTTGACGACGGCCGACGCCGTCGGCGTGATCGGCCCCTGCACCACGCCACGGTCGATCTTGATCACGTCCGGGCTGATCAGTGGCATCATCGCCAGGCTGGTGGTGGTCGCGCCGACGTCGTCCAGCGCGATGCGCATACCGGCCTCGCGCAGCCGCAGCACCGCCGCCAGCAGGCCGCCGGGGTCGCTGCCCAGCTTCCGCTCGGTGATCTCCACCACGACCTGGAGCTGGTCGGAGGCGGCCTGGAAGGTATCCATCAGCTGCGCCGGCGGCGGGGTGCGGAACGTGGCCGGCTCGGCGTTGAGGAACAGCGGCACCGTGTTGGGCAGGCCCGCCATCAGCGCGGCGCGGCAGGAGGCGGCGCGGCAGATCCAGTCCAGCTCGGCCAGCCGCCCGGCGCGGGCGCCCTCCCGGAACAGCTCGTCCGGGGTGGCGAACGCGCTGCCGCTCGGGCCGCGGATCAGCGCCTCGTAGCCGACGGTGCCGCCGCTGTCCAGCGACACGATCGGCTGGAACACCGGATAGAGCGAGCCGCGCGACATGAGCGCGTCGAACTCGGCGTCGGGTGCACGGCCCACGCGATAACCCCCCGGACCGGTCCGCTCCTGCGCGGCAGTTGATCGTCACTGCACAGCGTAGAGGCGATACGGCGGCGACAAGGCCGTTTTGCGAGGTATGCCGGTCAGTCGTGGCCCGGCACGCCGAGCGCGGTGCCGGTGCCGGTGACCTCGATGATCCGCCGTACCGGGTCCGGCACGTTGCGCAGGCACAGCGACGCCTGCCGGGTGCGCGCGTGGGCGGCGACGTCGAGCAGCACGGCCAGACCCCGGGCGTCGATGAAGGTGACCCGGGCCAGATCCAGGCACAGCGGCCGGTCGGCACTGGAGTCGATGGCGGCCCGCAGGTCGGCGCGCACCTGCTCGGCGTTGCCGAGGTGCAGCTCCCCCGCGACGTGGATCAGCGCGCCGCCGTCGCCGGCGGCCACCGACACCACGGACTCCGCGTGCGACGCCATCACACCTCAGTCTGGCATCGTCACCGTCCGGACCCTGTCCATCAGCAGTCGCGAACGTCGTGGCCGAACAGGGCCGATGTTCCGGCGACACAGCCAGCGGGTTGATCCGAACGGCCCGCATCCTTCCGGCACCCCCAGGCGCTCAGCCCTTGCCCTCCCGGGGGCGGGCGAGGTCACGGCCGCCGATCTCCCGGCCGGCGGCGTCGAGCAGGGTCACCTCGATGACGGCCGCGGAGTCGGGCACGACTCAGGAAGGTCGTTTCGGGGTGCCGGGCGTTGCACGTCACTCGCGCGGGTTCGGCGCTGCACGCCGAATGCACGCGGATGTGCAGCCGCGACGCGCACGCTCTCAGCACACCTTCGGAACAAGGAGAGCCATGCAGTCCTCGATCCTGCGGCGCGCGCTGACCGGCGTCGCGCTGACCGCCGCACTGTCCGCACCCGTCGCCGTGGCAGCGTCGGCGCCCGCTCTGGTGATGGCCGAGCACCAGGAGACGGAGGGGCCGAAGCCCCCACCGATCAGGGGCTTCGCCGCCGGCGACAGCACGGACGACGGCGACACCGCAGACGCCGACCGGCGGATCATCGTCTACTCGTGACACTCGTGGTGCCGGAGCCTCCCGTCACGCTGTCCCACCAGCACGAAGGGAGCCTCCGGCACCGAAGGCACGAGAGGATCCCGCCCGAACGGTTGAATAGTTTGGATACACAACTTAGTCTCATGTGACAGTGTCAATCACTGCGCAGTGCCTCGGCGACCGGGCAGTCAGTCGCGCCGCGCAGCCCCTCATCAGCGAGGACTCTCATGACAAGTCTGCAGCACAGGCTGCGCTCTGCCCGGTGGAAGGCCGCGCTCGTGCTCGGCAGCGTCGCCACGGTCGTGGCCGGCGGCGCGCTCGTCGCGGCCACCAACGCCTACGCCGCGGCGGGCTGCCGGGTGAACTACTCCGCGCCCAGCCAGTGGCCCGGCGGCTTCACCGCCAATGTGGAGATCACCAACCTGGGCGACCCGGTCAACGGCTGGAACCTGGTCTGGACGTACACCAACGGCCAGAAGGTCACCAGCATGTGGAGCGCGAGCTTCACCCAGCCCGCCGCCACGGTGACCGCCGCCAACATGTCGTACAACGCCGCGATCCCCACCAACGGCACCGTGTCGTTCGGCTTCAACGGGTCGTGGTCGGGCACCAACACCGCGCCCACCTCGTTCGCGCTCAACGGAGTGACCTGCACCGGCGCCGTCGGCCCGAGCGCGTCGGCCAGTGCCAGCGCCTCGCCGAGCGCCTCGGCCAGCCCGCGCCCGTCGAGCAGCCCCTCGGTAAGCCCCTCGACCAGCCCTCCGCCGGCGGGCAACGCGATGGCCACCGTCGCCGCGATGCAGCCGGGCTGGAACCTCGGCAACTCGCTGGACGCCACCGGCGCCGACGAGACCTCGTGGGGCAACCCGCGGATCACCCAGTCGCTGATCACCAGCATCAAGGCGCAGGGCTTCAAGAGCATCCGCATCCCGGTCACCTGGGGCCAGCACCAGGGCGGCGCGCCGAGCTACACCATCGAGGCGGCGTACCTGGCCCGGGTCAAGGAGGTCGTCGACTGGGCGCTGGCCGCCGACCTGTACGTCATGCTCAACATCCACCACGACTCGTGGCAGTGGATCGCGAACATGCCCGCTGACCGCACCAACGTGCTCAACCGGTACAACGCGATCTGGACGCAGCTGGCGAGCACGTTCCGCAACTCCTCGCCCAAGCTGACCCTGGAGAGCGTCAACGAGCCGCAGTTCACCGGCTCCTCCGGCGACGCGCAGAACGCGCAGCTGCTCAACGAGCTGAACACCTCGTTCCACCGGATCGTGCGCGCGTCGGGCGGCAACAACAGCACCCGGCTGCTGGTGCTGCCGACCCTGCACACCTCGGCCGACCAGGCTCGCATCGACGAGCTGACGGCCACGTTCACCGCGCTCAACGACCCGAACCTGATCGCCACCGTGCACTTCTACGGCTTCTGGCCGTTCAGCGTGAACATCGCGGGTTACACGAAGTTCGACGCCACGACGCAGCAGGACCTGACCGACCAGTTCGACCGGGTCTACAACGCCTTCGTCGCCCGCAACATCCCGGTGATCATCGGGGAGTACGGCCTGCTCGGCTTCGACCGGCACGTCGGCACCATCGAGCAGGGCGAGAAGCTGAAGTTCTTCGAGTACCTGGGCTACTACGCCCGGACGAAGCGGCTGACCACCATGCTCTGGGACAACGGGCAGCACTTCGGCCGTACCTCGTTCGTGTGGAGCGACCAGGAGCTGTTCAACCAGATCAAGTCGAGCTGGACGGTGCGCTCCGGCACCGCCTCCGCCGACCAGATCTTCAGCGCCAAGGCGAGCTCGATCACGGCCAAGTCGGTGACGCTGAACCTCAACGGCGCGACGGTCACCGCGGTGCGGCAGGGCAGCACCAACCTGGCCCAGGGCAGCGACTACACCATCTCCGGCAGCACCCTGACGTTCACCGCCGCGGCGATCACCCGGCTGTCGGGCAGCCGGGCGTACGGCGTCAACGCGTCGGTCAACGTGGTGTTCTCGCAGGGCGTGCCGTGGCGGATCAACTTCCTCACCTACGACACGCCGCAGGTGTCGAACGCCACCGGCACCACGAGCAGCTTCGCGATCCCGACCCAGTTCCGCGGGGACGTGCTGGCCACCATGGAGGCCAAGTACGCCGACGGCAGCAACGCCGGGCCGCAGAACTGGACCTCGTTCAAGGAGTTCGACTACACGTTCGCGCCGAACTACGCCGCGAACAGCATCACGCTCAAGCCCGAGCTGTTCAACGACATCAACGCCGGGGCCAAGGTGACGCTCACCCTGCACTTCTGGAGCGGCGCCACGGTGACGTACCACGTCACCAAGTCCGGCAGCACGGTGACCGGTTCGGTCAGCTGACCGCCCCCGCGGCGGGCGGGCGCACACCGGGATAAACCGGTTGCGCTCGCCCGCCGCGCTTGTTGTACTGCGAACACGTCCTGTCCCTGGAGCGAGGAGAGTCCGATGCGAGCTGTCATGTCCGCCCGCAGGCTCCCATTCGCTCTCGCAGAGGACATGACACTTCTTGAGGACACTCAACCTCGGCATCCTGGCGCACGTCGACGCCGGTAAGACCAGCCTGACCGAGCGGCTGCTGCACGCCGCCGGGGTCATCGACGAGATCGGCCGTGTCGACGACGGCAACACCCAGACCGACACGCTCGAACTCGAGCGCCGCCGCGGGATCACCATCAAGTCGGCCGTGGTGTCGTTCGTGGTGGACGGCACCCGGATCAACCTGATCGACACCCCCGGCCACCCCGACTTCATCGCCGAGGTCGAGCGGGTGCTGGGCGTGCTTGACGGCGCGGTGCTGGTCGTCTCCGCCGTCGAGGGCGTGCAGGCGCAGACCCGCGTGCTGATGCGGGTGCTGCGACGGCTGCGCATCCCGACGCTGCTGTTCGTCAACAAGATCGACCGTGCCGGGGCCCGCTACGGTGAGCTGCTCGACGGCATCGCCGCGCGGCTCACCCCGGCGATCGCCGCCATGGGCTCGGTCGACGGGCTCGGCGGCGCGGCGGCGTCGTTCACACCGTTTTCGCCGGAGCACCCCGGCTTCGCCGACCGGCTCGTCGAGCTGCTGGCCGAGCACGACGACGCGCTGCTCGCGGCATACGTCGAGGGCCACGCGGCGGTGCCTTGGCGGCGGCTGCGGCGGTCGCTGACCCTGCAGTCGCGGCGGGCGCTGGTGCATCCGGTCTACTTCGGCTCGGCTGTCACCGGCGCCGGGGTGGCCGACCTGATGGGCGCCGTCACCCGGCTGCTGCCCGCGGCGGCGGGCGACCCGGCCGCGCCGCCGTCCGGTGCGGTGTTCAAGGTCGAGCGCGGCACGGCCGGGGAGAAGGTCGCCTACGTGCGGATGTTCGACGGCACGGTCAGCGTGCGCGACCGGCTGCCGTTCGGCGAGGGCCGCTCCGGCAAGGTGACCGCGATCAGCGTGTTCGACCACGGCGGGGCCGAGCCGCGCGCGGCCGTCGGCGCGGGCGAGATCGCGCGGGTGACCGGCCTGGCCGAGGTACGCATCGGCGACAACGTCGGGGCGGCCCCACGACGGCCGGCCGGGGCACCTCAGTTCGCGCCGCCGACGCTGGAGACCGTGGTCGTGCCGGGCCGCGCCGCCGACCGGGGTGCGCTGCACGCGGCGCTGGCCCAGCTCGCCGAGCAGGATCCGCTGATCGGGCTGCGGCAGACCGGCGACCCGGGCAGCCCTGAGATCTCCGTGTCGCTCTACGGCGAGGTGCAGAAGGAGGTCATCCAGACGACCCTGGCCGAGGAGTACGGCATCGCCGTGTCGTTCCAGGAGACGACGACGATCTACATCGAGCGGCCGGTGGGCAGCGGTGCGGCGGCCGAGGAGATGGGCGGGGAGAACCCGTTCCGGGCCGGAGTCGGACTACGGGTGACGCCTGCGGCGCCGGGCACGGGCGTGCGCTTCCGGCTCGGCATCGAGCTGGGCTCGCTGCCCATGGCGTTCATCAAGGCGGTCGAGGAGAGCGTGCACCGGACGCTGCGACAGGGGCTGCGCGGCTGGCAGGTCACCGACTGCGTGGTGACGCTGACCCGGTCGTCGTACACGCCGCCCCCGCCGTACGGATGGAGCAAGTGGTCCAGCTCGGCGGGCGACTTCCGCAACCTCACCCCGCTGGTGCTGATGGCGGCGCTGCGCGAGGCCGGCACGAGCGTGCACGAGCCGGTCCACCGGGTGACCGTGGAGCTGCCCGCCGACGCGGTGGGCGCGGTCGCCCCGGTGCTGGCGCAGCTCGGTGGGGTGCCGCAGGCGACCACGGTGCGCGGCGGCACCGCGGAGCTGGAGGTGCACCTGCCCGCGACGCGGGTGCACGAGCTGCAGCGGCTGCTGCCCTCCCTGACCCGCGGGGAGGGCACCGTGGACGGCGCGTTCGACCACTACCGGCAGGTGCGCGGGCAGGCGCCGGTGCGGCCGCGCACCGGCGCGAACCCGCTGGACCGCAAGGAGTACCTGCTGCACGTCACCCGCCGGGTCTGACCGCGGGGCGCACGGTTTCCACCAAGGGGGCGAAGCCCGGCGCGGCCCATGTCGGCTTCTCGTCGCTACGGCGGCATCCGGCACGCTGCCTTGATACCGTGCGCCCGTGACAGGCGCTGAGCAGGAACCGGCTGGACGAAATGGTGCGTCGGCCCTCGCGCGGTGGGTCGGCATCGTGGCCGCCGTCGCGGCCACCTTCGCCTCCGTGGCCACCGTCCTGCAGTGGCTGGAATCGCGGCCCGACCGCGGTGCCGACCCGGTCCCGACGGTCACCGTCGCCAACGACGACGCGCGGCTCGAGGTCGACCAGTGCGTACGCAACCTCGGCGACGCGGAGACACCGCTGATCAAGATCGACGAATGCGGTCCTGGAACCATGCGCATCATGGCGCGGATCGAGCAGCCGGCCGACCACCCCTCGGACGCCGACACCGCCGCCGAGGCCGCCTGCCAGGAGAAGGCGCCCGGCTACACCGACTACCACTTCTCCACCGCGCCACCGGAACCGGGCGTGAGCGTGGTGTTCTGCCTTCAGTCGCTCTGAGCGACCCCAGCGCCGCCTCTGCCGGATCCGCGGACCCGCCGCACAGCGTCGGCGGGTCCGCGGACAGGCGTGCTCATTCGAGCTGGAAGGTCGCGTCACCGTACGCCGAACTGGTCACCGCCTGCACGTAAAGCAGACCGCCGCTGTGGCGCACGTACCGGCCGGCGAAGTTCACCGACTCCAGCGAGACGCCGGACCCGGCCAGCCCGGCACGCTGGTAGAAGGTCGCATCGTTGCGGAACAGGGTGCTGCCGTCGCTGCGCTCGACCCACAGCTCGAAGTTCTTGTGGCGCAGGTAGTAGCCGGGGAAGTTGGCCGACTCCAGGGAGACCGTGCCGCTGCCGGTCAGGCCGGGCACGATCCGGAACTGCGAGTCGGCGAGGTTGGTGACGTTCGGCTCCAGCTTCGCCCGGTACTCCCAGTGCCGGATGTAGCTGGTGGTCTGGTTGTGCGAGCGCAGCCGCACCGGCGTGGCCCCGTCGGCGACCGGGATGCCGAAGTTGGGCGTGCCGTCGGCGTTCCAGTAGAGCTTCTGCAGCCGGGTGCGCCGGTTGGGGTCGTTGAGCGGGTCGCCGCTGATGTTCTGGTAGTTGCGGTCGTGGTAGACCAGGATGTCGCTCTGCCCGTCCTCGGACGTGGTGAACGAGTTGTGGCCGGGGCCGTACTGGCTGGTCGCGGCGAAGCTGGCGAAGACCGGGTTGGCCGTTTTGGTCCACGACGACGCCGACAGCAGGTTGGCCGTGTCGGAGGCGGTCAGCAGGCCGAGGCAGTAGTTCGCGTCGGTGGCGCTGGCCGAGTACGACATGAAGATCCGGCCGTTGCGCTTGATGATCGCCGGGCCCTCGTTGACCTTGTAGCCGCGGGTCTCCCAGGCCAGCGTCGGCACGCTGAGCCGGACCGGAGTGCCGCTGATCGTCCACGGGTTCGACATGGCGGCGAGGTACAGGTTGGAGTTGGTGGCGATGCCGGGCTCGGACTGCGCCCAGGCCAGGTAGCGCACGCCGCGGTGCTCGAAGGTGGTGGCGTCCAGGGCGAAGGTGTCGTTGGGCGTGACGATGCGGCCCCGCTCGACCCAGCTGCCGGTCAGCGGGTTGGCCGAGGAGTTCTCCAGCACGTACATGCGGATGCGCCAGATGTCGTTCGACCAGCCGGCGGCGAAGTAGACGTACCACTTGCCGTTCACGTAGTGGATCTCCGGGGCCCAGATGTGGGCGCCCATCTCACCGCTGGCGTGCTTGGTCCAGATCGTCTGCTCGGCCGCGCTCGACAGCCCCTGCAGGGTGGTCGCGCGGCGCAGCACGATGCGGTCGTACGCCGGGACGGTCGCGGTGAAGTAGTAGTAGCCGTCGGTGTGCTTGAAGATGTGCGGGTCGGCGCGCTGCGCCGCGACCGGGTTGGTGAACGGGGTCGGCGGCGAGGCCTGGGCGGGACTCGCCAGCGGCACGGCGGCCAGCTGGAGCAGGGTGATCGCGGCGGCGAGCAGGGCCGCGGCGCGGGGACGCGTCATCAGATTCCTTCCATGGATGCTGCGGCCTTCAGGCCGGAGGGGAAACGGGACTCCTGCGGAGCAGGGCAGGCAAAGCCGATGCGCCGCCAAGGCGACCGGCGTCCACCAGTACGTCAGTTCGAATGTCGGCGGCCGTCCTGTTAGGATTCACGCCGTGGGCAGGACGGTGAAACGGGCGTTCAAGTTCCGCTTCTACCCCAGCGACGTGCAGGCGAGCAGCTGTCGCGGACGTTCGGGTGCGTCCGGCTGGTCTACAACCTGGCCCTGCAGGCCCGGTCCGAGGCGTGGACCCAGCGGCAGGAGCGTATCGGCTACAACGCGACCTCGGCCCTGCTCACCGGGTGGAAGACCGAGGACCTGATCGAGGACCTGGCCGTGCGCAACATGGTCAAGAACCATCGGCTGGCTCGCGCGATCAGCGACGCGGCCTGGCGGCAGTTTCGCACCATGCTGGAGTACAAGGCCGCCTGGCACGGCCGGGACCTGATCGTCGTGGACCGCTGGTTCCCCTCGACCAGACTCTGCTCGGCCTGCGGCGCACTCGCACAGAAGATGCCGCTCGATGTACGGGAGTGGGTCTGCCGGTGCGGCAGCGTCCACGACCGGGATGTCAACGCGGCCCGCAACATCCTGGCCGCCGGACTGGCGGTGACAGCCTGCGGAGACGATGTAAGACCTCAACGAGGAACCTCTCGGACGGGGCGGTCGTCGGCGAAACAGGAACACCCGAGGGCGACCAAGGGAATCCCCGTCCTTTAGGGCGGGGAGGATGTCAACGCTTCCTCTTCCGATCCGGTGCCGTCCGGCCTTGCCGGCCGGGCTGCGACTTCCAGTGGAAGGCATACGTTCGTCTATGTGCCCCGACAGTCTGTCAGACTATGTGAACGTTAACAATCGCCAGCCGTCCAGCCGACGTGATATCCGATGAGGATCCCTGAGACATTTGCGTGAGCGGTCACAGTCGAAGGTGAGCCACCACCGCCGTTCAGGGCTGTCTTGACGACGTGGGACCATCACCGGATGGACAGTCCCCGCTTGGAGTGGACGAACACCACGCACGACTGGGCGGCGACGGTGGACCACGACCACCTCGCCGACATCCGCCGCGACCCCGCCCGCTACTCCCCCGGCGGCGCCCTCCACCTGCTGCTGGAGATCATGGCGTACGCCGAGGACGAGGCGGCCTACGCCGGGCGGCACGGCGTCTGCACGGTCACCCTGCACAGCGACGGCTCGATCTCGGTCGCCGACGACGGCCGCGGCACCGACACCCGCCTCGACGAGCACGGCCGGCCGGTCCGCAAGCCGGTGATGGCCACGCGGGACCTGCGCTTCTTCGACGACCCTCCGGCCCTGGCGCTGCCCGACGGCGCGCCCAGGCGGGGCATGTCCGTGGTCGCCGCGCTCAGCGAATGGCTCGTCCACACCAACCGCCGGCGCGGCAGCGCGTGGACCCAGCGCTACGAGCACGGCGTCCCGGTCACCGACCTCGTCCCGGTCGACGACGACGGCACGACCGGGACCACGGTGCGCTTCTGGCCGTCGCCGGCGGCCGGCAGGCGGCCGACCGCCGCGGACGTGCGCCGCTACGCGGCCGACTACCCGCACCTGGACGTGCTGGTCGTCGGCTGAGGCGGCACCCGCCGGTCAGCGGGACAGGTGCGGGGCGACCTGCTCGGCGATCAGCTCGAAGGAGCGGACGCGGGCGTCGATGTCGTACACCATCGTGGTCAGCATGAGCTCGTCGGCGTGGGTGCGGTCCAGCAGCGCGGTCAGCTGGCGCCGGACCGTCTCCGGCGAGCCGAGCGCCTGCCCGTCGCGCCGGGCCAGCACGAACTCACGCTCCAGCGGCGTGTACGGGTGCTCGGCCGCCTCCTCCGGAGTGGGCATCCGGCCCGGCCGTCCCTGGCGCAGGCGCAGGAACGACAGCCCGGACGGCCCGGCCAGCCACTCGGCCTCCGCGTCGGTCGGCGCGCAGATCGCGCTCGCCGCGACCATGGCGTACGGCTGCTCCAGCCAGCGCGACGGCTGGAACGCGTCGCGGTAGATCGCCAGCGCCAGGTCGGTGTTGGCGGAGCTGAAGTGGTGCGCGAACGAGAACGGCAGGCCGAGCCGTCCGGCGAGCCGGGCGCTGAAGTCGCTGGAGCCGAGCAGCCAGATCGCCGGAGCGTCGCCGCGGCCGGGCACGGCGGTGACCCGGGGCGTGCCTGTGCCGGACCCGAAGTAGTCGATGAGGCGGCCCAGCTCCTGCGGGAAGTCGTCGGCCGACAGCGCGTCCATGCTGCGGCGCAGCGCCAGCGCGGTGACCTGGTCGGTGCCCGGCGCGCGGCCCAGGCCGAGGTCGATGCGGTCCGGGTGCAGCGCGACCAAGGTGCCGAACTGCTCCGCGACGACCAGCGGCGCGTGGTTGGGCAGCATCACGCCGCCGGAGCCGAGCCGGATCGTGGAAGTGTGCGCGGCCAGGTGCGCCAGCAGCACCGCCGGGGCGGAGCTGGCGATGCCGGGCATGTTGTGGTGCTCGGCGACCCAGAACCGCCGGTAGCCGAGCTGCTCGGTCCGCTGCGCGAGCTGCGTCGTATGGGACAGGGCCTCGCCGTTGGTGCCGCCGGAGACGACGGGGGCGAGATCGAGCACGGAGAGCGGCACGGCAGTCACGATCTTGCCAACCGCGCGGCCGCCCGAAGCCTTCCCGGGTGCCGCGCGGATCACACCCGCTCAGGCTTGGACCGGTTCCAGACCGGTGTCAGGTGGCGATCGCCTGCTCCGCCACGCCGCCACCGGACACGGTGACACTCCACTCGCTGCACAGGAAGGCGCCGTTGCGGCCCGCGAGGCGCTGTGTGAACACGCGGATGCCTCGTCCGGGGCCAGGCCGAGGGTGAACGTCCAGGTCTTCGCGTGGTCCAGGAGGCCCATGGTCAGCCGCCCGCCGCGCGCCGCTGCACCAGCCGCTGCATCTCGTAGCCGGTGAGGCTCGCGGTGGGCAGGCCGCGGGAGAGCTTGAAGTCGATGCCGCCGTCGAGGAACGGCAGCGCGGCGGGCAGGTGCACGGCGTCGCCGCCGCGCACCTCCCAGACGAGGTGGGCGGCGCCCAGGGTCGCCCAGCCGCCCTGGTCGTCGCGGATCAGCGCGCGCAGGTCGGTTAGGAAGGCGGTGGGCTCGGCGCTCAGCTCCTGCATGAACGGCGCGACGCAGGTCGACCACACGTCACCGCTGTCGATACCGGCGCTCTGCGAGTCGAGGCTGAACCGGCCCAGCAGCTCCAGCCGCCGGATCATGTCGCTCGGAAAGCGCGACGCCGGCTTTCGGGTGAACCATCGCATGGCCGACTCTGACGGACGAGCCGGTTCACGCCGCCGCCGCGCACGGCGCGAGGCTCCCGCCGCGCTGCCGGAACAGCGTGACGGGAGCCTCGCGGCACGGCATTAGAAGACCGG
The DNA here is from genome assembly GCF_018326265.1 of Catellatospora sp. IY07-71. Classification (GTDB taxonomy): domain Bacteria; phylum Actinomycetota; class Actinomycetes; order Mycobacteriales; family Micromonosporaceae; genus Catellatospora. Next base: position 6,345,767 of record NZ_AP023360.1, read on the forward strand.
GACGCCCTCGCGCACCAGGCGCCAGTTCGGCTGGAAGAAGTCGGCCGGGTCGATGACGCCCTTGGCCTGGGCCCAGTCGATGAGCAGCTGGCGGATCTCCTGCTGCGCGTTGTAGACCTGCGTCTTGACGATGCCCGGGAAGCCGCCGCCGCCGCTGCGCCGGTAGTTGTTCACCGCGACGACGAAACGGTCGGCATCCGCGACCGGGGTGGTCGTGCCCGCGTGGAACAGCGCGGTGATGCGCTGGCCCACCGGCTTGCTGATGTCGATGTCGTAGTCGATGCCGGAGAACGTGTCGTAGTTGTAGTCCGGCACGGTCGGCTCGCTGATCGTCGCCGGGTCGACCACGGCCCCCACCGCGTGCGTGCGGAAGTACTTCGCCGAGTACTCCAGGTACGCCCGCACCTCGGCGCCGGTCAGCACGACCGCCTCGAGGGTGTTGTCGTAGATGTACAGCCCCGCGACGTCCTTGATCTTCACGTCGCCGGCCGGGAACAGCGCGGTGCGGCTGAACGGAGCCGAGATGGACAGCACCGGCAGGTCCGCGTACTCGGTGCCGGCCATCGCGGCGGCCACGGTGTCCGCCTGCACCTTGTTGATGAAGTCGAGGATCGGCGTGTCGACGTAGCGCGACTGCGCCGCGGACAGCTCGACCACCGAGGTTGCGACCACCTGGTTGATGTAGGCCACGGTCTTGTCGTGCTGGGCCTTCACCGCGGCGACGACCTTCGGGTCCTCCACCACCGTGTTGGTGTTCAGCATGGTCGCGTGCTTGCTCAGCACCTTCCAGCGGCCGCGCTCGCGGGTCAGCGTGAAGTCCATGCGGGTCACCCGCTGTCCCCACTTCGACGGCTCCGAGGTCAGCACCTGCTCGCCGGTCGCCTCGTTGGTGACGAACTTCTCCACGATCTCGGCGTGCGCGTGCCCGAACAGGATCGCGTCGATCCCGGGCACCTGCTGCGCGATCAGCGCGGTCGGGTTCTCGTTCGGCAGCTCGGTGCCGTAGCTGGACACGCCGCTGTCGCCGCCGTGCGCCGAGATCAGCACGATGTCCGCGCCCCGCTCGCGCATGATCGGGACGTACTTCGCGGCGGTGGCGATCATGTCCTCGAACCGCAGCACGCCCTCGACGTTGGCCTTGTCCCAGATCGCGACGCCCGGGTTGGTCAGGCCCAGGATGCCGACCCGCAGCGACGGCGCGCCATCGCCCAGCGACACCTTCTTGATCACGTACGGCTCGAACGCGGGCTTGCCGTTGCGCACCTTGACCGCGTTGGCGGCCAGCGCCGGGAAGCCGAGCTGCCGGATCCACAGGTCCAGCAGCGGCAGGCCGTAGTTGAACTCGTGGTTGCCCAGCGTGATGGCGTCGTAGTCGATGACGTTCATCGCGCGGGCCATCGGGTGCCGCTCGCCCGTCTCGGTGATCGGCTCCTGCTTGGCGTAGAACGTCGCCAGCGGGGTGCCCTGGATGGTGTCGCCCGCGTCGAGCACGAGGGTCGCCTTGCCGCGGCGCTCCGCGCGGATCTGGTTGACGATGGTGGCCACCTTCGCGACGCCGACGTCGTTGTGCGCGCTGTCGTCGTACTCCTTGTCGCGGTAGTAGTCCCAGTTGAAGACGTTGCCGTGGGTGTCGGACGTGCCGAGGACGGTCAGGTCCCAGGTCGTGGGCCGGTCCTTCGCGCTCGCGTGCGCCGGTGCGGCGGCCAGCGGAGCCGCGACGACGGCCGCGGCGGCACCGGTGAGCAGCTGCCGGCGGGACGGCATGCCGGTGGGGGTGGTCATCACTCGTACCTTTCGAGGCGGGGCGCCTGGGGTGCGGCGCCGTCCGGCACCCTAGCCGTACGGCGGAACTCGATGCCACCCGATCAGGCGTAAAGGGAGGTAGGCGACTGTGCCGCGCTACGGGAGGCGGTCTCAGGCAGGCGGGCGCATCAGGGGCAGCACCGTGAGCACCAAGCCGGTCAGCAGGCCCGCCCCGTGGGCGTCGCCGGTCGCCGCCATCACCACGGCGGCGGTGAGCACCAGCCCGGCGAGCCCGACGGTGAGCGGGCGGCGCGGGCTGGCCCGGTGCGCTGCCGCTGCCGCGGCGAGCGCGAGAGTGCCCGCCGCCGTCGCGGCGAGCACACCCCATGCGGCGAGCACGCTCAGGTAGACGGCGAAGTGCACGGCGTAGAGCAGGGCCGGGAGCGGCGGTGGGCGGCCGGTGCGCCAGGCCAGCACGACCAGGGCGCCGATCAGGCCCGCGACGGCGTCCGAGGAGCCGCCGCCGCTGCCGGCAGGCTCCAGCACCAGCATGAACGCGCTGCCCGCCAGGCCGGACGCCAGGAAGACCACCAGCCAGCGGAGGCGGCCGTACGCCCGCTCCACCGCGGCCCCGACCAGCAGCAGCCCGAGGGTGTTGTACGCGAACTGCCCCCAGCCGGACGGCTGTACCAGCAGGGCGCCGAACAGCCGCCACCACTGCCCGCCGTGCACGATGTCCGGGGAGCGCTGCAGCGCGCCGAGCACCGCGGGTTGGGCCAGCTGCGCCGCGAACACCAGCGTGCCGAGCAGGGCGACGCCCAGCGTGAGCGGATACGCCCGCACCAAGCGCGCCGGCGCCCGGCGTGACGGATCGACGGGGGTGACGGTCACGGCGCCCATGGTGCCGCATCCGCGCATCCCCCGGCTGCCGCGGAGCCCGGCCGGTATCCTGATCAGGTCAGCTGATCTCACTCCCGTACCCACAGGAGGTGGGGTGGATGAAGGTCCTGATGGTGCTGACCTCACACGATCAGCTCGGGGACACCGGCCGCAAGACGGGTTTCTGGCTCGAGGAGCTGGCCGCGCCGTACTACCGCTTCCGCGACGCCGGCTGGGAGATCACGCTGGCCTCCCCGCGCGGCGGGCGCCCGCCGCTGGACCCCAAGAGCAGCGAACCGGACTCCCAGACCGACCTCACCCGGCGGTTCGAGGCCGACCCCGCCGCCGAGGCTCAGCTCGACGCCACACGGCGGCTGGACTCGGTGTCCGCCGACGACTTCGACACGGTCTTCTACCCGGGCGGGCACGGCCCGATGTGGGACCTGGCCGAGGACACCACCTCGATCCGCCTCATCGAGCAGGTCGTCCGCTCGGGCAAGGCCATCGCCCTGGTCTGCCACGCCCCGGGCGCGCTGCGCCACACCAGGACGCCCGACGGCGCCCCGCTGGTCGCGGGCCGGCAGGTCACCGGTTTCACCGACAGCGAGGAGGAGGCGGTCGGGTTGACCGAGGTCGTGCCGTTCCTCGTGGAGGACGAGCTGGTCGCCAAGGGGGCCGAGTTCTCCAAGGCCAGTGATTGGGAGCCCTATGTGGTGGCCGACGGGCTGCTCATCACGGGCCAGAATCCCGCCTCCTCGGGCCCGGCGGCCGACCGGCTGATCTCGATGGTGCGCAGTCTGCGCGGATAGCGCGGCTCCTATCCTGTCCGGATGGAGCTGACGTTCAGCGGCGAGCTGTGGTTCTGGCGCGGCCCCGCACCGTGGCATTTCGTCACCGTCCCGGAGGACGAATGCCGCGCGCTGGCGGCCACCGCCCCCTCGGTGACGTACGGCTGGGGCATGATTCCGGTGTCGGCGCGGATCGGCGCCGCCGAGTGGACGACTTCGCTGTGGCCCAAGGACGGCCGCTACCTCGTGCCGGTCAAGGCGTGGGTACGCAAGGCCGAAGGGCTCGACGTCGGCGACCTGGTGGCCGTCCGGCTCACCGTCGGCGCCTGAGTCCACCTCCGGAGGGAGCAGAAGATGACCACTGCCGCTGCCGAGCACCGAACCGTCGCGGGCGGCTTCACCGACCGGGTCCTCGGGGTCGCCCCGGACGGCTGGGACGCCCCGGCCCCGGTCGCGGGCTGGGTGGCCCGGGACGTGGTGCGGCACCTGGTCGAGTGGTTTCCCGGGTTCCTGAAGGCCGGGTCCGGCATCGACCTGCCGCACGGCCCGTCGGCCGACGAGGACCCGGTCGCGGCGTGGACCGTGCACAGCGACGCCGTGCAGGCACTCCTGGACGACCCGGCCACGGCGAGCCGTACGCTGACCAACCGGCACCTGGGCGAGTTGCCGCTCGACCTCGCGATCGACCGGTTCTACACCAGCGACGTCTTCATGCACACCTGGGACCTGGCCCGCGCCACCGGACAGGACGAGAAGCTGGACCCGGTCAGGTGCGCGGCGCTCCTCGAAGGCATGCTGCCCATGGACGAGGTGCTGCGCGCCAGCGGCCAGTACGGGCCGCGCGTCGAGGTCGCCGACGACGCCGACGTGCAGACCCGGCTGCTCGCCTTCATCGGCCGCACACCCTGACGCGGTAAGGCGGGGTCAGCTGCCGGGCCGCGTGCGCTCGGCCAGCCGCTCGAACCGCTGCCGCGCCGCCTGCGGCGTGCCCAGCCCGAGTCCGAACGCGATCGCCTGCCAGGTGAGCCCGCGGCTGCGGGACAGGTCCAGCAGCCCCGCCTCCAGCGCGTCGAGTTCGGCCCGCACGCGCGGGATCAGGGTGAGGGCCGCGGTGAGGTCCACGTCGTCCACGGGCTCCTCATCATGCTCCGGCTCGGCGGAGCCCGCGGCCAGTGACATCACCAGCGACACGGCCTCATAGGGGTCGAGGATCGCCGCGTGCCGCCAGCGGGTCCGCCTGCCCTCGGTGGCGCCGTGCCGCTCGGTGATCCGGCTGAGGGCGGCGAAGTCCCGGTGCGCCCGGGCGCGGCCGGCGTCAGGCTGGGTGAACTGGTCGGTCGAAGCGCTCTCGGTCATGCCGTACAGCCAAGCATTTGAACGATGTGTTGTCAACGAATTGTTGTGAACACATCGTTTAAAGGCGGGCCGTCTTCGGCCGCGTGTCGTTGTGCATGCCGTGGCACGACAGCGGCGTGAGGCGGCCCGATGGGCCCGGTGGTGCGTGACGGCGGGCACGGTCCTGATGGTGTTCAGCGGGGCGATGCTGGTCATGGTGGACCGGGCGATCGCCCGCTACGAGAACGCGGTGCACCAGGAGGACCTGTTCGGCGACCAGAGCGCGGCCGCGGCAGGCCCGTCGGCCCCGGCCCGGCCCGCCGACATCCGCGGGCCGCTGAACATTTTGCTGGCCGGCGTCGACCCGCGCGACGACGATCCGAACTGGATCCCGCGCGCGGACTCCGTGCTGGTCATGCACATCCCCGCCGGGCTCGACCGCGGCTACCTGTTCTCCCTCCCCCGCGACCTGCTGGTGGCGATCCCGCCGTTTCCCAAGGCCGGCTACGGCGGCAACACCTCCGACAAGCTCGCCCACGCCATGTTCTTCGGCGCGCAGACGCCCGGGGTCCGCCGCGCGAACTACGCCCAGGGCTTCGAGCTGCTGAGCGCGGCGGTCAGCCGGTACACCGGGATCAAGCGGTTCGACGCCGGCGCGATCATCGACTTCAGCGGGTTCGAGGACGTCGTCGACGCGCTCGGCGGCATCGACATGGTCGTCGACCAGCGGGTCGCCTCCGTCCACCGCGAGCCGGACGGCGACCCCCGCGACCGCGGCAAGAGCAGCACGGGCTACGTCGGCCCGCAGATGGTGTACGAGCCGGGCAAGCGCCACTTCAAGGGCTGGCAGGCGCTGGACTACGCCCGCCAGCGCTACATCCCCGGCGGCGACTACGCCCGCCAGCGCCACCAGCAGCAGCTGGTCCGCGCGATCGTCGCCAAGGCGTTCAGCGGCGACCTGCTCACCGATCCGCTGCGCCTGGACAAGGTGCTGCGCACCGTCGGCGGCTCGCTGACCTTCAGCGGGCGCGGGCACAGCATCGTCGACTGGGCGTTCGCGCTGCAGGACCTGCGCCCGTCCGGGATGACCATGGTCCGCCTGTCGGGCGGCGGGGTGGGCCGCTGGGTCGAGGACAAGTCCGACGACGACGACAAGGACGAGCCCGAGGACGACGGCGGCGACGACGGCAAGACCGACCCGGACGGCGACAAGAAGGACGACAAGAAGGACGACGAGAAGAAGGACGAGAAGCCGAAGCTGAAGTACGAGTACCTGGGCGAGCAGCTCGACGCGCTGTCCCGGCAGTTCCTCGCCTCGGTCGCGGCCGGCTCGGTGGAGAACTTCCTGGCCTTCCACCCCGCCATGATCAGCAAGTGACCGGCGCCGCGGGCGGACCGGCCGGCCCGCCCGCGGCGCCCGCGCTCACGCGAGCGAGTCGTAGCTGTACCAGGCGGCCGGGTCGAGCGTCTGCGCCGGGGTCAGCGGCTCGCCGAGCAGCGTCACCATGGTGTCGTTGAGGCCCTGCCCGCTGGGCACCTGGTCGTCCCCGGCGCCGGGCGAGTAGCTGCGGCCCCGCTTGGTCAGCCACGCCTCCCACAGCCGGTCCACGTTGCAGTGGTTGAGGTAGAACAGCGGGTCGTTGGGCGAGCTGCCCGGACCCATGTCGCCGCCCACCCACACGTGCACCCGGTTGTGCATCTGCGGGCCGCCCGCCTGGCCGGGACGGCGCGGGTCCAGCCAGCCCTCGACCCGGTTGCGGAAGCCGTCGGAGCTGACGTCCCACGGCGCGCTGTCGTAGCCGAGACCGTCCTCCAGCACCCACTTGGCGTCGTCGACGGTGGGCAGGCCCGGCACGTCGGGGTCGGTGCCGGCCTGGCGCTGCAACGGCCGCGGCTCGACCGACCACAGCTGGGTGCCGTAGCCGACCAGCCGCACCCGCATCGCGGCGAGCGGCCCGCTGACCACGTCGCCGCGGGCGTCGCCGAGCGCCGCCGCGCCCCACAGGGAGCTGGCGTGCTGCTGGTCGGTGGGCAGGCCGCCGTCGGCGGTCCAGTCCCAGTACGGCAGGCCCGCCTCCGGGTCGCCGGTGACCCGCTGGATCTGCTGCTCCAGGCGCAGCAGGTACATCCGGTGCCAGGGCAGGAAGATCGGGCCGCCGTGGGCCAGGTTGCGCATCGGCCGGGACGGGGAGCTGGGCATCTGCATGGCCAGGAAGTGCCACAGCACGAACAGGTCCCAGGTGGTCAGCTGCTGGTCCACGCCGTAGAGGCGGAACCCGGGGACCGACGGGGCCAGCAGCTGGTTGAGCTGCGAGGTGGTGTAGCCGGACTGCTCCGCGTTGAGCGCGACCACACCCTCGACGAAGCGAGTGCGGGCGGTCTCGGAGGTCTGGATGTTGGCGCGTACGGCGGTCATCAGTGCCCTTCCCCGTGCTGGTGGTCGTGCGCGTGCCCGTGGTCGTGCGACGCGGGGGCCGGGGTGGGCGCCGGGGCGGGGCTCTGCGGCTGCGGCGCGTCCGGCTGGGGCGCCGGGTGCTGGTGCTCGCCGTGCTGGTGGCCGGCGTCGTGCTGGTGCTCGCCGTGCTCCTGCCCGGGGGTGGGCACGCAGCAGGTGGTGCCGTCGCCGCAGTGGTCGCCGTGCTCGCCGACCGCGCACCCGAGCTGGTCGACCGCGGGCGGCTCGGTGCCGAAGTAGTCCAGGACGCGCTTGCACATGTCGATCGCCGACGGCAGCGCGTACTGCGGCAGGCCGTGGTAGTGCACCGCCCCGTTGTCGAGGACCTCCAGGCCGCCCTCCAGCGGCTTGCCGTCAATCGTGATCTTGTACGTGGTCTCGATGCGGATCTCGTGACCCTTGTGCACCGTGCTGCGCACCGACGTCGACACCCCGTCCGTGCCGTGGGCGTGGCCGTGCCCGGCCGTCGCCGGATCCGGCAGGCCGTAGCCACCGGCGCGCAGCGCGGCCGTGAAGTCGGCCGGCGCTCCGTCGTCCTTGGTAAAACTCACTTTTCCTCCACCGTCTGCACACGACACCCCGCGGCCGGTGAGGCGGCGGGGCGTAGGCAATGTGCCACCGCCACCGCGGCGCGACAACGCGGCGGCGGCATTCCGACAGGCGGAGTGGACAATCGGCGGGCGGCGACGCCGTTCGGCCGCCGGGCTCGCCCGGGGCGGCTACGGCGTGTTTCATAAAGTGTTTGGCGGTGTCGTCGCCAGGCGTTTCCGGTCGGGCTGTGTTCGGGCTTTCCTGGTCGTCGTTGTTTTGTCGGTGGGGTGTGGCAGGGTGTGCTGCCGTGGCCCGTTTCACCACGTTCCGGTTCTGTCTGGACCCGACTGTCGAGCAGGAGTTCGTGCTGCGTCGGCATGCGGGTGCGGCCCGGTTCGGGTACAACCAGTGCCTTCGGCTGGTCAAGCAGGCCCTGGACGGTAAACGCCGCGGCTCGGCCGGTAAGGTGCCGTGGTCGGGTTTCGACCTGATCAACGCGTTCAACACGTGGAAGCGCTCGGCCGCGGCGGGCCGGGTGCTGGTGGCCGCCGCTGACGGGACCACTACAGTGCAGGCCACCGGCCTGGCGTGGCGGGCAGAGGTGTGCCAGCAGGTGTTCGAGGAGGCCGCGGTCGATCTGGGCCGCGGGCTGGCCGCGTACACGGCGTCGCGCACCGGCGGCCGCAAAGGCGGCCGGGTCGGGTTCCCCAGGTTCAAATCGAAGACGCGGTCACCATTGTCGTTTCGGATCCGCGGCAAGACCTCTGCCACGGGCCGGGCGGGTATCCGGGTCGGTGAGCGGGCACCACGGACGGTGACCTTGCCCGGTATCGGCACGGTGGCGGTGCGCCAGGACACCCGACGGTTGCGGCGGATGCTGGCCAAGGGCAGGACCAAGGTCGTGTCGGCGACCGTCAGCCACCGGGCCGGCCGGTGGGCGGTGTCACTGACCTGCCAAGCCGCCGACCTGCATGAGGCTGCCCGCCACCAGCCCTCTGACGCCCGCGGTGGCTGGGTGGGCGTCGACCGCGGGCTGACCGCGTTCGTCGTGGCCGCCTGCGCCGACGGCACCGAAACCGTACGAGTCGGCCACTGGCCGCGCCCTTCCCGGGCGGGCATGGCCCGGCAGCGCCGCCTGGCCCGTGACGTCACCCGCAAACCGCCCGGCTCGATCAACCGCCGGCAAGCGGCGGCCCGGCTGGGCCGCCACCACGCCCGCGTCGCGGCGATCCGGGACCGTTTCCTGCACCAGGTCTCCAACAAGCTGGTCAAGACCCACGACAAGCTCGCCATCGAGACCCTCACCATCACCGGCATGCTCGCCAACCGGCGCCTGGCCGCAGCCGTCGCCGACGCCGCCTGGGGCGAACTGGCCCGCCAACTGACATATAAGCAGCAGTGGCGCGGCGGGCAGGTCACCCCGGTCGACCGCTGGTACCCGTCGACCAAGACCTGCGCCCCATGCCGGACCGTGGCCCCGGCCATGCCCCTGCACCAGCGCACGTTCACCTGCGCCTCGTGCGGACATCAGGCCGACCGGGACCTCAACGCCGCGGTCAACCTCGCCATCTGGGCCGAGCAGCACCACGCCCAGGTCCGGGACCTCCACGCAGGGGGCCCGGTCACCAACGCCCGCCGAGGGGAAGGCTCTGGCCCGCGCACCCGCGCGAGCGAAACCGGCCCCGACGACGCGGGAACCGCACCCACCCCACCCAGGGGCAGGCGCGGACGCCCGAGAAGGGCGCTGTCTCATCACTCCAATGAGTTATGAAACAGGCCGTAGTCGCCCTGTCGCTGTGCGACGGCCGGCCGCCAGAACCGGATCCCGGTCGCGCCGGTGCTGGCGACGTACCCGATCATGCCCGTGGCGACCAGGGCCAGGCCCACCGGCGGGATGCCGCCGATGCCCCAGGCGTCCAGGGTGAACGCCCCGGCCAGCGCACCGCAGGCGACCCCGGCGTTGTACGCGCTGGCGTTGATGCCCGAGGCCTCCTGGGTGTGGTCGGGCGCCACCCGCAGCGTCGCGGCCTGCATGAAGATCGGCAGCAGGCCCATGCCGAGCCCGAACAGAACCATCGCGGCGACCGCCGCCCAGACGGCGTCGCCCTGCACGGTGAGCAGCAGCAGGCCCGTCATCAGCAGGCCGCCGCCCAGCACGATGCCGGCCCGCAGCCGCCGGTCGGCGATCCAGCCCGCGACCGGCAGCATCAGCGTGCCCGCGAGGCCGTTCACGAGCAGCACGGGCGCGATCTGGGTCTCGCCGAGGCCCGCGTGCTTCAGCAGCGGCGCGGTATAGGTGAACATCATGTACGCGCCCAGCATGGTCACCGCGGTCATCGCCACGATCGGCGGGAACTGGGGCAGGCGCAGCACCTCGCGCATCGGGGTGCGCCCGGCCGCGCTGCTGCCGGGCACCTCGGGCAGCCGCCACCAGGCGAGCAGCGTCAGCGCCAAGGCGATACCGGTGAGCATGGCGAACGTGGCCCGCCAGCCGAACGCGGTGCCGATGCCGGTGCCCGCAGGCACCCCGGCCAGCACCGCCGCGCTGCCCCCGGCCGACAGCACGGTGACCGCCCGCCCGATCCGGTCGGTGGTGACCAGGCGGGCCGCGTAACCGCCGACGACCGCCCAGAACAGCCCGTGCGTGATCCCGCCGACCAGCCGCGCGGCGAACGCGACGCCGTACCCCGGCGCCACGATCATGACGGCGTTGCTGGCGGTGTAGGCGCCCAGCGACGCCACCAGCAGCGCCTTGCGCGGCAGCCGGGCGGTGAGCGTGCCCAGCGGCGCGGCGAAAAGCGCCACCATCACGGCGTACCCGGTGACCAGCAGGCCCAGCCGCGACGGGGAGACGTGCAGGTCGCGGCTCATGCCGAGCAGCAGGCCGGTCGGCACGAGCTCGGTGGTCACCGAGACGAACACGGCGGCGCCGAGCAGCAGCAGGGTGGGCCAGGGGAAGCGGGTCATGGGACGAATTCTGTTAGGCCGCTGAACAAATCCGCAAACCCGTATCCATCAGCTGGTCAGGCCGTGATCGCGGGCATAGACGGCGGCCTGTGTGCGATCGCGCAGCCCGAGCCGTTCGAGCAGCCGCGACAGGTGGTTCTTCACCGTGCCCTCGCTCAGGTGCAGCCGCCGCCCGATCTCCCGGTTGGTCATACCCTGCGCGACCAGCCGCAGGATGTCGGTCTCCCGGGCGCTCAGCGGCACCCCCGGCCGCCGCTGCGGCACCGCCGCGGTCAGCCGGGCCGCCACGGCCGGGTCCAGCGGCAGCACCCCCGCGTGCGCGAGCCGCACCGCCGCCGCCAGCTCCCGCGACGGCAGATCCTTCAGCAGGTATCCGGCCGCGCCCGCCTGCATCGCGCGCACCACGTAGTCCTGGTCGTCGAACGTCGTCAGCATCACCACCCGGCACGCCGGCAGCTCGGCCCGCAGCACCGCCACCGCCTCGACCCCGTCCATGACCGGCATCCGCACGTCCATCAGCACCACGTCCGGGCCGGTGCGCAGCGCCACCTCGACGGCTTCGCGCCCGTCCCCGGCGGTGCCGACGACCTCGACGCCGTCTTGCAGGCCCAGCAGCGACGCGATGCCCTCCCGGATCAGCCGCTGGTCGTCGACGACCACCACCCGTGTCGTCACCGCGGCACCACCACCTCCAGGCGGGTGCCCCGCGCGCCCGCGCTGCGCACCACGACCTGTCCCCCGGCGGCCCGCACCCGTTCCCGCATGCCGCGCAGCCCGAAGCCCTCCCGCCCGCCGTCGAACCCGGGCCCGTCGTCGGTGACGGTGAGCAGCGCACGGTCCTCGCCCAGCTCGGCGTGCACCTCGACGGCACCGGCCCCGGCATGCCGGCGGGCGTTGGTGATGCCCTCCTGCGCGGCGTGGAACAGCGCCCGCAGCGCGGGTTCGCCGTAGCGGCTCTCGTCCCCGGACAGCCGCAGCACCACCGCGCCCGTGCACAGCTCGCGCAGCGCGCTGCCGAGGTGGAAGTGCCAGGTGCGCACCGACCGGCGTACGTCGTCCAGCGCCCGCCGGGCCGAGCCGGTGGCCTCGGCCAGGGCCCGCCGCGCCGCGTCGGGATCCCGCTCGCGGAACGCCTCGGCCTGCTCCAGCAGCACGATCACCGCGGTCAGGTGGTGTCCCAGGTCGTCGTGGATGTCGCGGGCCAGCCGCTGCCGCTCGGCCGCGGCCGACAGCTCGGCGATCCGTGCGCGGCCCCGGCGCTCCTCCACCGCCGCCGACGCCATCGCGATGGCCAGCGCCAGCCCCAGCGCGAACATCAGCAGGTCCGACACCCGTGCCACGTCGGCCGTCCAGCCCGGCGCGGCCACCTGGAACGCCACCGCCACGCCCGCGACGCAGGCCACCGCCAGGACGATCGCGATGGTACGCCCGAACGTGAAGTACGCCGTGAACGGCACCAGCACGAACAGCGCCCGGGACAGTCCCGAGCCGTCGGCCAGCGCCACCACCACGAACAGCGCCGTCCGGGCGAGCAGGGCGAGCAGCTCCCGGCGGACGAACTCCAGCACGAACAGCGCGGCCAGCCCGGCGGCGAAGACGGGCAGGTGGGTGTCGCCGAGCCCGGCCAGGCCCGCGTAGAGCCCGGCGGCCAGCACGGACGCGTACAGCACCGGCGACACCCACGGCACGGGTCGGTCTGCGTTCACGGCCTCGAGGGTACGGGCCAGACCGAAAGCGACAGCCACACCACCGACCCGCACGCGAGCACGTGCACGAGGCTGGTGAACCACGAGTCCGGCTGCGCGGCGAGCAGCGCCAGGGCGGTCAGCGTGCTCGCATACCCCCACGCCGGAATCCTCGGCAGCACCCCCGACCGGGCCATGGACACACCGAAGAGGACGGTGCCGATCACGAACACCAGGGCGCTGCCCAGCACCGCCAGGCGCGTCGGCCCGGCCAGCACCTCCTCCGCGACGGCCGGGTCGAGGAAGAACACCACCAGGTTCAGCGCGAACGCCACCCCGGTGAACAGCCCCAGCCCGATCAGGTTCACCGCGAACGCGACCGCCCCGAACCGCCCCGCCGCCTCGGCCTGCCGCAGCTGGAACGCCAGCAGCGCGGGCGCCCCGAACGCCGCCCCGAGCCCGACCACGAAGCTCGTCACGGCCGTCTCCCCCGTGAACGTCTCCACCGCCCCCGGCACGCCCAGCGAGAGCCCCAGAATCACACCGCACACCGCGCCGAAGCGCGCCAACCATTGCATCGACATGGCCGCGACGCTAGGCAGCCGACCGGCACTCCCCCAGTGCCATCCGGCCAGACCCGGGCCGGCCCCGCCATCGCCGGGCATCGCCGGGCATGATCGCGATCTCGTGTCAGAAAGTGCGGTCAGACCTTAGGTTCTGACACGGAACGCCGATCAACCCACGGGACGGCGAGACCGAGCTGGGTTTTTCGCCGATTCGCGCGTGGGGACCGCCCGGTGCGCGGCACAGTCGAAGTTATGCAGAACCAGGATTGGGCGCAGATGCAGGAAGCGCTGCGCGACATCGACTTTCCGGCAGATAAGGACACGATCCTCGCACATGTGGAGGAATACACCAGCGACGGCGGTGTACTGAGGCTCGCCCGGACCCTGCCGCCCGAGCTGTACCGAAACATGTCCGAGGTGCGCAGCTCGGTGCGCCTCGACCCCTCGGTCGAGGAGGGCCGGACCGCCGGGCAGAAGGCCGCGCAGGCCCGCTCCCACAACAAACACGTCGCCGAGTACCTGCGCCAGGTGCCCGACACCCGCCTCAGCTGAGCTCGCTCCCCGAACCGGCCGCTAACCCGCGCGGTCCGGCATTCTCGCCGCGTGCCACAACAGCGCGCCCCACGAGCCGTCGCGGTAGCCAGACAGCCGGCAGGAGTAGCTGTATTCGGCGGCCACATCGCCGTCCGCGCCCGTGACCGTCACCGTGCCGCTGACCATCGCGGCGGGCGTGCTCGTGTCGCCGGCCCCGACGACATAGCCGTCCTCGAACCGCGAGCCCGTCGGTCCCGTGCTCTCCTCGGCGACCCGCTGCCCCACGGCGTCCCGGCACCGCTCGCGCGCCTGCTCGCCGGATCCACCTGGCGGACGGAGGCCGCCCGACAGCAGCCACGCCGTGCCGGCGCCCACGGCGAACGCCAGCACTACCGCCACTGTGGCGAGCGTCCGTGCCCGCCGAGCCGGGCGCACGGTTTCCGGCTGCGGGACCGATCCTTGATCAAGCATGGCGCGAGGGTACAGATCAACTGCCGTCCCGTGGGGGCGGCACCGAAATGGCTATCGTGTGCCCCATGCCCCGCCGCCTGGTCCGCAAGCAGGTCCTCACGGCAGCCGCCTGCTGGCTGCTGGGCGCCGCGCTGTTCGCCGTCGCCGAACCGCTGTGGCAGGCCGCCGGATTCTTCGTGTTCCTGCTGGTCCCACTGACGGCCGTGCTCATCTACTGGCTGGTGGCCGAGCGTATGCGGGCACGGCGCCCTGCCGGGTTCTCCGTCACGGCGGACTCGTTCACGAACCGGCCGTGGCGGCCGATCGCCGCGATGTTCCTTACCAGCGGCCATCTGGCCGGGCCGAAGCTCATCGCCCTGCTCGCCGCTTCCGGCCCGCTCGACGCCGTCCTGTCGCTCTTCGAGGCCGCGATGCTGAGCATGCTCTGGGTCATCGGCGCCGTCGTCGCGCCCCGGCTCGTGCTCTCCCCCGCCGGGCTGGACTGCCGCGGGGTCGGCTTTCCCGCGGCGTCCTGGGACGGCATCGTCGACGCCGAACTCGTGGTGGACGGGCCGCGGGCGAGCCGGGGCGTGCGGCTGACCCTGATCGGCCCGTACGGCCGGAAGCGGACCGAGACGATCCCTCGTGGCTTCGATCTCGACTACCCGTTCCTCACCGCGGCGATCCGGCACTACATCGCGCACCCAGAGCACCGTGCCGCCATCGGCACCGACGCCGAACTGCTCCGCCTCATCTCGGTCACAGCAGACCAGCACGACCGCGAAGTGGAGGTGACGGGTCCGGGAGCGTGACGACCCCGACGCCGCACGCCCGGCGCCACTCGAGGGCAGGCGGAGGCGACCCGACAGATCCTGCCGACCCGTCAAACCCGCATCCCGGACGCGGAGTCCCACAGCTGGATGGCATCGCCGAGGAACTCGTGCACGTAGCCGCAGTTCGTGCAGATCACGCCCAGCGACGACTTGTTGGCCCAGGCGAGGTCCAGGAACTCCATGCCCGCGGTGTTCAGCTTGATCGTGCGGCTGGTGAACAGGCCGCCCTCGCAGACGAGGCAGCGGAACACCTCGCCGTTGATGGTCGCGACGTAGGGGGCACGCTCGAAGACGGTCATAAATGGACGGTAGCCAGCCGCGACAACGCGCGGCAGCTCAGCTTTCTGCAGACTTCGGCGACAATCGACCGGCACGGGTCCCGGCGGGGCACGCTCATGCCCGTCCGAACACGACCGCGCCGGGCAGCGTACGGTCGAGGTTGATCGACATCTCGGCCTCGATGGTGAACCCTGCCTCGCGCAGCCACCCGGACACCCGGTCGGGGCGGCGGTGATGCACGTGGACCCGCATCGGATGGCCGCCGTACCCCTCGGTCTTCAGCCGCGTCTCATCGCCGAGGTGGAAGCCGATCAGCAGCGGCGCGCCTGCTCGCATGACCCGCCGGAACTGCGCGAAAACCGCCGGCACCACCTCGGCCGGGAGGTGGATCAGCGACCAGAAGGCGAGCAGACCGGCGACGGAGGCGTCGGGCAGGTCGAGGTCCGTCATCGAGCCCACCTCGAACCGGATCCCGGGGTGTTCCCGCCGGGCCGCCTCGATCATCGCGGGTGACAGGTCGATGCCGAAGGCGTCGGCACCGAGCCCGTGCAGGTGGGCGGTGACATGTCCGGGTCCGCAGCCCACATCGGCGACCGGGCCGCCGCCCGCGGTGCGGACCTGCTCGGCGAACAGCGCCAGCGCCGCGCGCAGGTACGGCTGGGCCACCAGCCCGTCGCGGAGCAGCTCCGTGTAGCTCGCCGCGACGGTGTCGTACGAGGTCCGGGTGTCCGCCAGCCAACTGTCAGTGGTCACGGCCGCACACGCTAGCCCACCGGCCGGGTCCCCGTGGCGAGCCCGCCCGGCTGCGGCAGGCCGCGGACGGCGTGGGTCTGGTCTGCTGCCAGCACATCGTCATCACGGACGCCGCCGCCGACGGGATCGACCGATTCAGCTACCACCTTGACGAGGACGAACTCGACGAACTGCCTCACGAGCAGGCCTCGTGCCGTGGGCCGCGCGCAGACCTGCTGATCTACCGCCGCTGGCTGCCCCCACACAGCACCGCCGTCATCGACAGCCGGTCCCGCGGCCCGCTCGACACGGCCGTCTAAATCGCGCACGACGGCGGCGGTACCCGATGAGTGTCGAAGCGGTGAGCTGGGCGCTCAATGACGCACCCGACGTGCCGGCATCGTGCCTGGCGGTGCTGATCGGCCTTGCCAACCACGCCCACGCCGACGGCCGCGCCGCGTTCCCGTCATACCAACGGCTGGCGTTCTACGCCCGCAAATCCGTACGCGCCGTCCAGAACGACCTCGCCGCCCTGGCCCGGCTCGGCCTGATCCGGCGAGGCGACCAGCGCCACACCGCCTTCCTGCCCGCTGACCGCCGGCCCGCCGTCTGGGACCTCGCCCTCGAACGCCGCAGAGCCCTCCCGGGCGGGCTCGACGGCGACGCACGGTCCGGCCGCCCTGCACGACGGTCTGGCGGCGTTGTCCACAGCCGGGGTGAAGCACGCTACGCGCCACCCGCGCAACGGGGTGAAGCCCGGTACCCGACGGGGCGAAGTCCCGTACCGGACGGGGTGAACCAGGCTTCGCACAAACCGTCCTTGAACCATCAAGAATCAATTGCGTGTCCGCGTGGTCCACAGATCCGGCCGCCGTCTCGGAACAGCGCCGGACTGCATCGCGCGGGCAGCGGTGCATCGCGGTGCCCTTTGCACGTCGGTGAGCTGGCCGGGCACTGCCGGCCGTGCGCATCCGAGCGCAAAGCCGCACGGTGATGGCCTGCATCCGATCAGCGTGACCCGGCGTCCCTCCGGGCAGGTGGGGGTGTCCGTCTCTGCGGAGGCGGACACGCCCATGTGCCTCACGCCCGTCGATCGGACGTCAAGGCGATCACGAGGGGATTGTCGACCGTCAGCAGAAGCGGGTCGGGCAAAGCCAGTCCGGCACGTCGATGTCATCGTCGTCATCGTCAGGCGCCGGAGGTATCCACAGCTCGCCGGAGCCATCAACCTGGTCCCGGGGTTCCGGTGTGACCAGCACGACGAGCAGCCTGCCGACTCGCACCGGCTGTCCCACGGCCGGGATGCTCCCGGCGACGAGCGAACCGTACTCGAAGGCGTGCTTCAACCCGGCGCGGGCACCGGCTTCGTCTGCCGGTTCCACTCCGCGCAAGCGGTCGTAGGGCACCCCCGCGTCCTTGGGGGCTTTGCCTTTGGCGTAACGGAACAGGACGAGTTCGCCCATCCCGTCGAGCATGCCGCCCTTACGGGTGAGCCGGTAAGCCTCGGTCTTCTTCGGCAGGGCGGGCATCACCGGGTGGGCGGCGAACCAGGCCGCTTCGGCGTCCTTGAGCACGAACAGGCTGACCCGCGTCTTGGCGGGAACCCGGGTACCCGCCGGTGGATCGGTCGCCACGACGGTCCAGTTGCGCGTCGCGTACACGGCACGGCCGCGCGGTGATTGATCCACGTCCTGGGAGCGCAGCCCGAGCTCGAACAGCGCGGAGCGGGCGTCGGCGAGGTCGGTGCCCGTCAAGTACGGCATCTCGATCGCGACGGTCGGCGACGCGGTCGGGGACGGGGCCGCGGCGGCAGGTCGGGCGGGGGCGATCGGTGCGCCGGTCCCGTCGCGCAGGACACCGGCTGTGACAGCGCCGCAGCACAGCATCACCGACGCCATGAGTACGCCAACCGCGGCAACCATCCGGCCGGCGGGCGGCTGGCTCGGGGTACCGCGATGGGTCAGCCAGGTCAGGAGGATCCGCAGAGCCCATCCGACGGCGATTATGACGCCGAAGCTCATGGCCAGCCCGAGCAGCACCGGAGCGCCGATCATCCATAGCCAGACCGGGACCTTCTTCGTCACTCCCGCTCCCCCGCCCTCGTGCCTTGTCCGGGCAGGTGCCCGGAGCCCGGCCGATTCTGGCAGGATGATCATTTGGGGTCATGGGACGTCCGGACGATCTTGTAGCCCAAATGGCATCGAGCCCACATCCGGTTGGAGACAGCTCGCACCGGTCGGCGTAGTCACCGCAACGCGGCCCGGTCTCAATCCCCGAGCCCGCCCATTGACAGCTTGCAAGGGTAACGCGTATCAGCACATCGGGCGACGTCATATGAGCAAGCCCGCTCGCCCGCTGGCGCAGCCAGCTGATTGACGCCGATCGTCGCGGATTCGCCGCGCTAGTCACGTAGTTCCCTGCGGCTTGAGATCAAGCAGCCCGTCATGTCAATGTGCCATCGCGTAGCGCTTTGACAACGCGAAGTTCGCCGCGCCTGCGCATCATCCTCAATGCCTGCGCCGATGTAGCCCTTGTCGGCCCACAGCAGTACACGGTGACGGCCGGCGACGGCCATGATGTCGTGGCGGCGTGCCGTGCTCAGGTCGTGGGTGGCGCCGGGCAGTCCCGCCGACAGCCACAGGAGGTCGCCCCGCTCGTCGGCCAGGGCCTGCAGGGCTTCAGCAGCTCCCACTCAGCGTCGGTCAGCTCGGACCGTCCGGTCACGACATATGCGATACCAGCTCACTACTCGCAGATCCACGAGACACAACCTAGCGCGACTCAGCAGCCGAGGAATGATCCAAGTGCGAGTGCGTCGAGCAACGCCGCGATCGATGTGCTACCCAATATTCGACGCTCGGCGACCAGCGATGGAACCCGCCGTAGCGGTACCCACTCAAAGCTCTCGGACTCGAACCTTCAGCAGCCGGGCCGATCAACGATGCGCCCTCGCCCAAAAAGACATAGTGCTCGGAGGTCATCAGTCCGTTGGACGGCTGCAGATACACCAGCGGTTGCAATGTGCCGCACCGCCATCCGGTCTCCTCCTCGAACTCTCGCGCCGCCGCCGCGGCCGACTCCTCACCCAGGTTGATCTGGCCGGTGGGAATCTCGTACGCCCAGGTGTTGGTGATGAATCGATGCCGCCACAACAGCAGCACCTCGGCCCGCTCATTGAGCACCACAGCAGCCGCGCCAGGCTCCACCTGACCGAGCCAGCCGAACTCAATCCCGGCACCCGCCGCCTACGTGACAACCAGGCCTGGCCCGAGGTCGGCATATTCGGGCACCGCAACATGCGACGGCTGAACTGGCTCCGCGTGCTGATGGTGGATCTTGCCGGTTATTGGGTCGGGTGCTGTTGAGAGAGCGGCTTCTCGTATCACGGCGACTACGGCTGGTCGCACAGACCGTCGTGAGCGCTTCGGCCAGGGCCTGCCGCAGTTGCGGGCGCGAGGTTCCCCCGTAACCCGCCGGTCAAGCTGCGTCAGAACACTCTCAGCGACTATGAGGTTCGAACCGCCTCGACCGCGCGGGCGACAGTCTCGTGGATGCTCACAATCCTGAAGCCCCCGACCAGATTCCCCTTGGTGTCGAAGACTGGGTCTACAAGGGCGATCATTGACTCCTGTCGGATTTCGCGCATGAAGAGATCGAAGTCGCGGTCATCCGCAATGATCACGGTGGAATACGGCGGAAAGACGATCTCCGCGTGTTTCCAGTTTCCCAGGAGTTCGCCTAGCCTCAGGGGATCCGAAAGAAGCAGGACGGCGTCTGCAAGGGCGAACGTCTGGCCCGATTCCCGATCTGTCAGGTAGAACAGTGGAGCGTAGTAGTTCTCGACCGCATTATGGGCGGAGACAGTAGCACGCGTGAGTTCCCGTGCCGAGGCCATGGTGACCCTCGGCGGATTCGGATTCTGGGATGTGACCATCACGGAGTAGGGTGCGAACCCGTGGCTGTTCGAACACCACGGATCTCCGGCCGCGCGCCCCTGATCGATCGCTTGGTTCATCTCCTCCGCAGCGCGCTCGGCCAGCGATCTGGACATTCGCTGGACCTTGCCGCGGGCTCGCACGTAATGAGTCGTTCCGTCGTCGGTCTCGTAAGCGACGCCGTAGGCACCTGTCGTGAAGGAAGCGTTATCGGGGTTCCATTGGATCGTGATCACGCCCGTGCGTCCCGACTCCCGCACGGAGTTGAACAGGCCCTGTCCGCTCCTGAGGCTGTTGACCCAAGTCTTGAAATCGAAGTCGAACAACAGCGGGTTAGCGTTGAACACATCGTTGCCCAACCTCCCCAACACGCGATGTGTCGGCCGCAGGCAGCCCCGATGGACCGCACCAACTTCGTACGGATGTGAGTCATCGTCGATTTCAATGGCGTACGACAGGTGCTCCGAGATCTGACGCCCGCACACGAGGCAGGTAAGAAGGTCGCCGCCTTCCTCGATTCGACGACGGGCCGCTTCGGCGTGCGCCAGCGCTGCTGGTTCGTTCTCGAGGTCATCGAAATCTCCAGGCACCATGATCAATTCGGTGCCTTCGTCGACCAGTTCACCACTGGTGATCTCGCGAGTCATGCCGGCGATGGTGGAGGTCCGCCTGAGCAGCCGCCAACGGGCTCCGTCGGCGAGTTCGACGTAACCGTGCGCAAACCTGACGAACTTCGTACCGTCCTCGGCGAACCGACGAAGTTCGACGAGCAGCAGCCGGTTCTCATCGTCACGGACGAGAAGGACTTCCCTGCCCATTGACAGCCCACCCTCAACGGAAACCTCAAGGCTGGACTCAGCAGTATCATGGGAACCGACCGAACTAGACACTTTTCGCAGTGGGGGTCTGGTCCGAGTCCACTTTGAGGCTTTCGGGTGATCGCGGCTGTCGTCGGTGGTCGGGTGTGCTGGTGGCATGCGGTACGGCGATGGTGGTGGAATGGACGCGGCTGGCCGGGCCAGGCGTGAGCGGCTGCGTGGGCGTGCGGCTGAGCTGTTTGCGCAGGGTGTCGGCGCGGTTGAGGTCGCCGCGGCGCTGGAGGTGTCGACGAAGTCGGCCTACCAGTGGCGGCGGGCCTGGGTCGCCGGTGGCGTGCGGGCTCTGGCGTCGCGGGGCCCCTCAGGTCCGGATCCGATGCTGTCGGATGAGCAGCTGGAACGGTTGCGGGCACGGCTGGAGCAGGGGCCGGCGACGGCCGGGTACGGCCAGGACCAGCGGTGGACTCTGGCGCGGGTGGCCACGTTGATCGGGTCCATGTTCCATGTGCGGGTGGGCCTGACCACGACGTGGCAGGCGATGCAGCGCCTGGGCTACACCTCGCAGCTGCCCGTCCACCGGGCCGCAGAGCGTGACGAGCAGGCCGTCGCGCACTGGCGGCGCTACCGGTGGCCTGGGCTAAAAGAGTCGCGCGTCGGTTGAACGCCTGGATCTGCTTCGCCGACGAGTGCGGGCAGACGCTGCGGCCGGCCAAGGCCGCTACCTGGGCTCCGCGCGGCCACACTCCGGTGGTGTCGGTGACCGCGGCCGGCGGTGTGCGGGTGTCGGTGGCCGGCATGGTCTGCTACCGGCCGGGCGAACGCAGCCGGTTGATCTATCGGACGATGCTGCACCGCGGCCGCAAAGGCGAGCCCAAAGGGTTTCGCGAACCCGACTTCGCCAGTCTGCTGGATGCCGCCCATCAGCAGTTGCGTGCGCCGATCGTACTGGTCTGGGACGGGTTGAGCACGCACCGGTCGGTGAAGATGCGGGCGCTGGTCGCCGCCAGGCCGTGGCTGCGCGTCTACGCGCTGCCCGCGTACGCGCCGGAGCTCAACCCTGTCGAAAAGGTCTGGTCGGCGATGAAGCGCGGCCTGGCCAACCTGCCCGCCCGCACTGCGGGTGCCCTGCTTGAGGCGGTGAAGAACCGCCTCAAGCGCATGCAGTACCGACAGAACCTCATCGACGGCTATTTCGCTGGAACGGGTCTATCTCCACCAGCCCCGACCAGACCCTGACCGCGAAAGGTGTCTAGCCGTCGGAGGAACGAGCAGCGCTTTAACTCGCTCCCTCAATCCGCTCGCGTCGATCGACAGCCGCCCCCGGGACAGGCCGAGGCAGATGGCGATGAGATTGCGCCACAGGAGCCTGGGGTCGGTGGCGGCAATCGGAGCAAGCGCAACGAGTGCAAGGCGCTCGTTCGCTCCTCCCTCGACCACGTCGAACGACTGCACATGGATGCGCCTGAGTATGGCGGCACGGACGAGGGGGTCACAGTCAGAACCGGTCGCACTGTTGAACTCGCGATCGATGTGTGCGTTAACGGCGGCGAGGACCTCGCGCTCGTTGTCGGTCAGGGGATTGTCCTGAACGCCACTTTCGTTCAGCCGATATGACTCGCATAGCTTCTTGAAGTCCACCCGGATCTTGCCGGATGCGCCAGAGGAGACCGCCAACACATAGCGTTCGTTACGGGCACCTCGACAGAACTGTTGTACGAACTGGCGAACCACCTTCGCAAACTCGGAGTCTTCGCCAGCGGACAGGGAGATCGTATTCTTGGCCTGCACCAGAAGGCGGGCCTCGCCTACGACAACGACGAGGTCGTCCACCTCGTCGGCCGTCTCGAACCGAACCTGAGTCGGAGTTTCGCCCGCTTCGCCAAGACCGACCAGATCCAAGTCCGCAAGATCAGTCAGCATCGCCACCAGAGCAAGGGCGCCGACGCGATGCTGAAAGTCGATGCCCGAATTGGTCGCCGCCCCACCGCCAGTCACCTGGAGATCCTACGCTGACCTTCGAGAGACGACCGGACGCCACCGACCAGCCTGCAGTGCTGCAACGGGCCAGACGTGCCGTCGACCGCGCGGACAAGGCGTGATCCCCCGGCTGAACCCACCCGTCGCCTCGACCACGCTACGGGCACCAGCGCACCGTGACGAGGACTACGCCTCGTCAGGTTCGGCAGTGACAGTCTGCCGGGAGAGCCGGCTCGTGCGCTCGGCCTCCCACTCGCCGAGGACCTTCGCGACGAAGTAATCGACGATGGGCTCCATGGCGCCCGGCGGTAGGTCGTCGAAGTTTAGCCGCGCGATCAGCGTGTCGTACATCGACCTCAGGCGTGCTTCGCGTTCCTCAGGTTCCACGTCATGCACCACGCGAGACAGATAGTCGCGCGTCGCCTTGGCCTCCTTCAGCGTGGCTACGAGCTCAGAGACACCGAGTTTCCGCGCGATGCCCCTGCCGACGATCGCCAACAGGGGAGGCAGCACACGCTCAGCGTGGCGCTCGCCGTACCGCAGAAACAGCTCAGCGGGCACCGCTCGGCTGTTCGCAACAGCCGCTGCCAGCAGACCTACGCAGGCGTCGGCCAGCCGCACCGGTGAACGGCGGACCCACGACCTCGCAGGCCTGACGGAATAGCGATACTCAGCGGTAACATGCCGCAACAGCGCCGAGCTGGTCGCGTGTGTGAAATAGTGCGATGCTGGCCGGTACGCCAGGTCGTACAGGTAAATCGCCAGCGTGCTGCCGGTCTTGGAGTCGATCTGTTCGGTCATGGACCTTACATCGGGTAGCTTCCCCGGTTCACCGAGAGCCATCACTGACTGCCGGATCAGCGCGTCGGGGATGACACCAACGCTCGACAGGAACGTCAGCATCGCTGGCGCGACCCTGATCTCGGACGCGCGTAGCCTGCCGACGGCGTCCGGAACATGCAAGCACCAAAGCCCGAGGATGCACGTCTCCACAGCGGTACGCGCGAGCAGCGCTGCGGATTCCCGCTGACGAGTCTGAACCGCCCGGCGCGTCTCGCGCTGCAGTGACAGCAGCCTCAGCAGCGCCAGCCGTGCGTAGTCTTCGCCGGTGACTGACGCTTCGGCCCGCGGCCAGAGGGCACGGGTGGCAAGGGCTCGGGCACTACGCCGGACACGGATGCGACGCACCAGGTCGGGATACGGCAGCAGGCCGCGAAGCACCGTCCGGGCCAGCACCAACTCAATAGACGTCACAGCACGGCATCATCGCAGGCGCTCCGGCTTTCAACCTCCGGTTTTCCGGATGCGCCGCGATCATGGGCGCCCCAGAGTCCTCGCCTTACGGCGGAGACGCTGCCGCGAGCAGCCCTTGATGCCGGTGGCTGATCGGGATACGTAGGCTGCGCGCCCTGCATCGGGTTGAGCTCGACGGGGTGACCGTCTCCTGGCAGGACGTCTCGGAGGACGTGCACGCGTCGCTGGTCTTCGGTGTCGGCACCCGCGACGAGGGCGTGGACCGGATCGGCCTCAACCACCTGGTGCAGCTACTGGTGCTCGACGAGATCAGCACCGAAGCCGACCAGCACACCACGTTCGTCGACACCTCGTTCACCGCCTCAGGCACACCCGACGAGGTCGCCGCGCATCTGGCCGAATGCTGCGCCGTGCTCGCCGACCTCCCGCTGGACCGGCTGGACGAGATCGCAGCTCAGGCCGACCCGGGCGATCTGGTCATGTCCCTCGGCCTGGAACTCGACAGCTCCGGTGGTGGTGGTCGAGGCCTTCGTCGTCCGAAGCGACGATGGGGTCGGCTGCCTTCAAGTCCTAGGGATGACCAACGCACTGCTTGCCGCTGACGGCAGCAACGGGCCGATTCTGGAAACGAAGAACCACGGGCGTGGCGGTTGTCCGCGGATCAGCGGGTCGTACCCTGCTCTGCGGTCCGTTCAGTCGATCATCTTCCCGTTTCGGCGAGCGCCCATGAGCCTTCCCGCCCTATTCGCGCCGTGCGCACGCCGCGCTCCTGCACGCCAGCGGGCGGCACCTTAGGATCTGCGTGAACGGTCGCTTGCGGGCAGGACATCCCGAAGGACCACCTCGTCAAGGTGACTACGGGAGGGTCGGCGGTGCGCGAGGATTCACCTCGCTGGGAGCAGATGAACCCCAGCCCCTTCCCGCACGAGCGGGACGGCCTGCGCGAGCTGGCCTCCTACCTGCCCGATGCCGACCCGTTCCATGTCTGGGCCAACGTCGAGTTCGTCGGGACCGACGGTTCGATCAACGAGGTCGACGCGCTGGTCCTGACCCCTAGCGGCCTGTACGTACTCGAGCTCAAGCACTGGCAGGGCGACATCTCCGGCAGCGGCACCCAGTGGGTACGCCGCATGCCGAACGGCCGGCTCACCCCCGAGGACAGCCCGTACATCCTGGCCAACCGCAAGGCCAAGCGCCTGGCAGGCCTGATCCGGTTTTACGCCCGCAAGCAGGGCAAGGAGGCGCTGGCCCCGTTCGTCGGCACCGCGGTGTTCCTGCACGCCCGCGACCTGCGGACCAGACTCGACGAGCTGGGCAGGCAGGGCGTCTACGGCCTGGACGGCAACGCCTCGGGCCTCGACAGCTTGAAGGCGTTTCTGCTGGCCAGCCCGGTGAAGCAGCAGGCGCTCATCGACCCGCAGCGCGGCCGCCAGATCATCGAGCTGGTCAAGGGCGCGAAGATCCGCCCGTCGGTCGCCGACCGGCGTATCGGCCAGCTGATCCTGCACCCGCAGCCGTTCGCCGAGGGGGTGGGCTGGCAGGACTTCCTCGCCGGGCACTCGATGAACACCAGCGTCGTACGCCGGGTGCGGTTCTACCTCACCAGCCGCGCCGCCGAGGAGGACGTGCCGGTCATCCGCCGGGCCGCCGACCGCGAGTTCCGGCTGCTGCAGGGCATCAACCACCCGGGCATCAGCCACCCTGTGGACCTCGTCGACCACGCCTTCGGCCCAGCGGTGGTGTTCGACCACACACCCGACTCGATTCGCCTGGACCAGTGGCTGGTGCAGCGCGAGCGAAAGCTGACGCTGGCCCAGAAGCTCGACCTGGTGCAGGACCTCGCCGAGATCGTCGAGTACGCGCACTCGCGGCGGCTGTCGCACCGCGCCCTGCACCCGCGCGCCGTCATGGTGGCCAGGCCCGAGCAGTCACGCCCCCACCTGTCGGTCATCGACTGGCAGACCGGCGGCAGCATCGCCGGTGCGACGCAGGTCACCCGGTTGAGCTCGACCAGCGACGGTGCCGGGCTGGAGCTGTTCTTCGACGACGAGGTGCGCCGCTACCAGGCACCGGAGAGCACCACCAGCGCGCAGGCCTCCGGGGTGCTGCTCGACGTGTTCGGGCTGGGCGCCACGGCGTACCGCATCTTCGCCGGCAACCCGCCCGCGGAGACCGCGGAGGAGCTGCTGGCCGCGGTCCGCAACAAGGGCCTGAACCTGGCCGCGGTCGCCGACGGCATGCCGGACTCGCTGGTCACCCTCGTCTACGACGCCACCCACGGCGATCCCGGCCAGCGGCTGCGCAGCGTCGGCGAGTTCCGCCGCAAGCTCGAAGAGGTGTGGGAGGAGATCACCGCTCCGGAGCCGGAGCCGGTCACCGACCCGCTGTCGGCCGCCAAGCACGACGTGCTCGACGGCGGGCTGACCGTGATCCGGCGCCTCGGGTCCGGCGCGACCGCGACCGCGCTGCTGGTCTCGCGGGGCGAGGGCGACAAGCGGCAGGAGCTGGTGCTCAAGGTCGCCCGCGATGAGCAGCACGCCGACCGGCTGGCCGCCGAGGCCGAGAGCCTCGGCAAGCTGAAGTACGCCCACATCGCGTCGCTGGTCGAAGGGCCGGTCACGGTCGGCGGGCGCACCGCGCTGCTGCTGGAGAGCGCCGGCCCCCGCACCCTGGCCGAGGAGCTGCAGGGCGGGCGGCTCGCGCTGGAGATGCTGGAACGCTACGGCCGCGACCTGCTCGACATCCTCACGTACCTCGACAGCCAGGGTGTGTGGCACCGCGACCTGAAGCCCGCAAACCTCGCGGCCCGGCCCCGCGCCAAGGACAAGCAGCTGCACCTGTGCGCGTTCGACTTCTCCCTGGCCTCGGCCCCGGCCGACCAGCTCACGGCGGGCACTCCCCCGTACCTGGACCCGTTCCTCGGCGGCAAGCGGGCACGCTACGACGCGTCGGCCGAGCGGTTCTCCGCCGCGGTGACGCTGTACGAGATGTCGACCGGGCAGCTGCCCCGGTGGGGCGACAACGCCAACCCGGCCGCCATCGACGACGAGGTGACGCTCGAGCCGAGCGCGTTCGAGGCGGCGATCGCCGACCGGCTGATCAACTTCTTCGCCAAGGCGCTGGCCCGCGAGGCCGCCCAGCGGTTCGACACCGTCGAGGAGATGGCCGACGCCTGGCGGGCGATCTTCCGCGACATCCCGAAGCTGCCCACCACACCGGTCGTCGGCCCGGCCGCGATCACCCGGGAGACGCCGCTCGACGCGACCGAGCTCACGGTGCGCGCCCGGTCCGCGCTCGAACGCCTCGGTGTGCACACCGTCGGCGAGCTGCTCGACTACAAGCCCTCCGACCTGACCCGCGCCCAGGGCGTGCCCGACGCCACCCGCAAGGAGATCCGCGCGGTCACCCGCACTCTCCAGCAGCAGTTCGGCACCACGCCCACCCCGCCGCCGGTCACCGTCGACAAGCCGGTCGCGCAGGGCATCGAGGCGGTCTGCGCGACCCTGCTCGCCGACGCCGTCGACAAGGACCGCGGCCCGATGCGGGTGCTGCTCGGCCAGAGCGCCACCCCCGACGGGGCGTACCTGCGCTGGCCCGCCCAGGCCGAGGCGGCCCGCGGCACCGGCCAGACCCAGCCGCAGATCTCGGTGCTGCTGCGCAAGTACGCCAAACTGTGGCTCGACAACGCCGCCCTCGCCCAGGTCCGCGACGAGGTCGTGGCGCTGCTCGACACGCGCGGCGCGGTGATGAGCGGCGACGAGCTCGCCGAGGCGCTGATCGCCGCCCGGGGCTCGTTCACGACCGGGCCCGGCCGCCTCCCGCAGGCCATCGGCCTGGTCCGCGCCGCGGTCGAGGCGGAGCTGGCCCGCGGCGGCGACGCGCGCGTGGCGATCCGCCGCTTCCGCAAAGGCACCGACACGGTGCTCGTCGGCCTCGAACCGGACGACCCGGCGTCGCTGGTCACCGCCGCGAACCTGCTCGACCACGCGGTCGAACTCGGGCAGCGCGCCGGCAAGGTCGCCGCGGAGGATCCGCTGCTGCCGCGCCAGCGCGCCATCGACGAGCTGCGCGCGGTCGCCGTACCCGACGGCATGCCTGCCCTGTCCGACCAGCGGCTGCTGCAGCTTGCCGCGGTAGCCAGCAACGGCGCGGCCGCGGTCAGCGCGCAGGGCCTGCTCTACCCGTCCGGGATGAGCGCCGAGCGGGCGCTGCGGCTGTCCGCAAGCGCGATCACCGGACAGCGGTTGTCCGAGGATGCGCTGCGCGACCGGGTCCAGGCCCGCTTCCCGCAGGCCCAGCCGCTGCCGGGCCGCCCTGCGCTGGAGCGGCTGGTGCAGGAGTGCGGGGTGCCGCTGCTTTGGGACGGCGCCTCGAAGTGCTTCGTGCCGCCGACCTGGCAGAGCCAGCAGACGTCGACACGGGTGGTCACCAACTACGTACCGCTACAGACCGCCGGCGACGCCGTCGAAGCCGACCTGCGGCTGGCCGCCGCGGTCGAGCGACGCGGCTTCCTGGCGGTGCTGGCTCCGCTGCGCAACCTCGCTAAGGCGCGTGCCAAGCTGCTGGACCGGCACAGCCTGGCGGAGCTCGACGTCACCGCGGTGATGCTGGAGCGGCTGGGCGCGCTCGGGTTCCCGTGGGAGGCGATCGTCACCGCCGATAGTGGCAAGGCGGCCGACGCCGACTTCCGCGGTCTGAGCGAGCTGTTCCAGCACCACGTCGTGCCCACGATCACGGCCGCGCTGGAAGGCGACCGGCCGCTGCTGATCACCGAGGCGGCGCCCCTAGCCCGATACGGCCAGATGAACGTGCTGCAACAGCTCACCGACCCGACCAGGAACCGGCCCGCCGCCCGGGTGCTGCTGCTGCCCGCCCGCAGGCCCGAGCCCGTCCTGCTGGACCAGGCCCAGGTACCGCTGACCTCCCCGGCCAGCCAGTCGCTCTGGTTGCCGGACACCTGGATCGAGCAGCCGCTTCCGGTGAGGTAGACCGCCGAAAGGCCCCCGGCGCGCTGCCGGGGGCCTTCGTTTTACCCCAGTCTGACCGCTCGCATCAAGAAGGTCGGCTGCCCGCGGTCCACCCCGTCTGGCGGAGCGATCTGCTGGAGCTCGACCTCGGCGAATCCGTGCTTCTCCAGCCGGTCCGTCCACTCCTCGGGGTCGAGGTCCCAGCGGGGTAGCCCCTCGACGGAGTTCATGAACGTATACGAGAACGCGAGCGTGCCGCGCAGACGTCGGTGTATCGCCGGGAGCAACATGTCGGGGTCGACGAACCAGAGTGCGCCGAACACGGAGTAGATGGCCTCGAATGGTGCTTCGCCTTCTTCCAGGTACGCCAGCGCGTCGGCGCAGACCACCGTGAGATCGGGCCATCGTTCATGAGCGTGCGTCACCTGCAGCGGCGACAGGTCGACGCCGACGCCGCAGTGGCCCGTGGCGCTGACGTGGGCCAGGTTGCCGCCCTTGCCGCAGCCGAGGTCCAGCACCCTCGCACCTGGGCGCAGATTCAGGACTTCAAGGCCGGGGCCGTGGTCAGGATATTGCGTCCAGTTGAACCAGGTGCGCGCCCCAGCAGCGTTGATGAGCCTGCGGGCCGGACGCTCCTGCGCGTACCGAGTCCAGTGCTCAGCTCCCATGACCCCAGCCTCTCATCCAGCTACTTCGGGCTGTCGTGGCAGCCCTGGTAGCACTGCGTGCACTTCGAGTTGCAGTTGGCGCTCAGCTCCGGCCAGAACTCCGGGTCGACGTCGTAACCAGCCGTAAGAATGGCCTCGATCGTTCGTGCCCGGGTGGCGTTGCCATTCGCGACACGCGGCAGCCGAGGGTCGTGGGGCCGCTCGTCCTCCGGGATGTGGTGGATGAACCGGCCGGCGATCAGGTCGCAGAACTCGGCGTACGGGACGGTCCGCAGGATGAAGCAGTGCCAGAACTCGTCCACGGCTGCGGACGGCGCGAGCGGTTCGGAGGCCACCCCGCAAGCCGCCAGGAAGCCGACCAGCTGGTCAACGCCGCGCCGGCAGAAATCGCTGCTCCAGTCCGGGTGCTTCACTCGGACGTCGTTGATCAGAAGCGCCACCTGGTCATCCGCGAGGGCTACGCGCTGTGCCTGATCGAGTTGCGTCGACATTCAGGTCCTCCATTTCGAGTAGGTGATCGTGCGAGGAAGTGCGACATCGTGCGCAGCGGACGGGCCGTCGAGCGGCCGGGCTCACCGTTGAACTCGCAGGAGCATCTGGGTGGGCCACACGGCCAGCCGCTTGCCGCTCCGGTGACCTTCGGTCACCTGCACCAGCGGACGTCCAGTGGCATCGCCGCAGACGGCGACAATCCGGCCGACCGCGTCGCTGTCCAGGTCGAGGGCGACGTAGTCGCCGATCGACACCATGTCGCCGTCGCCGGTCACCCAGTTCGTCGGACTACCGCTCATCGCAGCCCTCCTGCCGCAGGAACTCGTAAATACGCTGGATCGTTGGCAGCGACGTGTCCCACTCGTGCGCGGAGTTCATCGCCCTGACGAACAGCACCTCTTCTCGTGTCTCGGTCACCGGCTCTGCCAGTGCGCTGCCGTAGGTCGTCCCGTGCATGTACACCTCCCGTCGCGGGGTTGCGTCACCCACGGACGGCGGGCACTCCCTGGGTGCGAGCCGGGAGGGATGCCTCGGTATCACCGTCCGTGAGCGACGGGTCGACGTTAAGGAGCAGCCAAAACGGGGCTCAATGCATGTGCGACGGTTTGCTCCAGACTCATTGGTTACCGTTCGCGGGGGCGACCAGCCGCTTCTCGAGGACACCAAGGGCACGTACACCAAGGAAGATCATTACGGCTCTTTGGCCCGGCACCACCGTCAAGCAAACTGAAGCAAAGACATTGAGACCTCCCCGCATAAGCGAGCAAAGTTGGCCGAAGCGATCGACGCCTTGAACGGAGGGACAACACCATGGCACTCAAGTTCCTGGGCAAGGACCCGAACAGCCCCAGCGGCGGTTCTCCAACGATCTACCTCGACACCGAGCGCGACACGTACGTGGTACAGGGTTGGAGGGTCGAGGACCCAGAGCGGCTGGCGCAGATGGCCATCCCCGGCCACGAGACAGTAGTCGAGATCCCCCGCTACATGACCAAGTTCTTCGAGGAGGCACCTGGTGACGCCAGCAGCAACGGTTGACGCGCACCTGCGCCAGGCGCAGCGGTCGGCGCTGCACCTGGAGATGCGTGACGGGTACATGCTCGACGACCCGATGTTGCACGCCTGGCGCGCTGGGCACCGCGATGACCCGGACAACCGCGCGTCCTGGTGGAACGAGTGGTGCGAGATGATCGCCGGCCTGACCGGCCGCGGCGTCGCCGTACGCCGTGCGCGGATCGTCTCGGAGCCCGTCAGCCAGTACATCCGCTACGAATACGACGTCACTTTCATGAACCTGGCGGTGGGCGAGGACGTCCGCTGGCTTCCCCGCCGACAGGCCACGGACCTGGCGCTACCCGGCAATGACTTCTGGCTGATGGACGAGCAGACCCTGCTCATCAATCATTTCAGCGGCGAGGGCGACTGGCTGGAAGCAGAACTGGTATCCGACCCCGACGTAGTCAAACTCTGTCTGTCCGCGTTCGAGGCAGTCTGGGAGCGGGCCACTCCGCACACCGAATACCGGCCGCGCTGACAGCACGACGAGACTGCTGCCGTGCCCCCGTACTCTTCGAGCGCAACCCAGGCACTTGAGGTGCTGGGCACCCGCCTGCGTGAGATCCGCGTCGATGCCGGCCTCACCGGGCGGGGCCTCGCGGCCCTCGCCGGCTGGCACTCGTCGAAGGTCAGCAAGATCGAACACGCCAAGCAAGCGCCCACCCCCGACGACATCAAAGCCTGGTGCCAGCACTGCGGCGCACCCGCCGAAGCCCCGGAGCTGATCGCATCGCTACGTGCCGTCGAGGGCATGTTCGTGGACTGGCGCCGAATGGAACGGACGGGGCTGAAGCTCGCTCAGGAATCCGTCAACCCGCTGTGGGAGCGGACCAGAAGATTCCGCATCTACTCCGGCTGGCTCATACCGGGCCCGATACAGACCGGCGGCTACATCTCGGCATTGCTGACCTCCATCATGGCCCGGCGGGACCTGCCCGACGACATCGAGGCAGCCACACAGGTGCGAATCGAGCGGCAGCACGTCGTGCGCCAGCCTCACCGCAAATTCGCCATCATCCTGGAGGAGAGTGTCCTGCGCTTCCGTATCGGCGGAGTCGATACGATGGCGGCGCAGCTAGGCCATCTGCTGACAATCAGCACATTGCCCACGGTGTCTGTCGGGGTGATCCCGCTAGACGCCAATAGGTCCGCAATATGGCCAACCGAGGGCTTCTTCATTTACGACGACGAACAGGTCGCCGTGGAACTCGTCTCGGGTTACCTGACGATCACTCAACCGCGCGAGGTGGCCATGTACGCGGACACCTTCAGCATGTTTTCCAAGCAGGCAGTTCACGGGGCCGCGGCCCGCCAACTCATCGCCACCGCGATCAACGCGTTGGACTCCTGAGTCCGAGTCCCGTGAACCACGGCTAACGCCATCTCAGCCGTCCCGGTCCGCGTAATGCGCCGGACGCTGACAATCGACGGCGTGAGGGCTGCCCGGCAACCTCCAGCCGGGTGCTCGAGAGCACCGGGCGGCCGACCTTGCCACCAGCCAATAAGCGGAACGGCATGGGACAAGCCGTGGCGGCCGCCAGCCGTAGGATCTGCGTGTGATCGAGACCCGAGCCCTCCAGAGACAAGCTGGCCTCCTCGTCGACGACCTGCGCACCCAGGTCGCGGCCGACAGCGAGCTCAGCTCCGCGCTGCGCAAGGAGCACACCGAGGCGCAGGCAGCGAAGCGAGTCGGGGTCACGTACGAGACGTGGCTGGAAGGCGTGCTCGACCAGGCAGCCGTGGCGTGGGTGCTGGCCTGCGTGTTCGTCCGGTTCTGCGAGGACAACCGGCTCATCGACCGGCAGTGGCTCGGCGGCCCCGAAGCCGACGCGTCGGTTGAGCGGGCGCTGCAGGCACGACAGGCGTATCTGATCACCAACCCGGCCCACAACGACCGGCACTGGCTCCGAGATGGCGCTTTCGCCCACCTGCGGGGCCTGCGCGCCACCGCCAAGATCTTCGACGATCACAATCCGGTCTGGCGATTCGACATCTCCGCCGACGCCGCCGAAGCCCTGTCCGACTTCTTCCGCCGCGGCGACGGCCACCGCTCGCTGCGCAGCGAAACCCTCGACACCCGCTTCCTCGGCGACCTCTACCAGGACCTTTCCGCTCACGCCCGCTCGACGTACGCGCTGCTGCAGACGCCTGAGTTCGTCGAGGAGTTCATCCTCGACCGAACCTTGGAGCCAGCGCTTAAGGAGTTCGGCCTCGCCGAGACCTCCGTCATCGACCCGACCTGCGGATCCGGCCACTTCCTGCTCGGTGCGTTCCACCGACTGCTGGCCAAATGGCGCGAACGTGAACCCGCCACCGCCGTCGACGCACTTGTCGAGCGGGCACTCGAGCAGGTCACCGGAGTCGACATCAACCCATTCGCGGTCGCCATCGCCCGCTTCCGCTTGCTTGTCGCCGCCCTGCGGGCAACCGGACGCACCAACCTCAACAACACCTACCTGGTACGCGTCGCGACCGGTGACTCTCTCCTCGAGTGGGGTGAGAGGTCCGGCCATCAGGGTGATCTGGTCGCCGAACTCGAAGGCCGACCCGTCTTCGCTTACGTCACCGAAGACGCCGACCTGCTTGCCGACTACCTGCGCCCCAGCAGGTACACCGTCGTCGTCGGCAACCCTCCCTACATCACCGTCAAAGACAAGACCCTCAACGAGCACTACCGGGATATGTACTCGGCCTGCTCTGGTAAGTACGCCCTGTCGGTGCCGTTCGCGCAACGGTTCTTCGAGCTGGCCAAGCGCGGCGACAAGGACGGCGACGGTGCGGGCCATGTCGGGCAGATCACCGCAAACTCGTTCATGAAACGTGAGTTCGGCAAAACGCTCATCAACGAGTACTTCGCAGGCGAGGTCGAACTGACCGAGGTCATCGACACCTCTGGCGCCTACATCCCCGGCCACGGCACTCCGACCGTCATCCTCATCGGCACCAACCGCTACGTAAGCCAGCGCTACAGCAGCCCGATTCGCACTGTTCTAGGTGTGCGTGGCGAGCCGGGTCAGCCAGAAAAACCATCCGAAGGCCTCGTATGGACCGCGATCGTCACGCAGATCGACGAACCCGGCACTGATACCGATTGGATCAGTGTCGCCGACTCCAACCGCGATCGACTAGCTGCCCACCCCTGGAGCCTTTCTGGCGGCGGAGCGTCTGAGGTTCTTAATCAACTGAACAGATCAACCAGGAAGCTAGGGTCAGAGATTGCAGGTGCAATCGGGTTCGCAAGCTTCCCGGGGCAGGACGAAGCCTTCTTCGCCCCCGGAGAGTGGTTCAAGCGCAGGTATATCCCTGACGGACTCCATCGGCCGTTGATAATCGGCGAGCTGGTGCGAGACTGGCATTGTCAGACTGGCGACCATGCTTTGGTTCCCTACCGCGAAAGTCTTGAGCCACTATCCTTCGACCCAACCGTATCCTGGGGCCGTCATCTGTGGACGCTCCGCCGCACACTCGGTTCGATCACTGGATTCGGCGGCCAAACACGCGCAGACTCGGATGATCCGTGGTGGACCTGGTATCGATGGGTACCAGAGCGGTATCGAACGCCGTTGTCGATTTCATTTGCGTTTGTGGCTACACACAATCACTTCGTGCTAGATCGGGGCGGCAAGGTCTTCAACCGTTCCGCGCCGGTTATCAAGTTGTCGGAGGAGGCGACGAAGGACGATCACCTCCGGCTGCTCGGGCTGCTGAACAGCTCGACCGCCTGCTTCTGGCTAAAGCAGGTCAGCCAGGGCAAGTCAGGTAGCGGCATTGGACGTGGTATCCAGCCCGAAGACTGGATGGAGCGCTACGAGTTCACCGGAACCAAGCTTGAGGAGTTTCCCCTACCCTCCGCGTACCCGCTGGAGCTGGGTCGGGAGCTGGATGGGCTGGCACGGCGGCTCGCTGAGGTGACCCCAGCGGCGGTCGCTGAGTCGAGGGTGCTGACGTGGGAGCGGTTGGCCGAGGCACGTGCCGACTACGCCTCCCTCCGGGCGCGGATGAT
The DNA here is from genome assembly GCF_018326265.1 of Catellatospora sp. IY07-71. Classification (GTDB taxonomy): domain Bacteria; phylum Actinomycetota; class Actinomycetes; order Mycobacteriales; family Micromonosporaceae; genus Catellatospora. The sequence goes on from NZ_AP023360.1 coordinate 6,380,714, forward strand.
CGCGTTGCAGGAGGATCTGGACTGGCGCGTGTACCAGCTCTACGGATTGCTTGACGAGGACCTGACCGCCGCAAACCCGCCTGAACTGGCACTGGGCGAGCGGGCGTTCGAGATCGTCCTGGCCCGCAAGCTGGAGGCGGGCGAGGCCGAGACACAGTGGTTCGAGCGGCACGGCTCGACGCCGATCACCGAGCTTCCCGCGCACTGGCCCGCCGACTACCGGGCGCTGGTCGAGAAGCGGATCGCCATCATCGAATCCGACCGCAACATCGGGCTGATCGAACGTCCGGAGTGCAAGCGCCGCTGGAACACCCCCGCCTGGGACGACCTCCAGAAGACCGCGCTAGAGGACTGGCTGCTCGACCGGCTGGAGGCGTCCGCCTTGTGGGGCGTCATGCCGGCACCGCTGTCGGTCGCTCAGCTCGCCGACCGCATCCGCCACGACGCAGACTTCCGTTCCGTGCTCGACCTGTGGGTCGGCACCGACCACCACGACCTGGTCAAGACGCTAGGCAAGCTGGTCGCTGACGAGCACGTACCGTTGCTGCCCACCGACCGCTACAAGCCGTCTGGCCTGCGTAAACGTGCCCAGTGGGAGCGCACGTGGTCGCTACAGCGCCGTGAGGATGCCGGCGAGAAGGTCGACATCGCGGTCCCGCCGAAGTACACCTCGGCCGACTTCGCCAAGCCGTCCTACTGGCGTAACCGCGGCAAGCTCGACGTGCCCAAGGAGCGCTTCATCTCATACCCCCGCATGGGCCGCGATGAGGACGGCACCGAACTGCTCGGCTGGGCCGGCTGGGACCACCTACAGCAGGCCCAGGCCCTAGCCACCGTCTACCTCGACCGCAAGCAGCAGGCCGGCTGGCCCGTCGACCGGCTCTTGCCGCTGCTCGCCGGCCTGGCCGAGCTGGAGCCGTGGCTCAAGCAGTGGCACGATGACCCCAAACCCGGCTACCTGGGCACCCCGGCCAAGTTCTTCTCCGGCCTCATCGACACCGAGCTCGGCTCCCTCGGATCCGACCGCTCGACCCTGATCAAGCTGCGCGGCGTGGAGGAACTCGCATGACCCTGATGCGTGACCTGATCGGCATCCCGACGTCGGTGGGCGAGGGCGACTTCGTCGTCCGCGCAGCCGAGGGCGCCGACCTCGCCAACTACGTCGTGACCGACGATCTGCGCGGCAACTTCACAGAGGCGTTGCGGACCGTGGGGCATGCGGTGACCACCGGCCGCTCGCAGGCGAAGTTCCTGCATGGCTCGTTCGGTGCGGGTAAGTCGCATTTCATGTCGGTGCTGCGGGAGCTGCTGAAGCACAACCCACAGGCTCGCGCGATCCGCGGCCTGGCCGAGCCGGTCGCCTCCGCCGACGCGTGGCTGCCCGGCAAGAAGATCCTGTGCCTGACGTTCCACATGCTCGACGCCCGGTCGGTGGAGCAGGCGATCCTGGAGGGCTACCTGCGTCAGATCGCGGCACTGCACCCGGACGCGCCGACCCCGGCCGTGCACCGCTCGGACGCGCTGCTCAGAGACGCCGCCAACCTGCGCCAGACGATGGGCGACGACGCGTTCTTCGGCAAGCTCGGCGGCGACTCCGGTCCCGCCGCGGCCGGGCAGGGCCTGGCCGCGATGATGGCGCGGGCGCAGGGCTGGACCGCGCAGACCTACGACGCGGCCGCGGCCGCCGCGCCGGGCACCGCCGCACGCGACAGCCTCGTCAGCGCGCTGACCAGCACATTCTTCACCGGAGCGGTGCACGGCGGCGAGTATCTCGACCTCGACACCGGCCTGCAGGTCATCACCCGCCACGCGAAGAGCCTCGGCTACGACGCGGCCGTGCTGTTCCTCGACGAGTTCATCCTCTGGCTGTCGACGAAGATCTCCGACCACGTCTTCGTCAACACCGAGGGCGCGAAGCTGAACAAGCTCGTCGAGTCGGCGGACGCCTCCCGGCCGCTGCCGCTGGTGTCGTTCGTGGCGCGGCAGCGCAACCTGGAGGAGTTCCTCGGCCCGCAGGTCGGCGGCACCGAGCGGGAGGCCCTCGCGCACGTGATGCGCCACGTGCAGGGCCGCTTCGGCGAGATCGTCCTCGCGGACACGAACCTGCCGGAGATCACCGAGAAGCGCCTGCTGCGCCCGGTCAGTGACCAGGCCCGCCAGGTCGTCGACGACGCGTTCGCGGCGGTGCGCAACCGCCGTGACGTGTGGGACACGCTGCTGCTGGGCGCGCAGTACGGTGACGCCGGCATCGGCTCGGACGCGGCGGCGTTCCGGCGGCTCTACCCGTTCTCCCCCGCGCTGGTCGCGACGCTGGTGGCGCTGTCGCAGGCGCTGCAGCGCGAGCGCACCGCGCTGCGGGTGATGACGGAGCTGCTCGTCGCCCGCCGGGACACTCTCGCCGTCAACGACCTGATAGGCGTCGCCGCACTGTTCGATCCGCTGGTGCTGCACGGCGAGCTGCCGGAGGGGGCGGTGCTGCGTCAGCGGTTCCGCGCCGCCCGCGACACCTATACCCAGAAGTTGCGCCCGCTGCTGCTGGGCAAGAACGGCATCACGGAGCAGGAGGCGGCCGGGCACGAGCAGTTCCAGCTCGACGACCGGCTGATCAAGACGCTGCTGCTGGGCGCGCTCGTTCCCGACGTGCCCGCGCTGCACAACCTGACCGCGGCCCGGCTGCACGCGCTGAACTTCGGCAGCATCAGCTCGCCCATCCCCGGATACGAGAACCAGATCGTCATCGACCGGCTGACCCGGCTGTCCGCCGACGCCGGCGAGATCCACAAGACCGACGGTCCCGACCCGGTCTTCTCGCTGAAGGTCTCCTCGGTCGACTACGACAAGCTGCTCGAACTCGTCGGCAACGAAGAGACGACGATGGGCGTGCTGCAGGGCCTCGTCCGTGACCTGACCACCTCGGCGATCGGCCTGCGCGACAGCGAGGAGGTGCTCGGCGAGTACGTGCACCAGCGCGAGTGGCGCGGCCGCAGGCACCGGATCGGGGTCAAGTTCGGCAACATCCGCAACCGGGAGACCATGCCCGACAGCGCCCTCTACGCCGAGGGCGACACCTGGCGCATCGTCGTGGACTACCCGTTCGACGCGCAAGGCCACAGCCGCCGCGACGACCTGGCCCGCATCGAGGGCCTGGACCGCGGGTCGCGCACCGTGTTCTGGCTGCCGTACTTCCTCACCGACGAGCTGATGGGCCGCGTCGCCCAGCTCGCTAAGATCAACTACCTGCTGGGCAGCACCGGCACCGGCGAGAAGCTCAACAGCCTCGCCGCCGACTGGTCCCAGGCAGACCGCCAGCAGGGCCGGATCTACCTGCAGCAGCGCCAGCAGCAGCTGCGCTCGTCGCTGGGTGACAGCCTCAAGCAGGCGTACGGCGTGATCAAGTCGCAGGCCGCCGACGTGGAGATCGACCAGATCCCGGTGTTCCACACGCTCGCCGACGGCCTGCCACTGGGCGACCCGCGCGGCGGCACCATGGACTCCGCGTTCGAACATCTCACCGCCGACGTGCTGCGCTGGTCCTACCCCGGCACCCCCGCCCTGCCCGAGGACGAGAAGCCCGTCACCAAGGCCGAGCTGGCCAAGGTGTGGCACTACGCGAAGCTCGCCGCGGCCGCCCCGGACCGGGCCGCCACCGTCGAGCAGGCCGACCGGCGCATCCTGCAGCGCATCTGCAACCACCTGCGCCTGGGCGAGCTCGTCGAGAACCGCTACGTGCTCGCGGCCGCGACCTGCTGGTGGAGCCAGCACCTGCTGCAGGAGGCCGCCAAGCAGGACTACCGCGACCGCTTTCCCGTGCACGTGCTGCGGGACCTGCTCGACCAGCCCGCTCCCCGCGGCTTCGAACGCGACCTGCAGAACATGATCATCGCGGTGTTCGCGCTGGAGCAGCAGCTCGCCTGGTATCGCGAGGGCGGCAAGCTCGAACTGACCTCCCTGCAGGAGATCAGCGACCAGCTGGAGCTGCGCCACCCGCCCATGCCCGAGCCGGAGGTATGGGACCAGGCGGTGAAGCGAGCCCGGCCGCTGTTCGGCAAGCCGGTGCCCGAGTGGCGCAGCCCCGCCGCGCTGGCCGAGTTCGCCGCCCTGGTCCGGGGTGAGGCGAAGGCCCACGCCGCCAACGCACAGGTACTGTACGGCGAACTGTCCGATCACGCCGACGTGCTCGGCCTGGCCGCCGATGCCAAGTCCGGCCGGCTCGCGACCGCCCGGCGAGTGGCCAAGCTGCTCGCTCAGATCTCGGGCGAGATGGACGACGTCGTGCTCGTCGGCTATGTCGCCGAGGCCGAGGTCGGCGACATCGACGACCTTGCCGCGAGCGTCGCCTACAAGCAGGCCCCCACGGTGACAGCCGCCCTGGCCCGGACGCACTGGTCCCTGCTGGAGGCAGTCGTCGGGCAGGTTGACTCAGACGAGGCCGCTCGTGTGATCATCGACGGCCTGCGTATCAGCTCGGCAGCGGACCAGCACGCCGACGACCTGGTCCGGGCGTTGCAGGACGCGTCAGACGCCGCGACCGCGTACCTCACCGGTCGCGGAGGAGGCGGCTCAGGCACCGGAGGCGGTACCGACGGTGGCACAGGTGGTGGCACGGGCACCGGTGGCGGCACAGGCACGGGGACCGGCACAGGCGGTGGCACCGGCACCGGCGATGGCAAGCCGGAAGATCGGAAGCAGCCCAAGACGCGCGACGTCCGCCGCCGGGCCGAGCTCGACGAACTCGTCAGTACCCTGCAGGACGAGCTGACCGACGGGCGCACCATCCGTGTCACCTGGGAGATCGTCCCGTGAGCAGAGAAGCGGTGCGGCCCGCCGCGGTACGCCGCAAAGTCGAGAACTGGCTGCAGGAGAACGACCGACAGCCGGCCATCGCCCTGCGTGCCCGGCCGGCCTGGGACGGCGACCCGCTGCTGACCGTCGGCGACGCCACCGCCCGGATCGTGCCGTGCGCGACGCCGCTGGCCGCCCGTGCCGCACTGCACGAGCGGCACGGCGACGAGCGGATCGTGCTGCTCACCGAGCTCAACGACACCGAACTCGGCGACGGCATCCTGGCCCACCTCAGCCGCCACACGGTACGCAGCATCGACCAGTGGGACTTGGTCCGGCAGATGTTCGGGCTCAAGCACCTCGACCCGACGTTCACCGACCCCGCCCGCGGCGGCGGCCGGTGGATCGCCGACGCCCTCACCGAGTACGCCCCGGCCGACGGCTGGCCGGTGCCGCCAGGCACCGTGCTGACCCGTGAGTTCGCGCTGCGCTGCCTGGCCATCCAGCTGCTGCACCTGCGTGACCGCGAGCTTGATACAGCTGTCGACCTCGACATCGCCGGGCTGCTGCAGTGGTCCACGCTGGCACAGCCGCAGCTCGACTTCATCGCGCTGCCCACCCCCGTCGTCGACGGGGTAAGCCGGTTCATCAGCGACGCCGCCGGGCCTGCCGCCACGCCCGTGATGTGCGCCGTGCGCGCCGGACACGGCGTCGACGCCATCGCGCTGGGCCTGCTCGCCTCCGCGCTGTGGCCCCAGCGCACCCCGGCCGAGCCGAACACCCAGGTCGTCGTGGCGCGCACCCGGCTGGAGCCGTACTTCGGCGGCACCCGGCTCACCGACACCCAGGCCCGCGCGTTCGCCGCCGCTGCGGAGGCCTGGGTCGACCGGACCCTGGACACCGGCGCCCGCACCGAGGTCGGGCGGGTGCTGGCCCGCGCCGAGTCCATCGCCGCACAGATCGGTGCCGAGCCGCTGCTCGGCGGCTCGGACCTGCTGCCCGCCGGGTTCACCCAGCGGCTGCGCACCTTCGCCGACGCGGTACGCCTGGCCGTGCCCGCCGCCGGCAACGCCGCACCCGACATGGTCGCCGCGGCGCAGCGGGCGCTCGGCCCGGTCGAGCAGCACCGCGCCGGCACACCGAGCCGCGTCGAGACCGCCCGGATGGCGGTGCGGCTGCTGCGCTGGCTGTCCGACCCGGACGGGTCCGCCCCCGCGACGCTGCTCGCCGCGCTCGACCGTCAGGTCACCGGCGACGGATGGGTCGACCGCGCCCGCCTCGACCTGTTCGCCGGTGACGTCGACCCGCACGTCGCCGACGCCTACGGCCGGCTGCACCGGGCCGTCGACGCCCGCCGCGCCCGCCACGACGAGCAGTTCGCCCGGCTGCTGGCTGCCGACACCGCCGCCGACTCCGAGCCGGGCGCGCTGCTGCGCGTCGAGGACGTGCTGGACAGGGTCGTCCAGCCCATCGTCTCGAACGGGCGACGGGTGCTGCTGCTGATCCTCGACGGGCTCAGCGTCGCCGCCTCGACCGAACTCGCCGAATCGCTGACCCGCTCCGGCTCCTGGCTCGAACTCACCCCCGACGGCGGCGCCCGCACCGGCGTGCTGGCGGCGCTGCCGACCATCACCGAGGTCAGCCGGTGCAGCCTGCTGTCCGGCCGGATCGCGGTCGGCGGCCAGGCCCAGGAGCAGGCCGCCTTCCGCCAGCGCTTCCCCGACGGGGTGCTGCTGCACAAGGCGGACCTGCGCGCCGGGGCAGGTGCCGTGCTCGACGGCGAAGTGCTCACCGCGATCGGCAACGCGTTCACGCCCGTCGTCGCAGCCGTCATCAACACCGTCGACGACGCCCTCGACCGCAGCGACCCCGGCACCATCGTGTGGGGCGAGGACACCATCCTCGCGGTCAAGGACCTGCTCACCCTGGCACAGGACCGCGTCGTGGTGATCGTGTCCGACCACGGGCACGTCATCGACCGCGGCCCCGAAGCCGTCGTGCAGACCACGCCCGAGCGGGACAACCGCTGGCGGGCCGCCGCGCCGCCGGCAGGTGACGGCGAGGTCGCCGTCCGCGGAGCTCGGGTGGCCAAGGGTGACGGCAGTGTCGTGCTGCCCTGGCGCGAGCAGCTGCGCTACGGGCCGCGCAAAGCCGGATACCACGGCGGCGCCGCCCCGGCTGAAGCAGTCATCCCGCTGATCGTGCTGGCCACCGACGAGACCGCCGTGCCCGGATGGTCCGGCGCCCCGGTCGCCAGCCCCACCTGGTGGCGTGAGACCGTGCCCGAACCCGAAGCGGACACGCCCGCGCCGGCCGCCCGGCCGCGTGGCGGCACCAAGCAGCCGAAGCAACCCGTGCAGGACACGGCGCTGTTCGACCTCACCCCCGCCATGGCGCCGGCCACCGCGGCCCCGGCCGAGCCGGACACGGCCGAGGCGTCACTGGTCGAACGCCTGCTGGCTGGCAAGGTCTACCAGCAGCGCAAGGACACACGTGCGCCGCTGCCCGACGAACGGGTCGCCGCGCTGCTGAACGCGCTGCTCGCCGGTAACGGCCGGGCGAGCATGGACACCCTCGCCGCGCACGCGTCCGTGCCCGTGCACCGCATCAGCGGCACGGTCACCGCGCTGCGCAAGCTGCTGCAGATCGAGGGATACCCCGTGCTGACCGTCGACGCCGACGGGCAGACCGTCAAACTCGACATCGGCCTGCTGCGCGAGCAGTTCGGGCTGGATCAGCCGTGACGCACCACCGGGAGCCCGCACCATGACCGCAGACGTCTCCGCCCGGCGCAGGCGCGACATCATCGACGCCCTGCGCCGCGGTGCCGTGCCCGGCAACGGGCTCGACGTCCTCGCCGTGGGCCTCGACCGGTTCACCGCGGCGACCGAGGACGACCTCGACCGTGCCGCCGAAGGCGGCAGCGTCTTCAAAGCCATCCGCGGCGAGTACGGCGCCGGCAAGACGTTCTTCACCCGCTGGCTGGCCGAACGCGCCAAACGCCGCGGCTTCGCCGCCGCCGAGGTACAGATCTCCGAAACCGAGACACCCCTGCACCGCATGGAGACCGTCTACCGCCGCCTCGTCGAGCACCTGTCCACCGAGCAGTTCCCGCCCAGCGCCCTGCGCCCCGTCCTCGACGGCTGGATCTTCGCCCTCGAAGAGGACGTGCTGGCAAGCGGCGCCGCCACCGAGGACGACGCGGAAGGCCTCGACAAGGCCGTCGGCGAGCTGCTCGAACGGCGCCTGGCCGACATCTCCCGCAGCACCCCCGCCTTCGCCGCCGCGCTGCGCGGATACCGCACCGCCAACACCAGCGGCGACCAGCCCACCGCCGACGGCCTCGCCGCCTGGCTCGGCGGCCAGCCCCACGTCGCCGCGGCGACCCGGCGCTACGCCGGGGTCAAAGGCGACCTCGACCACTTCGGCGCCCTCAGCTTCCTGCAGGGTCTGCTCACCGTCCTGCGCGACAGCGGACACCCCGGTCTGCTGCTCGTCCTCGACGAGGTCGAAACACTTCAGCGGGTACGCTCCGACGCCCGCGACAAAGCCCTCAATGCCCTGCGCCAACTCGTCGACGAGGTCCACTCCGGGCGCTTCCCCGGCCTGTACCTCGTCATCACCGGCACCCCCGCCTTCTACGACGGCCAGCAGGGCATGCAGCGCCTGGCACCGCTCGCCCAGCGCCTGGCCACCGACTTCGGACCCGACCCCCGCTTCGACAACCCCCGCGCCACCCAGCTGCGGCTGCCCGGGTTCACCATCGACACCCTCGTCGAACTCGGCACCAAGGTCACCCGCCTCTACGCCGACGCCTACACCAGCCAGCGCGTCACCAACGTCGTCGACGCCGCATACGTCAGCCAGCTCGCCGCCGCCGTCACCGGCAGACTCGGCGGCCAGGTCGGCGTCGCGCCACGGGTGTTCCTCAAGAAACTCGTAGCCGACGTCCTCGACCGCGTCGAGCAGTTCCCCGACTTCGACCCCCGCCGCGACTACGCACTCACCCTGCGCGCAGACGAACTCACCGACGTCGAACGCAACGCCGCCAGCGCCGACGACATCACCCTGCCGATGTGAGCGCCATGCCGCTGGACAGGCTCGACCCGGTGCTCGTGCACCACATCGTCAACTCCCTCGGCTGGCCCGACCTGCGGCCCCTGCAACGCGCCGCCATCGAACCCCTGACCGGCGGCGACGACGCGCTGCTGCTCGCCCCGACCGCAGGGGGCAAGACCGAAGCGGCGATCTTCCCGCTCCTGTCCCGTATGACGGCGCAGCGGTGGCAGGGCACCTCGGTGCTCTACCTGTGCCCGCTCAAGGCCCTGCTCAACAACCTCGAACCGCGGCTGGAGCGCTACGCCGGATGGCTGGGACGCCGCGCCGCCGTCTGGCACGGCGACGTCCGCGGCAGCGCCCGGCGCAACGTGCTCACCGAACGGCCCGACATCCTGCTGACCACGCCCGAATCACTGGAATCGATGCTGGTCAGCCTCAACGTCGACCACCGCACCTTCTTCTCCGGCCTGCAGGCCGTCGTCATCGACGAGGTCCACGCCTTCGCCGGCGACGACCGGGGCTGGCACCTGCTCGCCGTCCTCGAACGGCTGACCGCTCTCGTCGGGCGGCCTCTGCAGCGGGTCGGCCTGTCGGCTACCGTCGGCAACCCTGACAGCCTGCTCCACTGGCTGCAAGGGTCCAGCAGGGGGCAGCGGCCCTCGCAGGTCGTCGCACCCGACCTGCCTGCCGACCCGGCAGCCGCACCGTCCGTGCCGCCACCCGGCGACATCGAGCTGGACTACGTCGGCTCGCTGGCCAACGCGGCGACCGTCATCGCCTCGCTGCACGCCGGGCAGAAACGCCTCGTCTTCTGCGAGTCGCGGCAGGCCGTCGAAGAGCTGGGGCAGCTGCTGCGCGAACGCGGCCTGACCACCTTCCTGTCGCACGCCTCCCTGTCGGCCGACGAGAGGCGCCGCTCCGAGCAGGCGTTCGCCGAGGCGCGCGACTGCGTCATCGTCTCCACCAGCACCCTCGAACTCGGCATCGACGTCGGTGACCTGGACCGGGTCATCCAGATCAACACACCATCGACCGTCGCATCGTTCCTGCAGCGCCTCGGCCGCACCGGCCGCCGGCCGGGCAGCACCCGCAACTGCCTGTTCCTGACCGTCGACACCGACTCCCTCGTCAAGGCGGCCGCGCTGCTGCACCTGTGGGGCAGCCACTGGGTCGAACCGGTCACCGCCCCGCCCGAGCCCCGCCACATCGTCGCCCAGCAGATCATGGCGCTGTGTCTGCAGCAGCACCGTGTCGGCGACCAGAGCTGGCAGCAGTCGTGGAACGGGCTCGAGCCGTTCGGCCCGACCGCGGCACCGATCGTGCGCCACCTGATCGACAACGGCTACCTCGACACCGACCAGGGCATGATGTTCATCGGCCCGGCAGCGGAACTGCGTTTCGGCCGCCGCAACTTCATGGACATGACCGCCGTGTTCACCGGGCCGCCCGAGTTCACGGTCCTCACCGGGCGCACCGAGCTCGGGCGCATCGACCCCAGCCTGCTCACCGAGGAGGTCCAGGGCGAGCGCCGGCTGCTGCTGGGCGGGCGCAGCTGGGCCGTCACCTACATCGACTGGCGGCGACGACGCTGCTTCGTCGAACCCGCCGACGGCGGCGGCCGAGCCCGCTGGACCAACCTCGGCCTGGCGGGCCTGTCCTTCGAACTCACCCGCGCCATGCGTGACGTGCTGCTGGGCGCCGATCCGCCGGTGAGGCTGACCCGACGCGCCACCGACCGGCTGGCGTACGGACGCGAAGACGCCTCCTCGCTGGTACACCCAGGCGGCAGCGTGATCGTGCGGGACCCGCACAGCGACGACGTCCGCTGGTGGACCTGGGCCGGATACCGCACCAACGCCACGCTCGCCGCCACCCTGAGCGGCATAGCCGATCCGATGCAGCGCTTCGACGACCGCCACGTACGCCTACGGCAGGACCTCACCCCGGAGGCCTGGCGGGCAGGCATCGCCGACGCCGCCGAACGGGTCTGCCTGCCTGGGGTGAGCGAGAAGGCCCTAGTGGGTCTCAAGTTCAGCGACGCACTGCCGAAACGGCTCGCCATCGCCACCCTCGCCGCTCGGCTCGGCAGGACCGCTCAAGCCAGGATCGTTCTCGGCGAGCCTCAACGCTTCCTCGTCAGGCACACCACTTGACGCGCCCTTCCTGCACTGCCCTCGATGACGCGGAGTGAGACATGACCAAACAGGTAGCGGTTCCCACGCGGGATTCTTCAGACCAGGACCTCATCGAATTCGCCCACACCTACAACGGCTACGAACTGCATGGTGGTATGGAGGGCCTCACCATGCTGTTCGACGTGGTGCGCGACCACTGGGCGCAGACTGGGCGGCTCCCGGGCAACATCGACGTGCTGCGGGCCTGTCTCTTCTACGCGGTCCGTGGTCACCGCCATTCAGGCGGCTACGAACCGTTCGGCCAGGATCCCTTCGTCGCCGCCCTCATCGAATCGATCCGCGACCAGGCCGGTGATCTCCTACCGGCCAAGGGGACGGTTGTCTGACCGGCTCCCGACCAGCATGCGTACCAGCCACGTCTACAGCGACCGTGCTGGACGTCATGCGATCAGCCTTCGAAGTATTTCAACATGCCTGGACCCGGAGCAGACCTCCCATGCCAGGGGGTAGCGGCTGGCGGCGTCCCACGGATTCCTGATCACACGCGCATAGCGGGCCGCCAGCGCGTCTGCAGCCGCCGGGTCACCGGTGCGCTGGAAGCGGGCGGACGCCTCGAGGGCGAACTCATGCATCCGCCGGAAGTCGATGCCGTCGGTCACGGCTCCCATACGACCATACGTACCTCCCTCGACCGGGCCTCGGTCGCCCGCGATTCGTGCCGGCGAGGACCATCTCCCGGGCGTCGGCCACCAGTCGGCGCCGTAACTCGGTCGGTCGGACTGGCGACTGTCGAGTGACGGCGAGGCCTGCGAATTCCTCAGCTCAAGGGCGGACCCTGGTCCTGCCTGCTGCTCGGGTCCGTGGCAAACGACCCGAGGACGGCTGCGTCCACGACCTGTGCATCCACGACCTGCGGCTTCGGCTTCGTCAGCTCCAAGCTGGCGAGGTGGTTCTTCAGCCTCTTGGCCATGGGAAGGTAGGTCGCAACGGTCACCCCGCCCGAAACTACAGCTCCAACCACCGGGATGGCCTTTGAGACGGCCCTGGCGAAAGTCTGCTTTGTCATCTCGGCGCCGAGATAGCCGGCGACCTTTTTCACGATCGGATAGACGAAGCCCTTGGTGAGTGCCTGCCGCGGCAGCTTCCTGAGAGCTTGTTCCGAGATCATGCCGGCGACCTTCCCCACAGCGGTGTTCGCCGTCTGGGTGCCGAACATCACGCCGACGAACAGGGTGAGCACTCCCTTGGTCGCGTCATCGATATCATCGCTGTCGCCGGAAAACAGATTCGGCCAACTGTAGACATAGGCGAGCTTCTGCGCGATTCGGAGCATGTGGCCGAAATACTGCGCCATGTCGGCGGGCACAGTCGCGGGCATGAACACGAAGCCTGGGATCCCCGCAGCGGCAGAAAGAGCGCCGGCCTTAGCTGCTTCGTATCTGATGGATTCGTTCGCCACCCTGTCGAGGACATCGAGCGGTATGCCTGCTGCAGCAGGGGTGTCCTCGATCGCACGGCGGATGTCGTCGTCTGAGCAGTATCGCACCAGCGCACTTCGGAGATATGCGTTCCTATTGATATGTACGCCCGGAAGCCTCGCCGCTCCCATCAGCACCGCGGAAAAGCGCGACTCCGGATTCTCGATCACTTCATTCGCGGTCATGACCGCGCCCTGTGGCATCTGGACAACGCACACCTTCTCACCGACACCGACGGCGGCATCGGTTCCCCGAAGGTGATCTGCGTCTGGGACGAAGCAGCCGAGACGTCCTCGGAACTCGAAGCAGTAGCCAGCAGCGCCAAGGGTGAGACCGAAGTCAGATTGGCCAACAAAGCGGCACGACTACCCTTCTTATTTGCATGATCTGGGAAGTGGATCGGGCCCTTGTGTATACCACCGCTGGGACCACTGTGGACACCGCCCATCGGTGTGTTCCCAGCGCCTGCAGAGTCATTTGAACAATCGGACCGGGCGACCCGACCATCGTGCCGTCAGGCGAGCGGCGTCTCGGCAAGGCTGAGCCCGCCGCGCTGCGCCATGGTCGGCCGCTGCCGTTCGACGTGCCGCCGCACCCGGCAAGGTACCGGGCGTATCCGAAGCGCGGACCCGAAAGGTCGAGCTGTTCGCCTTCAACGAGCCGAGGGGTGGACTGCGCAAGGCCCGCGTTGAGCGCGCCGCAGGCGAACAGCCCCGTCGAATGACCCATTCGTGTCATAACTCTGCGCGACGTTGCGGGTACGCTGCCGTCATGCCGGTGGTCTTCGTACACGGGGTCGCTACCCGAAAGGGCACCTCCTACGCTCGTCAACTGGGCAAGCGCTGGTCACTGATCCAGAACATCCTCCTGCCGACGCTCGCCGACGATCCGCGATCCGTCGGCAGATACGAGGCGTTCTGGGGCGACGAGGCTTCGGTGCTCGCCTGGAACGGAGCCTCCCTGCCAAGATCGGGCGGTGAGGTCTTCGCCCTCGCGGACGAGGCTGAGGACTTGATTCTGGCGGAGACGATGTACGGCGACCCGATCACTCGCGCAGTGGACGTCAGCCGGCCTCTGCTCGATGCCGCTCGACGCGAGCTGCCGAACGCGACCGACCTTCTCTGGGCGTACCTCAGCGAGGTGCCGGACGGATCGCAAGGCGCTGCGTTGATCGACCAGATCACCCGAATGACCGACTATGCGGAGAACAATCGGCGGCCGACATGGTTGGACGCATGCGATGACGACGAACAGCTACTCGCAGAGCTGCTGCGGCACACCCAGAAGCCCGACACCGACCCGCGAGGGGAGACATTCGGCGGGGATCAGGTCATCCGCCGCCTGCGTGAGACAGTGGCCAGGATCGCCGCCGCTCCGGGCAGGCTGATCGGCAGGCCCTTCATGACGCAGTTGCGCCCGCTCGTACACCGGCCCAGCGCCCTCTTCCTCGGCGACGTTCTCGAATATGTGGCGCAACGTCACAAGGACGGCGTGCACGGCCCCATCGCGACGATCGTCGGCAACAAGATCGCGGAGGCCATGGCCGACAAATCTGCCGATGACGATCGCCTCATCATCATCGCGCACAGCATGGGCGGCAACATCGTGTACGACCTCATGTCCGATCTCCGCGACGACCTCTCCTGCGACCTGTTGGTCACGGTCGGCTCGCAGGTGGGGCTCTTCGCCGAGCTCGGTGTTTTCCCCGCCGTCTCACCTCCGGGCGATCCGAAGGTGGACAGGGTGCCGAAGCCGACCAACATCGCCCGCTGGATCAACGTGTACGACCGCCAGGACGGCCTGTCTTTCGCGACTGGCGGCGTGTTCGAGGGCGTCGAGGACTTCGAGTACTCGACCGGCGCCGGGCCTCTCGGCGCCCACTCCACCTACTTCATACGGCCCAGCTTCTATCACCGCCTCGGGTCGCGAATCCAGGAGGGTGGCAGGTGAAGGAGCTATATCTGGACGAGCGCGGATCGGGCCCTGGTGTACACGCCCTCATCATCGGTGTCGGCCAGTACCCCTACCTGACCGGCAAGTACCTCGAGTTCGACGGCTACAGCGACCTGACCTCGGCCCCGGTGTCGGCGCTGCACTTCATGAAGAAGCTGGTGAACACCGACGTGGCCGAATGGGCGGTGCCGGTCGCCAGTGTCGACCTGCTGCTGTCACCGGCCCGCACGTTGGTGAACGCCGCAGGTGCCGAGGTGAGCGTGGCGGACCCGACCCGCGAGAACATCCAGGGCGCGTTCGACGACTGGCTGGAGCGGTGTGCCTCGCACCCGGAGAACATCGGGGTGTTCTACTTCTGCGGTCACGGAGTGCAAGCCGAGAGCCAGGTCCTGCTGGCAAGTGATTTCGCCAGGTTCGACGGCTCCCCGTTCATGGGCGCGTTCGCCTACGACGTCAGCCGCGACGGGATCCTCCAGTTCGGCCCGCCGACCCAGTGCGTGTTCATCGACGCCTGCCGCGTCCCGCTGACCGAGCAGGTCCGACAGCTCAACCGCGGTGTATCGGCACTGAAGACCGCCGACGCCTACGGTGAGCGCCGCTGCGCCCATGACCTGACGCTGAGGGCGCCGCTGTTCGACGTCATGGAAGCTCCGCCGAACATCGCCGGATACTCCGACGGAGTCGTCTCGTACTTCACCTCGGCCCTCACCCGTGCCTTGGACGGCCAGGCCGCCGTTGAGGAGGCCCTCACCGGCGAGTGGGTGGTCGACAACCAGACCGTCAGCTCGAGAATGACCGGGCTGCTGCAACAAGAGATCGGGACCGGAACGACCGGCCGCGCCGTCGAAGGCGCGAAGATCTTCGACAGGAAGGTGCTCCGGCGCCTGCACACGCCCCCCTCCACCAAGATCACGGTGAGCTGCGAGCCGCTGGCCGAGACCGGAACGCTGAGCTGCACGCCGAACCCGGCGGTGCGCGCAGCCTACGAGCACAGGGCTCAGGATGGTGAACCGTGGGAGTTCCTGGCTGAAGCGGGTCATTACATGGTGACGGCCGAATGCGAACGGGGATTACATCGCGTAGGGCCGAAACCGGTCTACGCTGCCCCGCCGACCAGCTACGTCAGGCTGGAGCTGACGCGATGACGACCGTGGAGTTCGAGCTGGCTGCGGCCGACCCGTCGGTTGTCGGGACACCCGTCGCTGTCGAGGCGAAGTGCCACCCGGCCAGGCGCGGCGCATGGTTCGTCGTCCCTGTCGGGGGCCGGCAGCGATGGTCCGCCGAGGGGGACCACTGCGTCCTCACCGCCCTGCTGCCGTGCGGGGCGACGGTGACCGAGAGCATCGCGCTGACGGGACCGACGGTGCAGACCGTCCTGCACCTCGGCGAATACGGTGACCGTCTTTCACTGTTCACGACTGCGCGCCAGCGGGTGTGGGGCAGCTTCGCCGACCCCGCCTACCACAGTGCCTGGGTCCGGCTCTGGCGCCAGAGCCCGACGAAGAAGTGGGAGGTCGTGCCGTGGCCAGGCCCGCCAGTCGGCCGAACTGATGGCGCGGTCGCCTTTCAGTTGTCGCTGCCGCCCATGCCGCACATGGTGCAGACGGGAGGCTACGGCATCACACCTCAACTGACCGTTCTGCCGTCTTCACCTCAGGTACGTCTGACGGTGCTTCCCGCGGCGGGGCGGACGCCATGGCTGGCCACCTTCGTCACGACAGACGATCTGCCCGGCGAGGCACTGCGCGGGTATCTGGCGTGCGGTGCCCTCTCCGCAGCGCGGATGGTCGCAGACTCGGCCGCAGGCCCCGAGGAAAGCCTGATGGGGCGTCTCGCCCGAGACTACCTGTCGCTGCGCGCCGCCTCACCGGAGAAGGTGAAGAGTCTTCCCGCGCAGCTGACCTCGGATGACGCCGTCATCCAAGGTTGGAGGCTGTTGACCGGCGGTCGTCAGCCAGACCAGGACCGTGCCCGAGCGGCTTTCCTGCAGGCGGTCGATCTCGGAACGCCGCTGTTTCCGGAAGGGCTGAGGCTGCTCGCCGACGGGCTTCGTCGCCTGGGTGACCGGCAGACGACGACCGCCCTGATGAACCTGGCGCCGCTGATGGAGGCCGCCGATCTTGCCGGGCCGACGACGGCCTTCGCCGGCACCGAACCCGACCGCCCCGCGGCCAGGGCCACAAGTGCGGCCAGCGACTGGTTGCCGCATACCCAACCGCTTGCAGCCACCCCCTCTTCTGGCACCGTGGTGGTCAAGCCGGAACTGCTTACGTCGACGCCTTCGGCAGGCGTAGTGATCGTCCCACACGCCCAGGATCTCTGGCTGCGCAGGGAAGGCCACGTCGCACAGGAAGCCGTCGAAGTGCTTACCGATGTCAGCCTCTGGAAACTGACCGCAGACCGCTGGCAGCGCCTGAGCCACGTCCTGGACAGCGTGCTGTCCGCGATCAGGAGCGCGGATGTAGCGGCCCTCCAGGACAAGATCATGGAGGTGGAGCTACTGGGCCCGACACGTGCATCTTCGGTGAACAAGTCTGCCATCGCCCCACCGGCTGACGTCGATAGACTGGTGGGCACGCTGATCGAGGTCATCTCGGTTGCGGTGGACGAACAAGGTGCTGACCGACCAGATGGCCGTGGCTGACGACCAGAGCCCAGCGGCGGCGATCCATGCCGCCGCGCTGCTGCGCGCCGCGGTGAGGCAAACCGACCGGCGCGGCCTCGAAGTCAGCATCGCGCGATTGCGGTTGCTTGCAAGCCGTGACGGTCACCAGGGGACGGCATCCATGGCCCTGTCGACCGCCCTGCACGTCCGCTACATATGGAGCGGCGACACTGCCGCTCTGGCAGAGTCGGTCGCCGTTGCCCGCGAGGCGGTACGAGCGGCAGGATCCGACGTCTCGCTGGTCGAGCTGACCAACGCGGCTGTCGGCCTGCAGGCATGGTACGGCGAGACGCGCGACGACATCGTCCTCGCGCAGCTGACCACCCTGATCCGCAGGTTCGCGGTCAGAGACGAACCCTCCGGCGGAGGTCCGGCGGCACCACACCTCGACCTGGCCGAGGTACTCCTGGACCAGCACGCGGGCGCCGATCCACGGATGCGTGAGGCGCTGAAGTCGGCGCGTCAGGCCGCCGAAGCCGAGGGAGGGTCGACAGCGCTGGCCTATGTCACGTTCACCCTCCGGCTCCTGGCGAAACAGCGGGGACGATCGGCGCTGCTCGACGCGGCGATAGCGGTCGCGCGGGCGGCGGTCGCAGCCGTTCCCGGCAGCACCACGGCGCTCGCACAGCTGGCCTGGGTGCTGCTCGACCGTCATAAGCTCCTCGGCGACGCCGATGCTCTCGACGAGTCGATCAAGCTCGGACGCGCCGCCGTCGACCACGGAGACCCGGAGAATGGGTCACGCCCGCTCGCTGCCCTTCCCCTGATGTCCGCGCTGTCCGCCCGATACGCCACCACCGGCGAGCGCGCCGACGTCGAAGCGGCGGCCGCGGTAGGACATCGGTGCCTGCAGCGCTTGCGCGTGGACGACCCCCGACAGGTCCCCCTGCTGGCCGGCCTGGCTGATGTCTGGTCGGAGATCCTCGAACGCACGGCAGATCGTGTGGCCCTGGACGAAGTCAGCAGCGCCTGCCGACGGGCCATGGCACTCACCAGCCATGACCACCCGTACCACGCCGACCTGCTCGTCAGGCTGTCAACCGCGCTGCACCGCTGGTACGAGCACACCGGCGACCAGAGCGCCGCCGCGGAGGCGATCTCGCTCGCCCGCCGCGCGGTGGTTCGTTCGCCCACGGACCGGGCCGACGTCATGTCACACCTGGCCTCCCTCCTGATCACCCAGTTCCGGGCGTCCGGCGAGCTGGCCCTGGCGGACGAGGCGGTCGAACTCGCCGAACGCGCCGCAGCCGCTGAAGGTCGCGAAAACGCCGCCCTGCTGTCCAACGTGTCAGTGGCCCACCAGACGCGTTCAGAAGTGACAGGCGCCCTTTCCGACATCGACCGCGCCATCGCCGCGTGCCGAGCCGCTGTATCTGCGGCGGCAGCGGACGATCCACGGCGATCCACCTATTTCGCCAATCTGTCGCGAGCGCTGGCTCGCCGCCATGCCATCACCGGCGACACCTCGTACCTCACCATGGCGGTGGAGGTCGCCCGCCGTACGGTTCAGGTCCTGCCTGCCGGACAACGGGACGAAGCCCGACATCTGGCGAACCTCTGCGATCTGTTGCTCATCCTCGCCGCCGCGGGCGAACCTGACAACCCCGACATTTATGATCAACTACAGGAGGCTGTGGAAATCGCGCGCATGGCAGTCAGGCTGACGCCGCCCGGCGACC
Source organism: Catellatospora sp. IY07-71 (assembly GCF_018326265.1). GTDB lineage: Bacteria > Actinomycetota > Actinomycetes > Mycobacteriales > Micromonosporaceae > Catellatospora. The sequence goes on from NZ_AP023360.1 coordinate 6,399,465, forward strand.
CCAATCACGCCGCGCGGCTCGCCCAGCTCGGTCTGGCCTTGCAAAAGTTGAGCGAGCGGAATGGCGAGCCTCAAGCGCTCGACGACGCGATCACCACCAGCCGGACCGCTGTCGACATGACACCGCTGGATCACGGCACCCGCGCTGGCCGCGTCGCGCACCTCGGCCATGCGTACGCCCTACGGGCGCAGGTGAGCCAGGACGGCGCCGATGCACGTGAAGCCCTTACCTTGCTGCGCGCGGCCGCCGCTGACAGAAGCGCCACGGCGAGCGTTCGCGCGGGCGCAGCCGCGCGCGCCGGACGACTGGCCGCGTCTGCCGGCGATTGGCGTGAGGCAGCCGATGACCTCGCCCACGCCATGACGTTGTTGCGCAGGCTCGTCCACGGCACCGGACACGGCCTCACCACTGAACGCGCGTTGAACGAACTGGCCGGCGTCGCGGCCGATGCCGCGGCCTGCGCAGCAAGATCCGGGGACTTGCCGCGAGCCCTCAGCCTCATCGAACAAGGCACCAGGATGCGCCTGGCTCAGGCATCGGACGCCAATGCGGGAACGGCCAACCTGCCCGCGCTGCATCCGACACTCGCCCATGAGCTCAGGGAGGTGGCGGAGGCATTAGCCCGAGACGACGCGGCAGACGACCTGACCCGATCGCCCGCCGAGGCAGCCGCAACGGTCGCCCATCGTCGGCGTCTGGACGAACGCTGGCAGCGGACCGTCGAGAGCATTCGCGCCCTGCCTGACTTCGCGGACTTCTTCGGTCCGCCATCGCCAGCCTCCCTGCTGGCGGCAGCCCACCAAGGCCCCGTTATCGTCGTCTACGTCAGCTCGATCTGCAGCGGCGCGCTGCTGGTCACCCCCCACGCACTGCAGCACGTCAGTCTGCCCGAGCTGACCGAGAGCCAGGTCGGCGCCAGAGCCAACGCCATCTCGACGGCAGAGTCGGCGAGCCTGGATGCCGTCGTCGCCGACACGCTGGCATGGCTACGCGACACAGCCGTCACGCAGATCCTGGCGGCGCTGGATGGCCTCGGCACGTACGAGAGGCTCTGGTGGATGCCGGTCGGGACAGCCGCCTTCCTGCCCTGGCATGCGGTAGACGATGTCATCGACCGCTATGTGTGCAGCTATACGCCGACGCTCGGGTCTCTACGGCTGGCACGGGACCGTGCGCCAGCCCTCCCATCGACACACAGCCCAGGTCGGGCCGTCGCGGTCGCCGTCGCCTACTCCGAAACAGAATCGCAAGTGCTCCTGCCAGGCGTCAGTCGTGAGCTCGCTGCTCTGGTCGCTCTGCTGGGCGAGCAGCTGCGCATCCTGGCCGGCGCCGACGCGACCCGCGATGGCGTCCTGGCCGCGTTGGATCGCTATCCCTGGGTTCACATCGCGTGTTGCGCCATCAGCGACCCGGCCCGGCCCTCGGCCAGCCGTCTGATGCTCGCGGACGGGCAGCTGAGCGTGTCTGACGTCCGCGCCCGCCCGTTGCGCGACGCCGAAGTCGCGGTACTTGCCGCCTGTGCCGCCGGTCGCTCCGACGCCGGTGCATCCGCAGCGGCCGTTCACATCACGTCGGCGTGGCATCTCGCCGGATTCCGTCAAGTCATCGGGAGCCTGTGGTCGGTGCCCGACGCTGCCATCGCCCGCCTCATGCACTCGCTGTATGTCGAGGTAACACGACGAGGACATCTCGACGCGACGGCCGTGCCCTACGCGCTGTGTGCCTCGACCCGACTCCTGCGTCAGCAGCGGGTCAACCGGCCGTCCGTATGGGCTGCCTTCATCCATGTCGGAGTCTGAATCCCGCTGTAGACCTACCATCCGATCCACGCAAGGTACGCCCTTCCCCAACCATCCCCACATCCAAGGTGTCAACGCGTAGTGCGAAAGTGCATCGGCACCTGCTGAGACTTCGAGGCCTGCGTCCCACCCCGGTGCGGCTCCAAGCGCGAAGGCTGATCAGCAGCTGAAATGGCCGTCAAACGAGGGGGCGACATGGCGATCATCTGGCTCATCGTGGTCCTTAACCGGCGCATCACCGACGCCGCGCGCGGTAGGACGAACCGCGTGCTCGACACGATGGCCCTGGCGAAGGCAGCCCAGCTTCAGCGGCGGATCGACGCAAATCGCGCCAGCCGCCTGCTGGCCCCAGCCGCGTGCACCTTGGGCTGGTTCCATTGGATGAGGTACCACTCACTTCCCGACGGGTCGGACACCGGCGAGCTGGAGTCCGCGCTTGAGTGGTTCGGCACGGCAATCAGCGTCAGCGCGAGGGCGCCTATTCCACACGAGGTTCGCAGGGTTTTCACCGACGGCCACCTCCAGCAGGCCCAAGCGGCAACAGAGATCCTCGAACGCATGCACCATGTCGACGATCAGGCAGCCCTGGACCATGCGATCGAACTTCTTCATACCGCCGTCAGCGACACTCCGCCGGAGTACCCGGTCTTGTCCGCCTATTTGTCTCACCTGGGCATTGCGTTGCAGACGCGTTTCGAGCGGACGGGATCGCTGGACGACCTGAACGCGGCCGTGACGGCCTGCCTAAAAGCGGTGACGATGGCCTCGGCCGACGACACCGGCCGAGCCGCGTACATGTCAAACCTAAGCGGTGCGTTGCGAAGTCGATTCGCGTGCACCGGCAACCGTACAGACTTGGACGAATCCATCATTAATGCGCAGGGCGCGGTGGACGAGGCCAGCAGCACGGATCCGAACATACCCGCATACCATTCAAATCTCGGAAGCGCGTTACGTATCCGCTTTGTGCTCGACAGCGCGCTGGATGATCTGAACGCTGCCGTTATCGCAGGACAGCACGCCGTCAGCGCCTCCTCGCCGAACGACCCGCAGATCGCCGTCTACCTCTCGACCCTCAGCGAGACTTTGCGGACCAGATTCGAACGGACTGGCGGAGTCGCAGACATCAGAGCAGCCGTGGATCTGTCCCGAGCAGCAGTCGACGTTTCAACACCCGGCCATCCTCACTTCGCCACCAGCCTATCCGGCCTCGGCCTCGCACTGCGGGTCAGGTTCGAACACACAGGCGCCTTGGACGACTTGAACGCAGCCGTGACCGCCAGCAGGGCGGCGGTGGAGGCTACTCCACTCGGCCACTCAGACCGCTCCGACCAGCTGGCCAACCTCGGCATCGCGCTACGGACACGGTATGAGCGCATAGGCGCGCTGGGTGACCTGGACGAAGCCGTCGCGGCCAGTCGTAGGGCGGTGGACGAAACCCCCTCGGAGCACGTCGATTACGCCGACCATCAGGCCAAACTCGGCCTCGCGCTAGGTCTGCGTTTCGAGCGCAAGCGCGATAAAGCAGACGTCGACGAAGCGGTGACCGTCAACCGTGCTGCGGTTGACGCCACCCCGCCCGGCCACCTCAACCGCGCCAGCTACCTCTGCGGCCTGAGCAATGCGCTGCAGATGCGATACAGGCACGCCGGCGCGATGAAGGACCTTGACGGAGCCGTCACCGCCATCAACGGTGCCGTCGACGCCGCAAGACCCGACCATCCCGATCTTCCCAGATACCTCTCCGCTCTTGCCGGCACGCTGCAGAGCAGATTCGAAAAGACAGGCGCGTTGGAGGACCTGGACGCTGCCGTAACCGCCAACCGGACAGCTGTCGACGGCATTTTACCCAACCATCCACATTTCGCCATTCACCAATACAATCTCGGCGTCGCGCTGCGAACCAGGTCCGAGACTACCGGCGCGGCCGAAGACCGCCGGGAGGCGGCACTACTCTGGTCACGGGCGGCTGGATCGGTCTCCGCACCGGCGGCCAGCCGGCTGCGGGCGGCCCGGGCCTGCGCGCAAGCGATCGCCGAGCTGGACGGGCCGGCCGCTGCGGTAGTCATGTACCGGGCGGCGTCGGAACTGCTCCGACTGCTCGCCTGGCACGGCATCTCCGACGCGGACCGCCAATACCTGCTGACGAACGAAGCCGGATCACTGGCGCACGACCCGGCCGCTTGTGCCGTCACCGCCGGCGACCTCCGTCAGGCGATCGAGCTCCTTGAACAGAATCGGAGCGTCGTATGGTCGCAACTACTGGAGGCTCGCATCGATCTGACCGAACTCGAACTCGCTCATCCGGACCTGGCCTCGAAGCTACATCGGTGTCGGACAGTGCTTGACGAGCCCGCGCACCACGATGCATCCCCTAGGCTCAGAGCACACGCGGCATCACGAACCGGCGGGATCGGCATACCGATCGAGGACCGCTAAGGCCCGAAATGGACATGCGAGGCCCAGTGCCGCGGTCGGCTCGCGTATTTGGCACGCATCGTGGTCACCGCATCGTGAACGGCGACATCGGGCCGGGATCCGCCGGCCACAGCCCTGTAGATCCTTTCGGCGAATTTCAGAGAAAGGGTGTCGAGCACCGGCCAAAGGGTCGCGACCACGTGCGTGTAGCCCGCCAACTGGAAGGCGGATGCAAGATGAATCGGCTCGTCCGGCAGCTGCCTCGGATTCGCGGCGGTCGTGCAGGCGGAGAGATAGGCCAGATAGGCGTTGCGGAGGTCGAGTTCGCCCAGCATACGAACGCTGAGCTCACCGTCGTACAGGGCGAGGTGGGAGTTCGAGGGCTCGTCGAGGTCGGCCACCCCGTGGCAGGAGAAGTGAGCCCAGCTCGCACCCAGGAGCTTCTCTCGGACCGCCCGCAGAGTGGCCCCCTCGCCTAGCAGCGGGGCGGAGGCGACTGGCAATGTGTCGGCTACAGCGCACGCCTCATCCTCAGCCGAGTTCAATCGGGCTGCTGCCGGATCGAGGTACTCGTTGACGCCGACGATGAGCGCCTCACCGTGACCTCGGGCGTCGCGTGCCTGCCGCGCCGCGTGCAGCGACCGTGCCGTGGTCGTGTACGAGGACACCACCCGATCGTGGACCGTCCGCGAATCGGAACCGGCAAGGTTGTGATACCCGGCCGCGTGAAGGGGTAGCAGTGAGAGCAGGCCGGACGGCATCCACCAGATTCGTGGCCATGAGTAGGTCGGTCCGTCCGGTGTGCCATGGTATCCGAGACGATTCATGATCGGTTCGGCCACAGTGTCCCACAGCCAGGCCAGTACCTCACTGACGACTGCATCGTCCGCACCCGCATCGATGTTGCCGTCATCGGCGTATAGAGCTGCCAGAAACCGTTCGACCTGGTGCACCACATCTTCGTGGCTCAGGTCCGGCAACGGCACATGGTCCACGGCTTCCGCGGTGAGAATCAGCGCATCGCTACGCTGTCCGGCGACGGTCACCGCGACGACGGTGCCCTGGCCGGCCGACTCCCGCATCTGCGACACTGACGGCGGCAGTCCGAACTCCTCGAAGCCAGCGACGCCGCGAACTCTCTGGAGCAGCGCCTCCCATCGCCGGGCGAGCTGATCTCGCTGCCGCAGGACCGCATCGTGATCAGCCTCTGCACGGTACCTTTCGGTGACCGCATCAGCGATCGGACCGTGCGCGAGGCCGGCGCTCAGATCGCCTCCGAGCTGGATGCGAAGCTGCTCCATTTCCTCTGCCATGCCGGCGTCAGCACGCCGCAGTTCTTCAACACCTGAGCGTGCCTCCATTGCCTGCCCCAAGAGCACACCCCTGCCTGCCTCCAGTCCCTGCCAGGCAGCTTCGACATGATGTAACCGTGCGGATCGGCGGAGCTGCTGATCTGCGAGCGACAAATGCGCCGCGGCAGCGAGTGGGCCCAAGCCGCGCACGAAGTCGAGGTTGCGCCGTCGCTCCGAGGTGTCGAGGCCGTGGTCGACGAGCTGCGGGAGCAGGCGGAAGACGAGGCTCAGGGCGTCCTGTGCTGCATCCCACTCGGAGAGGTTGGCCGCCGCTTCGGCCCACCGACGTCCGCAATAAGCGCGACGGTGCGGCGGTGCGCTGGTGATCATCGAGCCCTGCCGGAAGGCCTCGGCCTCTGCCTTGCGGTCCTGCGGATCGCCGGTGAGGGCGAACCTCGCGCGCAGCGTGCCGCCAAGGTCCGCGAAGAGGCTCGCCCGGTCAAGATGATCTGATGGCAATGCGCGCAGCGCGTCGTGCTGGAGTTCAACCGCAGCATCGATGTCCGCGAGAGCGCCGGTGGCCGCCGTCAACTGTGCGAGGTTCGCCAGGCAGCGAGCACGGTCGGGGTGTCCGTCGGGCGCTGCAGATAGCGCACTACCGGCCAGATCAAGCGCCCGTCGATGATCGTCTGGAGTCCCCGCAACCTTGTGGCGCCGTTCGAGGGCCGCGCTGAGGTTCCGCACGACCCGGTTGTAGAGCGGGTGGGCCTCCGACATGTCCGCCACCGCGGACTCGGCCGTGGAGATTGATCTGTCCAGATCGGTGTCGCTCTCCGTCTTATCGAATCGGGCCGCGAGCGCGATCGATAGATTCGTCATGTGCATCGGATAGGCGTGGTGGCCGAGGGCCGTGCCGGAGACGGCTTCCTCCAGCAGCCGCACCGCATCGTCTATATCCCACATTTGGCCAGTCCGCTCGAAACGAGCAAGCACACTCACGGCGAGGTTCGCCTGCAAGGCGGCCACATCCGGATCACCTGGGCCGATGAGCTGCACCGACTCACGGCTGGCACCGATCGCCTCGTCGAGGTCGGTGATGCTCCCGGTACGCTCATACCTCCATGCGAGTGCGACCCCGAGGTTGGCTAAGCAGCTGGCTCGATGCGGGTGACCCGGCGCAGCGGCGCTCAACGCCGTCCGCGCGGATTCGACGGCTGCATCGAGGTCTGCCGTGGACCCGGTGAGTTCGAACCGGGCTCCGAGAGCCGAGTTCAGATTCGCGTGGATTCCCGGGAAGTGGCGCTCGTCAGGCCGAACGAGCGCTGCGGCCGTCCGTATTAGGGTGATCGCCTCCTGCAGTTCGGTAGTCTCGCCGGTGTGCTCGCATCGCGTCACGAGGGCAGCGCCCAGGTTCGACAGGTAGTGAACGCGGTCCGCGTCGCCATCTGCCGCTGACGCGAGTGCAGCTCGAAAGAGGCTAATCGCCTCGTCGAGGTCAGGGGCTGAGTGCCGGTGCTCGAAGCGTGTCTTGAGAGTCGCGGCGAGTACCGTCAGCACACCCGGCTCGCCTGGTAGACCTGCGAGCAGAATCCGGCGCCACCGGATGCTCTCGTCGAGGTCTGCGCTGTCTCTGTAACGACGGAAGCGCGTTTCCAGCGCAACGCCGAGACTCTGCACGTGGATCATGTCGGCGTTCGATACGGCTGAGTATTCTCCGACCGCGGCTCTGCCAAGCTCGACCGCCTCGTCGAGGTCTGCGCGGTCACCGGTCATCCCGTACCGCAGCTGCAGCGATACTCCGAGATTCGACATGTACTTCGGCAGGCTGTCGTCGCCGTTGCCACCGGCGACGGCCGCTCGCCCCTCCTCGATCGCGCAGTCCAGGTCCGTTCGCGCATTGAGTTGCCGGTAGCGTGCCGCAAACGCGAGACTCAGGTCATGCCTGAACGAAGGCGAGGCAGAGTCACGGTCGGCTGCTAGGGCGGCTCTCGCGATGCCGATCGCCTCGTCGCGCGTCACAGGGTCCTCTGCCCGGCCGGCTTCGACGAACAGTGCGCTCGCCAGGTTGACCAGGCATAGGGCGCGATTGGGGTGGTCGATCTCGGCTGACGCGACAGCGGCTCGGGCCACGGCGATCGCCTCGCGCAGATCCGCCAGATCGCCCGCCAAGGTGTATCGCATCCGGACCCTGTTGCTGAGGTTGGACAACCGGGCGGCTCGAAACCGATCGTCGACTGCCGTCAGGTCGATCGATCGATGTTCTACGCTGATCGCGTCATTGAGATCTGGTCGACTGCCCGAGAGGATGAAACGCGCGGTCAGTGCCAACGCCAGATTCGACAGCGACGACGCCAGATGATCGCGTTTTCCGGCAGACGTCCCCGCGACCGAGTAGTGTGCTAGCTTGATCGCCTCCTCGAGGTCTGGCCGCGATCGGTCTCTCTTGAACCGCAGCCGCAGCATGTGGCTGAGATGGTTCTGAATCTCCGGCCGGGCGGACCCGCCCTCGGGCATAGCTGCCGCCAGCTGGCGGCCGATCGATATAGCCTGGTCGAGATCGGCCTGCTGGGGACTCTCGATAACTCGCAGACGCAGGCAGTCGAAGAGGATGAGCAGACAGCTGCTGTGCGTGGCCGAGCCAGCCCGAAGCGTGGACGCGGCAGTTCTGCAGACGCCGATGCTCTCGCCTAGATACGCGAAGTCCCCGGTCAGGTCGAAGAGGATCCGCCATGCGGCTGCCAACTTCGGCAGAGCGTTCTCACGCTGGACGGCGTCGATGCGGGAATGTGCGAGTGCCTGCCTCAAATAGACGACGCCACCTCTCGCAGCGTCGGGATCCCGTTCTTCGTAGGCCTTGCTCAAAAGATCACCGGCGTGTTGAAGCCATTCAGCAACCTCGGAAGAACCTGGCATGGGATCAATGATTCTCCAATCGGCGCTCTCTTCAACCGACCTTCCGGCCGTATCTGGGGACCACAGTGGACTTCCGTATGAACTGATCCGGCGCGCGCTCGGGTCGGGTTGGTCAGCCGCCACGTTCCACCAGGCGAAGGTCAGACTGACCAGATCGGAGGACAATGGCCAACACGACGCGCGCGGCGCGTCACCGTCAGGGGTAGTTGCCGCCGGGTACACGGATGAAGCCGGGTCTGGTGTCGGCGAGTTTCTGCTGCAGGTCGGCGCGGATGTTGCCGGTGGCGACGAACGTCGGGGCGTTGCATTGCATATCGCTGAGCCACAGCGTGCGGCCGACACCGGGGTCAAGGCCAACGGCGGCACGTCGCTGGCCGGCTCGACGGTAACGTTGTCCGCATCGGCAGGAACGGCCGGCTGAGGTAGACGAGCACCAACTGGTACGAGGTCGCGCCGTCACGAACTCCGTGGCGGCGCGAGCTCGTACACCATCCGGCCACATCAATGACTCAGCGTTCCGACCGGGACGAACACGTGGCCGAGCTGGTCGCCGGCCTGCGCACCACGGGCTCGGCGGACCCGGTCGACTACGAGCTGCCGGCAGCGTTCACCCCTAACCACCACTGGCCGTGGCCGCACCTGGACGCGGCGCTGTGGAACCTGGCCGTGGTGCAGCGTGACGCCGGAGACGCCACGTGCCGGACTGGATCCGGACGATGCGGTAACTTGCTGGCCCCGGCATCCTCCGATCCTTCTACGCGGACCAGCCGCAGGCGATGCCCCCGGCGCACGGCGACTCCTGGGTTGCCTTGGCATCACAGGAGTCGCCGAACGCGGGACAGGAACCGCCGGGAGGCGTCAGGCTCCGCCGGGGCGCGAGCGGCGGCGGATCGCTGACACCACGCCGTACACCGCCGCGACCGCCGCGCCGAGCGCGAGCAGCGGCCCCACGCCCACCCCGTCGGAGGCGGCGCCGGTGGCGGTGCCCGCGGCAGCAGCAGCTGCGGCGGCTGACGGGCTCGCGCCGGTCGCCGGCTCGCCGGGGGTGATGAGCCGGCCGACGGCGGCGTCGCGGGGCTGGGCGAAGCCCCAGTCGAGCAGCGCGGCGCCCTGCTGCCAGCCGCTGAGCGGCGCCGATTCGGCCCCGAGCAGGCTGACGACCAGGCGGCGGCCGTCGCGTTCGGCGGCGCCGACATAGGTGTGCCGGGCCAGGTCGGTGTAGCCGGTCTTGCCGCCGAGCGCACCGGCGTAGTTGAAGATGAGCAGGTTCTGGTTGCCGATCTGGAAGCCCTTGACCTTCTTGCGCGGCTGGTCCGGCACGCGCGCCTCGCGAGTCAGCGCGTAGCGCCGGAACGCCTCGTCGGCGAAGCAGGCGCGGGCGATCAGGGCCAGGTCGTAGGCGCTGGTGAACTGGCCGGGCGCGTCGAGTCCCGACGGGGTGACGGCGTGGGTCTGGTACGCGCCGAGCCGCGCCGCCTCTGCGTTCATGGCGCGTACGCCGCCCGCCGCGCCGTCGCCGTTGCCGCCGAGCCGGGCCAGCACGTTCGCGGCGTCGTTGCCGGACACCAGGATCAGCCCCAGCCACAGGTCCTCGACGGTGTAGCGGCCGCCTTCGACCAGGCCCGCGGCGGAGCTGCCGGGCTCGTAGTCGAGATCCTCGCGCGTGACGGTGACGACCTCCTTCGGGTCGAGGCGGCCGAGCAGCGCCGCCGCGAGCAGGAGTTTCTGCACGCTGGCGGGGGTGCCGTACTCGTGTGCGCCGCACGCGCCGAGCACCGCGCCGGTGTCGAGATCGGCCACGAGCCACGAGGTGGCGCTGACCTTGGGCGGTTTCGCGGCGCCGGGTGCGACGGCCAGGCCGGAGGTGGCCAGCTGGTCGCCGCCGACGGCGCGGTGCACGGGGTCGGCCGGCGGCGCGGACGCGCGGACCGCTTCGGACATGCGCGGGCCGGCCTCGCGGGGGCAGGGCAGCGTGGGCGCGTGCGCGGCCGCGGGCAGGGGTGTGGCGAGGACGGCGCTGAGCGTCGCGAGGGCGATCCGGGCCCCCGTTGGTACAAACCGGAGCATATCCGGCACACTAGCGAATACTTCTCGCGAGTGCCGGGCGTTCGTGAAACCGTCTCGGCTGGCCCGTCCGGCACCGTCCCGATAGGCTGCTGCCCGTCTCACTGTCCCGGGCGCTCCCAGCCCGGCCTGCGTACGGGGAATGCCTTGATCGGACGTAATCTCGACGACGCCGAGGAGTGGCTGCGCACCTGGACCTCACAGGTGTCCGCGCAGGCCGAGGCGGCACAGCGCATGTCGGAGCGGGTCGCCGCGCTGACCGCGACCGCGGGCGGCGCCGACGGTGCCATCCGGGTCACCGTGACCAGCTCGGGCCAGCTCACCGCGCTGGAGCTGGACGACCGGGTGCAGCGGATGCGCGGCGCCGACCTGGCCAAGGAGATCATGCGGGTGACGCGCCTGGCGCAGAGCCGCATCACCGCGCAGGTCGCCGACGTCGTCAGGGAGACCGTCGGCACCGACACCGAGACCGGCCGCGCCGTGCTCGGCAGCTACGAGCAGCGCTTCCCGACCCCGCCGGAGGACCCGGAGCACGACCGTGGCCGGTGACGACACGGTACGCATGCCGATCGACTCGGTGCGGCGGCACGCGGGCAGCATCGACACCATCGCCGACGCCGTCGAGCAGGGCGCCGACGCCGCCAACCACGTGCACCTGGGCGCGGACGCGTACGGGCAGCTCTGCCAGTTCGTCCCGTCGCTGCTGGAGCCGGTGTCCGGGGCGGCCGTGTCGGCGCTGCGCGACACCGTGAACGCGCTGCGCGACACCGCCGACAAGCTGCGCGCTGCCGCGGCCACCAGCGAGTCCACCGACGTGCGCACGTCCGGCACGGTCACCGCTACGCAGAGGACGGTGAACCTGCCGCTATGACGTCGACCACCGCGAACCCCCTCATCGCGCCACGTCAGGACAGCACCCAGTGGTACACCGGCCTGGGCCTGGTCGAGGACGTCATCGACTGCAAGAACGCCATCGAGTCCGAGGGCTGGGTCGACGACGCCATCGCGGGCCTGACCACCTCGCTGGACACGCTTGGCCTGGTCGTCGACCCGCTCGGCTCGCTGGTGGCCTGGGGCGTGTCCTGGCTGATGGAGCACGTCCAGCCGCTGTCGGACGCGCTGGACTGGCTGGCCGGCGACCCGGACCAGATCGCCGCGTACGCCCAGACCTGGAAGAACGTGTCGGTCAACGCCGCGCAGGCGGCCGACGCGCTGCGCGAGGCGGTGTGGCGCGACATCGCCGACTGGACCGGCCCGGCCAGCGAATCGTTCCGCTCGCACGTGGCCGAGCAGATGCAGGCGCTGGGCGGCATCGCCGACGGCGCGGGCACGCTGGGCAACGCCACCGAGATCTGCGGCATGCTCGTCGGGCTGGTCCGCGAGCTGGTCCGGGAGCTGATCGCCGAGTTCGTGGCGACCCTGGCCGCGCGCCTGCCGCAGTGGCTGGCCGAGGTCGGCTTCACCCTGGGCCTGGGCACGCCGGTGGTGATCGGCCAGGTCGCGGCGCTGGTGTCGAAGTGGGTGGCCCGCATCGGCAAGCTGATCACCGCGCTGCTGAACAGCTTCCGCAAGCTCACTCCCCTGCTGCGCCGCCTCGACGAGGTGATCGCGCTGCTCGGTGACCTGCTGCGCAAGGCGGGCCGGCGTGACCCGCTGGACCCGAACGGCCCTCGCGGCCCCGACGCCGACGGCGACGGGCGCACGGACCTGCTCGACACGGACGCCGACGGCGACGGGGTGCTCGACGACCTGGACGGCGACGGGGTGCCGGACATCCCGCCGCCGATGGTGCGGGACAACCCCTGGCGCGGCGGGGACATGGACCCCCACTACCGCGGCGAGGAGCGGCCGGACGGCATCTGGGGCCCGCCGGGCGTGGACTACCTCGACGCGGCCGAACGCGAGGCGTACCGGCTGACCATCCGCGACGGCCTCGTGTACGACTCGCAGGGCCGGCTGTTCGACACCAGCAACGCCTCCTCGGTGCACGCGGGCGGCGGCGGCCGGGCCATCTTCGTGATGGACCAGAACGGCAACCTCTACGCCTCGATGACGCAGGAGGCGGGCCGGTTCCACCACTCCAGCTTCCTCAGCGGGCAGCCGACCGCGGGCGCGGGCGAGCTGCAGGTCGTCAACGGCCAGGTGCAGATGGTGACCGACCACAGCGGCCACTACCGGCCGGGCCGGTCACAGACCCAGCAGGTGCTGGACCAGCTCGGCGAGCAGGGTGTCACTGTGGACCCGAACACGCAGGTGGACTACTGGGCGCCGGAGGGCAGCTGAACATGACCGACAACGACTGGCGCGGGCCGGTTAACCAGCTGCTGTACTGCGTGACGTTCGACCGGCAGCTCACCGGCGAGGTCGTGGACCGGGTCGCGCGCCTGGCCGTGGAGGGCGGCGCGCTGCGGCTCGGGCCGCAGGCGTACCACGACGCGGCGACCCGGGCGCTGGCCGCGGGCGCGGACCTGACCGAGCTGCCGATGGAGCACGATCAGCAGGCCCGCGCGGACTTCCTGCGCCGGTTCACGGCCCGGCTGGACGAGCTGCGGCCGTGGCCCGAGACGGGCTTCACGAAGCAGGACGTGGCACAGTGGGCGTCCTTCGCGCGGGCCGTGCCGGTCGCGCGGCTGGACGCGCCGGTCATCGACGTGCGCAACGTGCTGCGGGAGCGGTTCGACCGGATCGGCGCCGAGGGCGAGGACCTGTACGCGCTGATCCTGCGCCTGGGCACGGGCGAGACGGTCGCGCTGCTGGGGTCGTATGCGGCCGGGCAGCGGGTGACGCTGCTGCAGCGCGATCCGGGCGACCCGGAGACGCTGCGCCGGCACTTCCAGCAGGCGACCGGGTTCCCCGCGGAGAAGATCCAGGCCCTGTGACCGCTCAGCGCCGTAACAGCACCGGCGCCGCGAAGACCGTGTTGTCGACGACCAGGTCGGCACGCTCGGCGGGCCGCACCTCCGTCACGTAACGCTGCTCGCCCGGGATGTACTTCGTGCGGTAGCGGTGTTCGGCCTGCGCCGCCGAGCCCATCCAGGCCTGGTCGCGGACGATGCCGCGGCGAAGCACCTCGTCGAAGCCGACGTGGAGGTAGATCCGCAGGTCCCAGTGCTCCCTGAGCTCCGGCCGCTGGAGGAAGGCGCCGTCGGCGAGCAGGATCGCGTCGTCGGGCGCGGTCTCGTCCGGTCGTTCGATCGGCTCGGTCCCCGGCAGGTTCATGATCGCGGACCGGTAGCGGCGGTCGCCGCCCGGCCCCAGCGGCCGCAGCAGCCGGTCGCGGATGGCCTCGTTGTCCCACGAGTCCAGGTAGTAGCTGTCGGGCGAGTCCTGCGGGTACGCCGTACGCAACGCGACGGCCCGTTTGAACCAGTCGATCCCGACCCGGATCACCGGCCGGTCCGTGGCGGCGCGGACCGCTTCGGCCAGCTCGTCGGTCAGCGTGGTCTTGCCCGCGGCCGAGCAGCCGTCGACCGCCACCCGCACCGGGTGGGGCCGGGTTACCGCGATGACCCGTGCGGCCAGCTCGGCGAGCACCTCGTGCCGGTCCATCGGCCCGCTCCTCCCGTCGGCGGTCTCCGACGCTGCCACAATCTGCGGTGCCGTGGTCAGCGATACGCGAACCAGCTTCTGCTGGTCACGGGTGGCCCTCTGCCGGTGACCCCGGTCCGCAGTGGCGGCAGCGGTGCCGCACGATTTGGGGTGAGGCCGGTTTCTGGGCATCCGTCATTCCGAGGATCGTGACAGATGCCTACGACTCCAGGCCGCGCTCGGCGTAGATGCAACGCTGCTGAGATTTGGCGCGGAGGGCGAGGCGCAGCCGATTGACAAGGCGAGTTGGCAGGTAGTCGGCGAGATTGCTTTCATCGACAAATCGCGCGTCGACAATTTCGCCATCAGCGAAGATCATCGCAGATAAGTCAGACTCTCCCAGTTCACCACCATCGAAGATGATGAGCATCTTGTCGCCCTCGTCCGGTGCAGGTGCCCAGTCGATAACGAGCGGCTGCCGCGCGACCGTCAGATCCTTACCCAGTTCCTCGATGATCTCGCGGCGGCAGGCCGCGAGCGGCGCTTCGCCTTCGTGGACATAGCCGCCGGGGATCTCCCAGCCCGGCTTGTAGCTCGGTTTGACCAGGAGCGGGCGGCCTGTCGCATCAACAAAGAGCGCCCCTGCGGCCAGCCGCGGGGTAGCGAACGAATTGGACTCAGGCGCGGCCACGGAGCCAGTCTAGTAACTGCTCATTGCAGCATGTTCATGCGCTTGGCGAGCGCGAGGAGGGTCGGGGTGGGCTTAGCTCGGCCACGGCGCAGCCAGCCGGTGACAAGCTGGCGGCCGAGGAAGTGGTAGCGCACCTGCTCAGGTGCCATCTGCTCGGCGTCAAGCAGGGTCGCCTGGGCTTCTTCGTTCCGGTTCCAGCGGCTATACGCGCGAGCGACTTCGAGCGCATGGCGTACGCGGCGTTCCATGGGCATGGCAGACGTGTCGATGCGCGGCCCCAGGCCGACGGCGAACTGGATGTCGCCGAGTTCCGCCGCTGTGGCCACCCGGTGGACGGCCACGTTGGTCGGGCCGAAGGCCGTCCAGAGGTGGTTGCCGTCCCTGCCGAGACGACGGCCGGCGCTGTACGCCTCAGCGATGAAGGACCGCGTTGCGGTGCGGTCGTCAGCTCGTGCCGCCGCCATCGACCCGGCGAGGAGGAGCGTGCCGTAGATGGACAAGATCTCGCCATCGGCGGTACGCAGGCTTGAGGCGAACATGCCTGCTGCGTCCTCGGTCAGCCGGACAGCCTCTCGGTACTTTCCCGCTGATTGAAGCGCGTGCACCACGCTGCGCGTGAGCGAGCCGATGACCGCGATGTCTTCGGTCTGCCGTGCGGTGGCGAGTCCTCGCTCGGCTGCGATCCAGGCGAGGTCTGCCTCACCGATCTTGGTCAGCTGGGTCGCGGCGAGCTGGTAGGTCAGCCCCAGGAGCCGATGCGGTTCCATGGTGCTGGGACCGACCTCCACGGCCGCCTGCGCCTGTGTCAGCAGCTCAGGCAAGCGGGCGGTGACGTAGCCGAATCGCGATGCCTGGTATGCATCCCAGAGTTCACATACTTGTCGCGTGAGCTGGTCGATAGTCGGGGGTTCGACCGCGCCCACGGAGCGACCGAACATCGTGATCTGGCGGTAGTCCAGCAGCGCGTCACGCAACGCCGACACGGTGCGGTGCCCGGTCTCGGACGTCCATTCAAGGAGTGACGGTTCGGCCAGCAGGTCACCAAGAGCGATATCGAGCGCATCGGCCATAGCCTTGATCACCGACAGCCGGTCGAGCTCGATCCTGTTGTTCTCGACCTTGCTGAGCCAGTCGACCGTACGCCCGACGAGACCGGCCAGGACCTCCTGCGACAGGCCGCGCCTGCGCCGATACCAGGCGACACGCTCCCCGATCGTCATGGCGCTCGTCATCCCACGCATGGCTCATCCTTCGCCGAACGCGGCCGGATACCCCGGAAGAATTTTCCGGGATCGATCCCTCGGGTGGCCTCACCCTGTATGCATCGTCGGGCCCGAACGTCCCACTGGCAAGCCAGCGGGCACCGCGCTCGACTCGAAGCGCCTTGCGCCGTTTCCAGTCAACGGGACGGGGGTGGTGCGAGGCCAAGGCGCGCGGCGACCTCAGTTCACCGCACCGAACCTGGTCGCCGCGCGCATCCAGACCCTGGAGGATCGATGCTGCATCACCCAGAACCGCCGCCCCGCTACCTCGTGTCGCTCACCTGCGTGCGCACTCTGCGTTCCCACCACCAACACCGCGACGAGCGAGCCGACCCCGAACTGATTCTGGAATCGTTCGCCGCCGCCGACCTGGCGGCCGCAACGCAGGTCTTCAACGCCCTGTGCGGTCTCCCCATGGTCAAGGCCGGCCGCCAACGCGCCAAGATCGTCCAACTCGCCAGCAGTGACACGCTTCGGACCACTCAATGGGATGCACCACTCCTCACCTCAGCAGCACGACCCCGCCTGAATGCCTGATCCGGAGGTCGGCGTGAGCACAGCCGCTGCACCGCGAATGATCGCAGATGTCTTCCACACTCTGGTCGTCCAGCCCACAACCCTGTGCAACCTCGACTGCGGCTACTGCTACCTGCCCGACCGCAGACGGCAGCGCCTGATGAGCGCCGACGTGGCCGCGGCGCTGGCCGCATCCGTCGCCGAGCAGGACAGCACCTACCCGGTGGAGGTCGTCTGGCATGGCGGCGAGCCGATCGCCACCCCAATCGGGCACCTGCGCTCCTTGCTGGCCGAGTTCGAGCCCCTCCGGCGGTCCGGTCGGATCAGGCACGGCGTTCAGACCAACGCCACTCTGCTCAGCTCCGCGTGGTGTGACCTGCTGGTTGAGTACGGGTTTCACATCGGGGTGTCGATCGACGGTCCGGCCACGTGCAACGCCGCGAGGGTAGACCGGGCCGGGCGTCCCGCGTTCGATCGGATCATGCGCGGCATTCGACTCCTGCAGGAACACAGCGTGCCGTTCGAGGTGATCTGCGTGGTCACGGCGGACACGATCGACCGCGCCGACGAACTGGTCGAGTTCTTCACCGAAGTGGGCTGCGCCTCGGTCGGGTTCAACATCGAGGAACAGGAGGGCCTCAACGCGCACCGGCCGCAGGTCACCGCAGCGCGAGCGGAAGCGTTCTGGCTGCGGCTGTGGCAACTACGCGAAGCCGGTCACGCGCTGCGCATCCGCGAACTCGACCGCCTCCGCGACCACGTGTCCGCCATGCGCGGCGGCGTGGCTCCGGCCTCGCTGCCGTACGACCCGATTCCGACCGTCGCGCACGACGGCGACACCGTGATCCTGTCCCCCGAACTGCTCGGCATCCGCTCCGCCGCCTACGGCGACTTCCTCATCGGCAACGTGCTGCGGGAGTCGCTACCGACCATGACGACCTGGCAAAGCTGGGCATCACCGCCGAGACCGGCCTCACCGGCCTGCCGAGCGCCGCGAAGTTTGACAACCGCCCCACCTGGGACAACGGCAGCAAGGGCTTCGACAACCGGCCCACCTGGGACAACTGGTCGAAGTCGAAGAAGTGAACCACGATGGTGGCCCACGCGCGCGGCAGTGTGGGCCACCATCCCGGCGAACATAAGGTGATGCCTGATGGATACTCGAACGCTGCGCCAACTGGATGTGCTACTCCCCGGCGAGGAACCCGACGAACTCGACCTCGCCGAAGAGCTGCCCCGCGACGGCTCCACCGTCACCGAACAGCTGATCACCGGCGACGTCTGGTCACGCGCACAGCTTGCCCGCGTCACGCTCACCAGATCGTGGTTCATCGACGCCGACCTGTCGTCATCGAGGTTCGACAGCGTCACACTGGACCGCTGCGCCCTCAAGGGCTGCACCTTGGTCGGCACGCAGTGGACCGGCGCCGTATTCAAGAACGTCGTCCTGGAGAACTGCCGCCTGGACTACGCGACCTTCACCGAGCTGCGAGCCGCGGTGGGCGTCGCGCTGATCGGTTGCTCTCTCGTCGAAACCGTGTTCGACCGGTGCAGGCTGAACGCTCTGGCACTTGACGGATGCCGACTGACGTCGACTCGCTTCGAGGCGTGCGACCTGCGCGGAGCAGACCTACGCGGCAACGACCTCTCCACGGTCGGCGAGATCATGTCCCTGCGGGGCGCGGTCGTCGCCGACGCCCAACTGCCCGCGCTGACCGCGGCGCTGGTCAATGACCTCGAATTGACCGTGAGATAGCGGCAGGCGACCGTCCGAGACTTCCGCGACACTCAGCCCACCTTGGGCGCATTTACCGGTCTCGGCCGTCTGCTGAGTGATCTTCAGAGCTTGCCCTGCGGTTACATCGGCTCAGTCAATGGAACCCGTGGTGCGCCGCGCGTACCCGAACCCGGACCGGGCTGCGTGGATCGGCCCGGCGAACGCCCGGAATGTGCGATGGTGACCTAATGGCTGATCTCGACGAGGTGCGACGGATCGCGATGGCGCTGCCGGACGTCACCGAGCAGACCGACTCCGACACGCCCGCCTTCTACGTCGGCGGGCGCGGGTTCGTCTCGGTCAGCGGGGACGGTGCCCGCCTGCTGCTGCACGCGACGGCCGGCCGGGTGGCGAACGCACTGGCCGAGGACCCCGGGGTGTACCGCGAGCTGCGTCGCGGCGAGACGCTCGTCGGCATCGACGCCGACCTGGCCGCGATCCCGTCCGACCGCCTGGCCGATCTGGTCGACCACGCCTGGCATCTGCGTACGCCGAACAAGGCACGAAAATGAGGCAGGCGTCGCTAAACAGGCCGTGACCTGCGCAAACACAACGTCGTTCCATACGTGATCAAGGAGGTTCGCGGTCGCGGCCGTGAACCTCCCGCGTGTCCACGAGCGACGGGAACACCATGCCGACCGCCACCGCCGTCCCCTCCGCCCTGGTCGAGCGACGGCTCGCCGACCCGTACCCGTACTTCGCGTGGCTGCGCCGCCACGCGCCCGCGCTGCGCGAGGACAAACCCGGCGGCGCCGTCGTCTGGCACGTCTCGCGGTATGCCGACGTGCGCGGCCTGCTCAGTGACCGCCGCCTGAGCAAGTGCCCGCAGCGGGTGCCCGGTTACGTCGCCGGGCCGCCCGGCCTCAACCGGCACCTGGTGCACGCCGACCCGCCGGAGCACACCCGGCTGCGGCACCTGGTCGGCTCCGCGTTCATTCCCCGGCATATCGCCGCGCTGGAACCGCTCATCGACACCACCGTCCGCGACCTGATCGACGGGCTCGACGGCCGGGCCGAGATCGACGTCGTCGGCGACTTCGCCGCCCCGCTCACGTTCACGCTGATCTGCGCCATCCTGGGCCTTCCCGAGCGGCTGAACACCGACCGCACGCGGCGGCTGCTGCTGGCCACCGTGACGCCCGAGGCGGCGCGGCCCGGCCCGGACGCCGACGGCACGCCGGCCGGCCTGATCGGCGAGCTGATCGCCGACAAGCGCCGCGGTGGGCACGGCGAGTCCGACCTGCTCGGCGCGCTGGTGTCGGCGTGCGGCGCCGCGGGCGGCCTGACCGAGGAGGAGCTGGCCTCGACCGCGTACCTGCTGCTGCTGGTCGGCCACGACACCACCATGAACCTGATCGGCAACGGCATGCTGGCGCTGCTGCGCCATCCGGAGCAGCTGGCGCTGCTGGAGCGGGAGCGGGTGCCGATCCGCACCGCAGTGGAGGAGCTGCTGCGCTACGACTCCCCGGTGCGCGACGCCACCTTCCGCGTGGCCGCGGAGCCGCTGACGGTGGCGGGCGAGCGCATCGAGCCGGGGCACATCGTCAGCCTGCTCATCGGCTCGGCCAACCGCGATCCGGACGTGTTCGAGCAGCCCGACCGGGTCGACCTGGCCCGTACGCCGAACAACCACCTGGCGCTGGGGCACGGCACGCACTTCTGCATCGGGGCCGCGCTCGCGCGGCTGCAGGCCTCGATCGCCTTCCCGCTGCTGCTGCGCCGCCTCGGCCCGGTGCGCCTGGCCGTGTCCGAGGACGAGCTGCGGTGGCGCCCGACCAGGGTCATGCGCGGGCTGTACGCGCTGCCGGTCGTCCGCGCCTGAAGGGGCAGGCCGGGACCTACTGCCCGTCACGCCGAGGCGCAACGACCCGGCACGCCGGTCTCATCGGCTCTGCCGCCCACGGGTCCGCGGTGCGACGGTGAGCAGTGGAGGCAGCCGGACCGAGGAGGTCGTGATGATGCCCTGGTATGGAGGAATGCCCGCTTGGGGTATGGGCCTGATGATGGCGTCCGTGCTGGCGGTGCTCGCGCTGCTGGTGGTCGGCGCTGTGCTGCTCGCCCAGCGGCTGGACGGCGGCGGGCGCGCCGCGGCGGTGCCGCCGACCCCGCAGCAGGTGCTCGCCATGCGCCTGGCGCGCGGCGAGATCACCGAGGCGGAGTACCGCGCCCGGCTCGCCCTGCTGGCGGGACGCCACGGCGCCGGCTGAGACGAGCCGTCAGGCCTGGACCGCCTCCGACGGCTCCTGCCGGGAGGCTGTCCACGGCTGCTCGGCCCAGGGCTGTAAGCCGGTGTCCAGCACCGCGTCGAGCGAGGCGCGCAGCTCGGCGGCCTCGGCGGCCCCGAACTTCGCCTCGAACCGTTCCTGCGCCTGCTGCCACAGCGGCAGACCCGCCTTCACCTTGGCGAGTCCGGCCGGGGTGAGGGCGACCAGGCGGGCCCGGCGGTCGGCGGCCGACGGCTCGATGGTGACCAGGCCCTCGCGCGCGAGCGGCTTGAGGTTGGTGGCCATCGTGGTGCGGTCCATCGCGATCAGCTCGGCGAGGCCGCTGATCGTCAGCTCCCCCCGTACGCTGAGCAGCTGCAGAATGCTGAACTGCGTGGATCGCAGCCCGATCGGCGCCAGCGCCCGGTCATAGGTCGCGCCGAGGTATCGGGCCGCCTTGCGCAGCGCCAGGTTGTTGCACGGCCCGACGGGCGTCCGTGTGGTCACCGTCTCCTCCCTCCGAGGACACCGCCAAGGATACGCGCAGGTGCTCGCAATTGCGACGGTGGACCTCCGGGCGGGCTTCGGCGGCCCGCCGCCCTTGACCGCGAGCGGCGGTCGCATCGCCAATACGCGCATATGCTCGTATCACCTGCAGGCGCCCGCCCTGAAGGCATCAATAGGCCGGTCCGCCATACGGGCGGGTCGGCGAGGAAGGACAATCTCCGTGGACCTGAAACTTGAAGTCATCGTGCTGCCCGTCACCGACGTGGACCGGGCCAGGGCCTTCTACGAGGCGGCCGGCTTCCGGCTGGACCTGGACAAGGCGCCCACCGAGGACTGGCGCGCGGTGCACCTCACGCCGCCCGGTTCCGAGTGCTCGATCATGTTCGGCAAGGGGCTCACCTCGGCCGAGCCGGGCTCGGTCCAGGGCCTGTACCTCGTCGTCGCCGACATCGAGCAGGCCCGCGGGGAACTGGTCGGCCGGGGCATCCAGGTGAGCGAGGTGTTCCATGACGGCGGCGGACTGGTCTTCCACGGCCACGAGGGCGGGGACGTCACCCACCGCGCGCCCCAGGCCCGGCTCACCGGCCCGCACCCCGGGCGCGCCGACTACGGCTCCTTCGCCACGTTCCGGGACCCGGACGGCAACGGCTGGGTGCTGCAGGAGGTCAGGAAGCGGGCACCTGGGCGCTGACCCCGGCCTCGTGCCGGACCACGGGTGCCCGGCCCGTGGTCCGGCCGGAATAGGAGCATATGCTCGCAATGTTGACGACCGTGGCTTCGCATAACGCGAGCCGCCCGTCTCCCGACCAGAAAGCCGTGCCATGACCTCCTCTCCCGTCTCCGCCACCCCGGTCGCGGCGAGTGCAGCCGCCCCGGATCAGCCCGCGGCCACCCCGCCGGTGCGCACGTGGCTGCAGCCCGTGGTGATCGCGCTGGTCGTGGTGGCCGCGTTCCTCAGCTGCTACCTGGGACTGCAGCGCGATCCGCAGCCGCGCGGGATCCCGGTCGCCGTGGCCGGAGCGGAACTGCCCGGCCAGGTCGGCCGGGCCCTCGGCGACCGGGTCGACATCCGGCCGGCGGCCGACGCCGCGGCCGCGCGCGAGGCGGTGCTGCGCCACGACGCCGTCGCCGCGCTGAGCGCCGACGGGCAGGGCGGCCTCGCACTGCGGATCGCCGGGGCGGAGGGCGCCTCCACCACGTCGGCCGTCAAGGCGCTCGTCGGCGCGTACGCCGGCGGGGCGGGCCTGCACCTGACCACCGAGGACGTGGTCCCGCTGGCGCCCGCCGACGCGCGCGGCCTGGCCGGGTTCTACCTGGCGTTCGGCGTGTCGCTGGCCGGGTTCGTGCTCGCCTCGAACGCGCTCGGCCTGGCCGGGGCGCTGCTCCTGCGGCACCGTCTCTGGCTGCTGGCCGGCACGTCCCTGGCCATCGGCACCGTCGCCGCGATCATCGCGGGTCCGGTGCTGGGCGCGGTGCCGGGCGCGCTCGTGCCGCTGGCGCTCACGCTCGCCCTGCTGGCGGCCGCGGCCGGGTTCACCACCAAGCTGCTCGGCACGTACCTGGGCCCGATCGGCCTGCCGGTCGCCACGCTGGTGCTGCTCACCCTGGGCAACGCTGTCAGCGGGGCCGTCGTAGGCGCCGACCTGCTGCCCACGGCGGCGAGAGCGCTGTCGCCGCTGCTGCCGCCCGGCGCGGCCGTACGCGCCATCAGCGACCTGAGCTACTTCCACGGCGCGCACGCCACGGGACCGGTGCTCACCCTGGCCCTGTGGGCGGCGGGTGCCGCGCTCCTGATCTGGCTGCGGCCGCGCCTGACCCGGCACCGGAGCGCGACCGTGCCCGCCTGACCGGCGGGTCTAACCGAAGGAGAACGCCCATGACCAGCCAGGATCTCGTCCTCGTCACCGGCGTGGGCGGCGTCGGGCGCACCGTCGTCAACAAGCTGCGCGCGGACGGCGTGCCGGTGCGCGCGATGGTCCGCCGCGACGACGAGCGCGCCGGCGCACTGCGCGAGAGCGGCGTCGAGGTCGTGCTCGGCGACCTGACCCGGCCCGAGACCGTCGCGGCGGCACTGGACGGGGCCGGCGCCATGTACTTCGCGATGCCGGTGTCGGCGGATCACCTGCTGGCGGCGACCGTCGTGGCGAGTGTGGCACGGGAGTACGGCGGCCTGACCGGCCTGCTGGACATGTCGCAGATGACGGTGTCGCAGATGACCGCGACCAGCACCGGCGAGTCCCACCAGCAGCGGCTGCACTGGCTGGCCGAGCAGGTGTTCGACTGGTCCGGCCTGCCGGTGATCCACCTGCGGCCGACCTCGTTCCTGGACAACCCACTGTTCACGACACTCGCGGCGCAGTCGATCCGGCGCGACGGCACCATCGCGCTGCCGTTCGGCACCGGCCGGACCTCGCCGGTGGCCGTGGACGACGTCGCCCGCGTCGCCGCCACGGTGCTGCGCGATCCGGCCGTTCATGCCGGGCACGTCTACGAGCTGACCGGCCCGCGCAGCGTCGGCATGCCCGAGCTGGCCGAGGAGTTCTCCCGGGCACTGGGCCGGACGGTGTCGTACGTGGACGTGCCCGCCGACCGGTGGCAGGCCGAGGTGCTGGCGCGGGCCGGCCTCCCGCCGCACACCGAGCAGCACATCGCCACCATGGCGCGCCTGCACCGGGAGAACCGCTACGACCGCACCTCCGGCGACGTCGCGCGCGTCACCGGCGTACCCCCGCAGAGCATCGAATCGTTCGTGGCCGCCCGCCGGGACTTCTACCTCGGCTGACCGGGCCCGACCACCCACCAGGAGGAGATCATGCGACTTCCGCGCCCCTTGCTCGCGGTGTCCGCGGCCGTGATGACGCTCGCGGTGTCCGTCGGCTGCTTCGCGCAGCTCTGGTGAGCAGCCGTGCGGCGTTGCGCCGATGTGGTGTCATCAGCGGGTGAACTCCGGGGCCGCAGGGACGACGATCGATCCGCGCTGGGCTCGCCTGCTGGACGCGCTGCATCCCGACGAGTTCCCGCTGCGCGAGCGCGTCAAGGAGCAGTTCGACGCGGCGATGATCGACCACATCTCCCGCGCCGACTACGGCCACGACGCTGAGCGGCACCGCCGCGAGGTCAGCGAGCTGCTGGCCGGCCGGACGTGGCCCGGTGAGCTCGACTGGGTTCCACTGGAGGTCCTCCAGCTGGCCCGGTGGAGCCGACCGGAGCTGCCGGACGGCCCGTTGCCGCCGACGGGGCGGCGCGGGCACGTCATGCGCCTGTTCGCGTGCATGGTGCTGATCCGCGTGCGGACACCCGCCGGCTTGCCCGTGGACACGCTCGCCCCCTTCGTGGCCAGCGCCGTCGAGCTGGGTTCGCCCTTCCTGGACGACGCGGTGCCGTATCTGGCGTGGTGCCGCCGGCACGAGCCGGGTGACTGGCGCGACGACCCGGCCGACCTGCCGTTTCTGACCTTCGCGCTACTGCTGCTCGCCACGGCGACGCGTGCCGAGCCGGAGGTGCTGGGCGGCCTCGGCGGCATGCTGCTGCGCGAGGTGGCGGCTGCGGTCGAGGAGCAGGGCGAGGGGTGGCGGATCGAGACCGAGCCGCCGCTGCTCGGGTCGCGCCCGCGGGCACAGCGCCACCGGGTCTGGTACGACCTGGCCGGCCGCTTCCTGGTGGACGGCGCGGACGGCACCGACCTCGGTGCCCGGCTGGCCGAACTGGGCCGGGCGGTGCGTGGGGAGTCGGGTGCGAGCACCGCCGACCTGCGAAACCTGTTCGCGGCCTGGGATCGCGCGGCGTAACCGGCCACTTCAGACATCCATGCCAATAGATGTTTCCCAATAAGTGGAATTCCTATTTCGCATGTAGGAGATGTGGGATAGCGTATCGGTCATGAGCAGCCAGCAGATCCTCCTGGACGGCACCGCGGTCGCGGTGTCGCGGGGATGCTGCCGGGGCTGGACCTCCGCTCGCGGCTGCTGCTGAGCGCCGCCCCCACCTCATTCAGCGCGACGCTGCCGGCCGTGACGCCCGGCAGCCGCCTCCTGCCCGCGGCACCGGCCGCCCGACACCGCAGCGCGACCACGCGACCCCAGGCGTGGCGCGTACCCGTCGTCTCCGCTCGGAGGACACCCCCATGACCGTCATCGCCAGACCCCCGGCGCCACTCGACGCCGACACGTTCCGCGCCCTGCTGCGCCGCCAGGCCGCGTCGGTCGCCGTGGTCACCGCCGCGGGCGACCCGCCGGTGGGCTTCACCGCGACCTCGTTCACCTCCGTGTCGCTGCACCCGCCGCTGGTGTCGTTCTGCCTGGCCCGCTCGTCGTCGAGCTGGCCGACCGTCGCCCGCGCCGAGCACGTCGCCGTGCACCTGCTGGGCGAGGGGCAGCACGAGGTGGCCCGTACGTTCGCCACCAGCGGCATCGACCGCTTCGCCGTCCACTCCGGCTGGCAGCCCGGCCCCTACGGCGTGCCGCTGCTGGACGAGCCGGTGGCCTGGCTGGTGTGCCGGGTCGCCCAGCGGGTCACCGCCGGCGACCACACCATCGTGCTGGCCGAGCCCCTGACCGGGCACCACGGCGACGGCACTCCCCTGCTCTACCACGACGGCCGTTACGCCGCCCTGCGTCCATCCCCGAAGGAGTGACCTATGAACCAGCCACCCGTCCTGGCCCGCCGCAGTCTCCTGTCCGCCGGCCTCGGCGCGCTCGCCCTGGGCCTGACCGCGTGCGCCGGCGCCGAGGCCCCGGCCGCGGCAGCCCTCGACACGCCGCTGACCGAGTCCGTCCCCAAGGGCACCAAGCTCGTCGTGGGCGACAAGGAGCACCAGTGGGCGATCGAGTTCTCCGGTGAGGTCAAGAACCTCACCTTCGAGGTGGAGTTCGCCAATCTCAGCGGCGGCCCGGAGACGCTGGAGGCGTTCCGCGCCCGCGCCCTCGACCTGGGCTCGGTCGCCGACATCCCGCCGATCCACTCGCACTGGACCAACATCCCGACGAAGATCGTCGCGTCGAAGTACCGGCAGGATCCGCTCAACCACGCCATCTACCGGCTCGGCATCGCACCCGGCGCGGGTGTCGGCACCCTGGCCGACATCCGCGGCAAGAAGGTCGCCTACAGCCCCGGGCAGGCGCAGGGCGCGCTGGTGCTGCGGGTGCTGCAGAAGGCGGGGCTGCGCAAGGAGGACGTCCAGCTGATCGAGCTGCCCAGCACCGGCGACGTGTACGCCAACGCGCTGGCCAGCCGCCAGGTCGAGGTCGCCCCGATCGGCGGCGTCCAGATCAGGCGCTACGAGAACAAGTACGGCAAGGACGGGGCCACCACCATCGCGCACGGGCTGCGCGACGACCCGGGCCACCTGTACGCGCCGATCACCGTGCTCGCCGACCCGGCCAAGGCCGCCGCGATCCGCGAGTACGTGCAGGTGTGGGCGCGGGCCTGGCGCTGGCGCGAGGCCAACCCCGACGAGTGGATCGAGCGGTACTACGTCAAGAAGCAGGGTCTGTCCGCCGAGGACGGCAAGTGGATCGTCGCCAACGCGGGCGTCGCCGACATCCCGGCGAGCTGGACCGACGCCATCGCCCGCCACCAGGAGACGATCGACCTGCTGGCCAAGGAGACCGGCAACAAGCCGCTGAAGGCCGAGGACCTCTACGACCGCCGGTTCGAGACCGTCGCCGCCGACGCCCTCGCCGCCGGAGGTGCGAAATGACCGCGTCCGTGCTCACCCGGCCGCAGACGGCGGCGGCGCCGCTGCCCGCCCGCCGGGCCCGCCGCCGCCTCGGACCCGGCCGGGCCATCCCGTTCGGGGCCGTCCTCGGGCCGCTGCTGCTGCTCGCCCTGTGGTCGGTCGGGTCGGCCGCGGGCTGGCTCGACTCGCGCACCCTGTCGGCGCCCTGGACCGTGGTCACCACCGCCGGTGACCTCATCGCCAGCGGCCGCCTGCAGGACAACCTCGCCGTCTCGGCGCAGCGGGCCGCGCTCGGCCTCGGCATCGGCACGGTCCTCGGCACGGTGCTGGCGCTCGTCTCCGGGCTCAGCCGGTGGGGCGAGGCGCTGCTCGACGGCCCGGTCCAGATCAAGCGCGCCATCCCGGGCGTGGCGCTGATCCCGCTGCTGGTGCTGTGGCTCGGCATCGGCGAGCAGATGAAGGTGACCACGATCGTGCTCGGCGTGTTCGTGCCGGTCTACATCCACACCCACAACGGCCTGCGCAGCATCGACAGCCGCTACGTCGAGCTGGGCGAGTCGCTGCGGCTGCGCCCGGCGGTGTTCCTGCGCCGCATCGTGCTGCCGGGCGCGCTGCCCGGGTTCCTGCTCGGCATGCGGTTCGCCGTGGTGGGCGCCTGGCTGTCGCTGGTGGTCGTCGAGCAGATCAACTCCACCAGCGGCATCGGTTACATGATGGACCTGGCCCGGGAGTACGGCCAGACGGACATCATCATCGTCGGACTCGTGCTGTACGGGCTGCTCGGGCTGGTGTCCGACGGCGCCGTGCGGCTCGTGCAGAGGAAGGCGCTGTCATGGCGACGCACGCTGGCGGACTGACCGCCACCCGCACCGTCCTCGTCCGGGGGCTGCGGCGCGGCTTCGGCGCCCGCACCGTGCTGGACGGCCTGGACCTGGAGATCGGCGCCGGCGAATTCGTGGCCCTGCTGGGACGCAGCGGCTCGGGCAAGAGCACCCTGCTGCGCGCGCTGGCCGGCCTGGACCGCGACGTGGCCGGCTCCGGCCTGGTCGACGTGCCGGAGCGGTCGTCGGTCGTGTTCCAGGACGCCCGGCTGCTGCCCTGGCAGCGCGTGCTCGACAACGTCGTGCTCGGACTGACCGGCCCGGACGCCGAGCAGCGCGGCCGCGCGGCGCTGGCCGAGGTCGGCCTGGCCGGGCGGGAGCGGGCCTGGCCCAACGAGCTGTCCGGCGGCGAGCAGCAGCGGGTCGCGCTGGCCCGCGCCCTGGTGTCCGAGCCGGACCTGCTGCTGGCCGACGAGCCGTTCGGCGCGCTGGACGCGCTGACCCGGCTGCGGATGCACGAGCTGCTGCGGGAGCTGTGCGCACGGCACCGGCCCGCCGTGCTCCTGGTCACGCACGACGTCGACGAGGCCGTCACGCTGGCCGACCGGGTGCTGCTGATCGACGAAGGGCGGCTCACCGTCGACGTCGCCATCGACCTGCCCGCGCCGCGCTCGCACCGGCAGCCGCGGTTCCTGGCCTACCGCGAGCAGCTGCTGCGCGCGCTGGGCGTAGACCAGAAGGAGGACTGAGCGATGCTGCACCTCAACGCGTTCCTGATGGGCGTCGGCCACCACGAGGCCGCCTGGCGCCTGCCCGAGAGCGACCCGTTCGCGCAGACCGACGTGGCGCACTTCCAGCGGCTGGCCCGCATCGCCGAGCGCGGCAAGCTGGACTCGCTGTTCCTGGCCGACAGCCCGGTGCTGTGGAACAGCATCGGCCGGCGCCCGTCCGGCACCCTGGAGCCGACCGTGCTGCTCACCGCCCTGGCCGCGGTGACCGAGCACATCGGCTTGATCGCGACCGCGTCGACGACGTACAACGAGCCGTTCAACCTGGCCCGGCGGTTCGCGTCGCTGGACCACATCAGCGGCGGCCGGGCCGGGTGGAACATCGTCACCACGGCCGGGGTCGACGCGGCCCGCAACTTCAATCTCGACGAGCTGCCCGCGCACCGGGACCGCTACGAGCGGGCCGCCGAGTTCGTCGAGCTGTCCCTGAAGCTGTGGGACAGCTGGGACGACGACGCGCCGCTGGGTGACAAGGAGGCCGGGCGCTGGGGCGACGACGACCTGCTCTACCCCACCGAGCATGCCGGGCGGCACTTCCGGGTCGCCGGGCCGCTCAACGTGCCGCGCTCGCCGCAGGGATACCCCCTGCTGGTCCAGGCGGGGTCCTCGGAGGACGGCAAGGAGCTGGCCGCCCGTTACGCCGAGGCGGTCTTCACCGCCCAGCAGACGCTGGCCGAGGCGCAGGCGTTCTACCGCGACCTCAAGCACCGCACCGCGCAGGCGGGCCGCGACCCGGACACGATCAAGATTTTGCCGGGCATCGTGCCCGCGATCGGGTCCACCGAGGCCGAGGCGCTGGCGCTGGAGGCCGAGCTGGACCGGCTCATCCGGCCCGAGTACGCGCGCAAACAGCTCGCCACCACGCTGCGGGTCGACCCCGAGGTGCTCGACCTGGACCGCGAGCTGCCCGCGGACCTGCCCAGCGAGGACGAGATCGAGGGCGCGAAGAGCCGGTACACGCTCATCGTCACGCTGGCCCGGCGGGAGCGGCTCACCGTACGCCAGCTCATCGGCCGGCTCGGCGGCGGGCGCGGGCACCGCACCTTCGCGGGCACGCCGGAGCAGGTCGCCGACGCGATCGAGGAGTGGTACCGCAGCGGCGCGGCGGACGGGTTCAACATCATGCCGCCGGTGCTGCCCTCGGGCCTGGAGACGTTCGTCGACCACGTGGTGCCGATCCTGCAGCGCCGCGGGCTGTTCCGCACCGAGTACACCGGCACCACGCTGCGCGAGCACTACGGCCTGCCCCGGCCGGCCAACCAGTTCACCCGGCAGCCCGCGGCTGTCTGAGCACTTCGGAGAGGACGACACAGACATGGTCGAGCAGAGGCCCTTCGGCCGCACCGGCGAGCGGATCAGCTCGCTGACGCTGGGCGCGATGAACTTCGGCGCCCGCGGCAACCCCGATCACGAGGACGGCATCCGGATCATCCACCGCGCCCTCGACGAGGGCATCACCGCGATCGACACCGCCGACGTGTACTCCCACGGCGAGTCCGAGACGATCGTCGGCAAGGCGCTGGCGGGCGGCCGTCGCGACGACGTCTTCCTGGCCACCAAGTTCCACGGCCAGGTCGGCGACAACCCGCGGCACCGCGGCAACTCCCGGCGGTGGATCTTCCAGGCGGTGGAGCACAGCCTGCGCCGGCTGAACACCGACTGGATCGACCTCTACCAGGTGCACCGGCCCGAACCGGACACCGACTTCGACGAAACCCTCGGCGCGCTCACCGACCTGGTCCGCCAAGGCAAGATCCGCTACCTCGGCACGTCCACGTTCGAGCCGTCGGCGATCGTGGAGGGGCAGTGGATCGCGCAGCGGCGCGGGCGCGAGCGGGTGGTCGCCGAGCAGCCGCCGTACTCGATCCTCGCCCGCGGCGTCGAGCGGGAGGTGCTGCCGGTCGCGCAGCGCTACGGCCTGGCCGTGATCCCGTGGAGCCCGCTGGCGGGAGGCTGGCTGTCCGGCCGCTACCACGGCGGCCTCGACACCCCGATCTCGCTGCGCGCCGAGCGGATGCCGGCCCGCTACGACCCCCGGGTGCCCGCCAACGCGGCCAAGCTCGCCGTGATCGACGAGCTGACCGCGCTGGCCGAGGAGGCCGGTCTGTCGCTGATCCACCTGGCGATCGCGTTCGTGCTGCAGCACCCGGCGGTCACGTCGGCGATCATCGGGCCGCGCACCCTCGCCCACCTGGAGTCGCAGCTGGGCGCGGCGAAGGTGACGCTGTCGGCCGACGTGCTGGACCGCATCGACGCCATCGTCCCGCCGGGCACCACCCTGAACGCGGCCGACGCGGGCTACCAGCCGCCGTCGCTGACCGACCCGGCGCAGCGCCGCCGCGGCACGGTGGCACAGCCGGGCGGTGCCCGATGAGCGCGGATATCGTGGTGCTGGTCGGCAACCCACGCCCCGGGTCCCGCACCCGGGACGTCGCCGAAGCCGTCGCGCAGGCGCTGCTCGACCGGCTGGGCACACCCCCGGACGGCGTCGACGTCCTGGAGCTGGGCGAGCTCGTCGGCGTCTCCTTCGGCCCCGAACCCGCCTTCGGGGCCAGGTCGGGCCCGGACCCGTTCGCCACCGTGCGCGCGGCGCGGCTGCTCGTCGTCGCCACACCGGCGTACAAGGGCACGTTCACCGGCCTGCTGAAGGTGTTCCTGGACCGGTTCGGCCACCGGCAGCTGGACGGCGTCACCGCCGTGCCGCTCGCCGTGGCCGCCACCCCGGAGCACGCCGAGGCCGCGGCGTCGGCGCTGCGTGACGTGCTCGTCGAGCTGGGTGCGCGGGTCCCGGTGCCGCCGCTGGCGGTGCCGGAGTCGCGACTGGCCGAGCGGGACGAGCTCGCCGCCGCGTGGGCCGGTCAGCACGCCGCCGCGGTCGCCTACCCCGTCGCGGCGGTGTGACCGTGGGCGCGGAGTTCCTCTGGTACATCCCCAACCAGGCGCAGCCCGGCCACCGCGGCGACGACGTGGTCGCCGGGCACAACAGCCTGGACACGCTCACCGCCCACGCACGGGCGCTGGAGGAGCACGGCTGGGGCGGGGCGCTGCTCGGCACCGGGTGGGGGCGGCCGGACACGTTCACGGTCGCCACCGCGCTGACGGCGCGGACCACCACGTTCCAGCCGCTGATCGCGATCCGGCCCGGCTACTGGCGCCCGGCCAACTTCGCCTCCGCCGCGGCGACGCTGGACCACCTGTCCGGCGGCCGGGTGCTCATCAACGTCGTGTCGGGCAAGGACGACCTGGCGGCGTACGGCGACCAGGAGGGCGACCAGGCCGACCGGTACGCCCGCACCAAGGAGTTCCTCCGGCTCGTGCGGCGGCTGTGGACGGAGGAGGACGTCACGTTCGAGGGCGCGCACTTCAGCGTCACCGGGGCGACGGTCGTGCCGCGTCCGGTCGTGCGGGGCGAGCGCAGGCACCCCCGCCTGTACTTCGGGGGCGCTTCGGCGGCGGCCGAGCGGGTCGCCGCCACCGAGGCCGACGTGCAGCTGTTCTGGGGCGAGCCGCTGGACGGCGTACGGGAACGGATCGAGCGGCTCAGGCGGCTCAGCGACGAGCTGGGCCGCGAGCACGCGCCGCTGGAGTTCGGCCTGCGCGTCACCACGCTGGTCCGCGACACCACCGAGCAGGCGTGGGCGGACGCCGAGGCCAAGGTCGCGAAGATGGCCGAGGCGGGCGGCGCGGGCGGGCGGGACGTGAAGTGGCGGGCGGCCGTCGGCCAGCAGCGGCTGCTCGACCTGGCGGCGCGGGGCGACGTGCTCGACGACAACCTGTACACCGCGCCGGGGCGGTTCGGCGGCGGCGGCGCGGGCACCACGTGGCTGGTCGGCTCGGCCGCGGACGTGGCGCGCTCGCTGCGCAGGTACCAGGACCTCGGCGTCACCCACTTCGTGCTCTCGGACACGCCGTACCTGCCGGAGATCAGGCGCCAGGGCGAGCAGCTCCTGCCGCTGCTACGCCAGGAGGCGCTGGTCTTCTGACCGGCGGCGCACGCCGGGGCGCGCGGCACGGGCACCGCGCGCACCGGCAGCGTCGTGGGCTGCTCGATCCAGGTCGGGTATGGACGGACGGCGATCAAGGCCGTACCTTCGTGGCGGAAGGTCGTGCGGCGGCGATCGGTGCCCTGTCCTGCCCACACCATGGAGCGCACGATGTCGCGGAAGACCGGCAAGCCGACGTACACCAGGCCCGCGGGCCCGTCCAGGACGGGCCGGGTGCTCGGGATCATCGGCGGGCTCGCCGCGGCGCTGCTGGTGGGCGTGCTCATCGGCACGCTGACCGCGCAGCCGGGCGGCACCGACGCCGCCGTGGCCGAGCTGCGCCGCCAGGAGGCGGCCCGCGACACCGTCCAGATCACCGAGCTGACCGCTCGCGCGCGGGACACCGGTAAGGCGATCACCCCGGTCATCGAGGGCCTGGCCGGGACCGGCGAGGTGGACGACGCGCAGCTGGCCCGGTGGCGGCAGGCCGTCGCCGCGGAGGTCGCCTGGTTTGCCAAGACCGTGTCCGGGGCGACCGCGACCAACGTCGCCCGCGGCGGGCTGCGCAACGCCGTGGAGCAGCTGGCCGCCGCCGTGGAGACGTTCGCCGCCGCCCGCGCCCTGCCCGCGTCGTCACGGCAGCCGGTGCTGGCCGCGGCGGCCCGGCAGCGGGAGCTCGCCGTGATGGCCTGGTCGGTGGCGGCCACCCAGCTCGACCAGATCAACGTCGACGCGGGCCACGGCCACCAGCACGTCTACCTGGAGATCGCCGGGATCAGCGGGCTGATGGCGGGCGACAGCCTGCCCGAGGGCACCGGGCACTGACCTGCCGGGGCGCGGTGAGCCAGGCCAGGGCACGGGGCAGCAGTCCGGTGGGCGGCGCCCAGACATGCCGGTCGGCGTAGTCCCACGCGTAGACGGGGTTGCCGTCGCGGACGAGTTCGCACAGCTCCGGCTGCCTCAGCTCACGGGCCGACCACTCGTACAGCGCCTGCAGCCGGGGCTGGATCACGCCGTAGTCGAGCAGCCGTCCCAGCCGGTGCTCGTGGGCCAGGTAGGCGCGGACCTCGGCCCGGGGCGGGTAGCGGTCGGGCAGCACCCGCCCCAGCGACAGGTAGAGGCCGGTCATGCCCACCCGCGGATCCCCGAGCACCCGGCCCAGCGGCGCGAACCTGCCCAGGGCCAGCCGGGGCGCGGCCACCAGCGCGTGCGCGTACAGCACCCGCAGCAGCACGACGTTGAGGAAGAACCGCTCGGGCAGCGGCTCCCGCGCGGCCAGGTCCCGATGCGCCAGGTACGCCGCGACGATGCTGGCGTTGTGCGCGCGATACCAGTTCCGCGCCGTCGGGGCGGCGACGAAGCCGTCCCAGAGCCGGACCGCGGGCGACGAGGGCTCCCCCGGCAGACCGCCGGCCCGTGCCACGGCCTCGCAGCCGTCCCGGAGCAGCCGGTCGTTCACCGCCCGCCACCACGGGCTGCCGGGCGCCCGCGCGGCAGGCGGGTTCAGCACGCCCCGGCCGAGCTGCCAGCGCATGAACGACAGCGCCGCGCGCCGGTAGGGCAGGTGCCGCGGCGCCCGGCCCCACGGACCCCGGTAGGTCCGGTCGAGCAGGGCGATCCGCCGCGCCGGAAAGTCGCGTACCCCCGCGACCAGCGCCACGGCCCACTCCGCAGCGGTCGCGGACCGCGGCGCGGTGCGCTCAGGACGGTCTAGGCGCACGCCGGTCCCTGCGTTGGGCCAGCTCCTCCTCGTCGACCAGGGTGAGCATCGGCTTGCCCGGCTCGCAGAACGCCTCCCCGGCGCGGACCACCCGCTCGGGCTCGCCCTCCACCTCCAGCAGCATCTCGCCGTCGATCACGTACCCGAACGCCGGGCCGGAGTGCCGGTGCGGCGGCGTGCCGGGATCGCCCGGCGGATACTCGATGACGACGGTCATCACGTGCGCGCCCGCCGGGATGAACGGCGGCTGCGCCTCCTGCAGCATGGTGAGCGCGCTCTGCCACGCATTCGAGCGCGGCTTCTCGTCGGTCATGGACGACTCCTCCGTCAGCTGCCCAGTGTGAGCAGGTCGGCGAACCCGAACCCCGGACCGGCGGCGGGCAGCACCGGCTGCCAGTCCGGCTCCAGGCTCAGGTAGCTGGCCGGGTCGGCGCGCACCAGCCCGAGCAGCACCTCGGCCACGATCCGGCCGCCGACCGGGCCGAGCCGGTCGCCGCCGCCGCGGTGCTCGGCCTCCTTCAGGATGTAGAACCACAGCGGCGTGCCGTCCGGCCACGGCTGTTCGACCTCGTCGGCGGCCAGTGGCGCCACGCCCAGCAGCCCGGCCACGGCCTCCCCGCTGGGCAGTCCCGTGGTGCCGCCGCGCACCAGGTCGCGTACGGCCAGCGAGCGGTAGGCGGCGGTGTCGACCGCGCCGGTGACCTGCTCGGGCAGCCCGATCAGGCTGGCCGCCAGCCTTCCGTCGATGCGTTTGGCGCGCTGCGCGGGCGGGCGGCCGGGCACGTCGAACACCTGGGTCAGGTCGAGCCGCCGGTCGCCGGGCACCGGCCCGAAGCCGACCAGATCCGGGAACAGCGGCCGGCCCGGCCCGCCGGCCACCAGCCGGTAGGTGTGCCGGATCTGCCCGTGGCCGTAGCGGAACGCCGCGTCGGCGAACTCCAGCGGGATGTACGACTGCCCCGCCGGC
The DNA here is from genome assembly GCF_018326265.1 of Catellatospora sp. IY07-71. Taxonomy (GTDB): domain Bacteria; phylum Actinomycetota; class Actinomycetes; order Mycobacteriales; family Micromonosporaceae; genus Catellatospora. Next base: position 6,434,392 of record NZ_AP023360.1, read on the forward strand.
GGCGCGAACCAGCGCCCGCCCTCGGCGAGCAGCTGCTCGACCAGCTCCGCCCCGACCAGGCGGGGCAGGAAGTCGTGTACCACGATCCACTGGTAGTGCCAGGTCAGGGTGATGCGCGCCTTGTCGAACAGGTCCGTCTCGGGCACCCCGGCGCCGCGCAGCCAGCCGACGATGCCGTTGTGCGCGCGCAGCAGCGCCACGTGCAGGGCCAGCGCGAACAGGTGCGAGTCGTTGCGCGGGTCGCCGATCAGGGCGATGCCCTGCTGGTTGCGGGGCACGTCGCCGCCGTCCGGGCCGAGCAGGAACTTCGCCGGATCGTGCAGGTCGAACAGGAAGGGCGAGCCGATCGGGCCGTCGGAGTAGAGCATCTCCAGGTTGAGCTTCGGGGCACGGGCGTTGCGCAGCGCCTCCGGATCGACCGCGGCGCCGATCGGCGACCGGTCGGCGGTGATGTCGTGCGCGATCAGCTGCCCGAAGAACGGCCAGCCCGCCGCCTCGGCGGCGTCGTCCCCGTCCGGGCCGATCCGGTCGAGGAACGCGGCCGCGTCGCACACCCCGCCGCTCTGCCCGGCCCGGGTCAGCAGCTGCGGGTCGGTCACCAGCGGGCGCAGGTCCGGGAACATCCGCCCGTAGCGCGCGGCCCCGGTCGGCCGGTCCACCGCCCGCACGAGGCTGAGGCAGTGGTCCCGCGCGGCCACGCGGGCGCCGTGGGTGTACGCCGGAGCGCTGCTCACCCGCCGAGCGTATGCCGTGCTCACAGCTGGTCCGGGCCCGTTGGGCAAACCTGCCGGGTCGCCTGGCCGCCCGTCGCTACTCGGACATGCCGAATCCGGGATGGGTACGATGGCGCCATGAAGATGTCCGGCGGGGTGGAGTGGGCGCTGCACTGCTGTGTCGCGCTGACCGCGGCCACCGAGCCGGTGCCGGCCGTGCGCCTCGCCGAGCTGCACGACGTCTCCCCCAGTTACCTCGCCAAGCAGCTCCAGGAGCTGTCCCGGGCCGGGCTGGTGCGCTCGGTGCAGGGCAAGTCCGGCGGCTACCTGCTCACCCGCCCCGCCGACCAGATCACGGTGCTGGAGGTGGTGGAGGCGATCGACGGGCCCTCCGGCGCGTTCGTCTGCACCGAGGTGCGCCAGCGCGGCCCGCTGGCAGCATCGCCCGAGTCGTGCACCGCTCCCTGCGGCATCGCCCGGGTGATGTACGAGGCCGACCACGCCTGGCGGCAGGCGCTGCGCCGGGTGACCGTCGCCGACCTGCTGGCCGACGCCGAGCGCGCGCAGGGGCCACAGCTGCGTGACACCCTGCGCGGCTGGCTGACGACCGCCCACGGCTGAGCCGGCCGGCGGTCAGCGGGTGGCGAGCCAGTCGGCCATGCTGATCTTGCCCAGGCGGGCGTCGCCCAGCGGGACCAGTGACGTCTCCGCCAGCAGCGCGCCGAAGTAGCGCGCCTGCGGATCGGTGACCACCTGGCGGCCGTCCTGCTCGGCGGCCAGGTAGCGCCGCACGAACTCGTCCTGGCCGAACCGCTCCGGGCCGGCGATGTCGTACGTGCCGCCGACCGGCCGCTCGACCGCGGCGTCGGCCAGTGCGGCCGCGACGTCGTCGGACGCGATCGGCTGCATCAGCGCGGGCGGCAGGTGCACACCGTCACCCTGGGTCGCGCCGTCCGCGATCGCCGCCACGAACTCGATGAACTGCGTGGCGCGCACGATCGTGTACGGCACGGGACCGGCCTCGATCAGGTGCTCCTGGGCGACCTTGGCCCGCATGTACCCGCTGTCCGGGATGCGGTCGGCGCCGACGATGCTGAGCGCCACGTGGTGCCCGACCCCGGCGGCGGACTCGGCAGCCAGCAGGTTGCGGGTCGAGGTCTCGAAGAAACTCAGGACGGCGTCGTTCTCGAAGGACGGCGAGTTCGACACGTCGACGACCACGTCCGCGCCGTCGAGCGCGTCCGCCAGACCCTCACCGGTGAGGGTGTTCACGCCCGTGCTCGGTGCCGCGGCCACGACCTGGTGGCCACCGGCCTGCAGCAGACGGCCGACCTTGGTGCCGATCAGGCCGGTGCCACCGATGATCACAATCTTCATGTCGAACGCTCCCTGAACTCGGACCAGCTTTATCCGAGATAATACTCGGACCTCTTATGTCCGAGTCAACGAAAGGCCGCGTCAGCCGGAGTAACGCTGCTCACGCGGCGTGCCGACGCTTCTCTGACCTGTGTACCGCCGCTCGGGCCGAAGTACGGCTCAGTCCGCGTAATCGGAATGCGGCGGGATGTAGCCACCGCCCACCGCTCCAGGTATGCCGTTCGTATCGCGATCCGAATCCGGCGGGACGTGACCGCCGCCAGGAACGCCGGGGATGCCCAGCGGTCCTTGGCCCGGGTTCGGCGGCATGTGACCACCGCCCGGCGCGCCCGGGATGCCCGGCGGTCCCTGGCCGGCACCGCCGATCGTGCCCGCGGTCCGCTCGTCGGTGCCGCAGTAGTTGTCCGCGGCCTGGCGCAGCTTCCGTGACAGCGTCTCGGTGTCGTCGACCAGCCGCGCCAGCCGCCGCGCCCACCGCTGCCCGAAGCGCGCCGCCGCCTCGGCGGTCAGCGTCCCCGGGACCGCCGCCGTCACCGCCGTGGTGATCCCCGGCAGTCCGCGGAAGCCCTCTTCCGCCTGCCACACGACGTCGTCCAGCGCGGCCGCCGCCCGCTCGATGACCGCACAGTCCACCCGGATCTCGTCATATCCCGTCATGCCGACCCCTCGACCGCCGCAGCCCGCGGCAGCAGCCCGATCAGCCGCCGCCACACGTCCCCGGCCGAACACGGCGACAGCGTCACCGCCGCGTCCGGACCGCTCTGCCCGCTCGCCGCCCACAGCCCCGCCTGCCCGCCGTCGACGACATGCAGGCTGCCCGCGGACACCGCCCCGGACGGGCCCGCCCAGGCGGCATCGACCCGCCAGGACCAGCGGCCACCGGCCAGCAACGCGGCCAGCCGCGGCACCGCCTCGGCACCGCCCACCAGCGCATCCACCGGGGCGACGATCGGCTCCGCGGCCGGCACGGGACGGCGGCGCAACCCCACGATCAGCGCCACGGCGTGCGGCACCTCGACGACCTCCAGAGCGCCGAGCCGCGTCCCGCCGTCGACCGGCTCACCCAGCACGGCCAGCTCCGGAGTCGCCCAGATGCGATGCACCACCGACGCCGCCGCGTAGACCTGCACCTCCATCCGCAGCGCGTGCCGCGCCACCACCGTGAGCAGCTCGTCGGCCCAGCCGGTCACGGCCCCCGCGGGCATGGCCCCGGCTTCCGCCAGTGCCCGGGCCAGCACCCGCCCGGCCTGCGCATCGCCGGTGGCCACCGCGGCGACCGCGTCCAGTTCGGCCACGTCGAGCTGGAGTGTCTGACGCATCTGGTCGGCGACCGCCACGAGCGGCTCCCCTCTAAAGCACGCTGCCGAGCAGGTCCCCACCGCGATCCAGCAGGTCGCCACCGGATTCGAAGACGCCTTCACCGAATTCCCAGGCACCGTCCCAGGCCCGGTCGGCACCGCGCTGAGTGGCGCCCCACGCGTCGGTGACCGAGTCCCAGTGCATCTCGAGTAGGTTCGCCCCGCCCCACAGCGCCGCCGCGCTGACCGCGGCGATGGCGGTGTACGGGTTCGGCGCCACCAGTGTGGCCAGGCTCGCCGCCTGAAACTCCGCCTTGTAGACCTGCGCGGCGAGCCCGATGCCGCTACGCCGCTCATCCTCGTCGAGCAGGCTGCCCACCTCGGTCCACAGCCCCTGCCCGCTGGTGACCGCGGTGAGCAGGCCGCTGAACGGGATCGACGGCAGATCCATCACATGTGCCAGCGAGTTGGCGGAGTAGAGAACCGTCTGAGCGCTGGAGAACCAGCCCAGCCCGCCGTAGAGCTCCTCCCACCAGCTCGGATCGCTCTCCGGCTCGGGCAGGCCGAACACGGTGGCGCAGGCGAGATCGGCCTCGCCGACCGCGGTCAGCCGGGGCCCCAGCCTGCTGTGGATCTGCTCCGCGGCGGCGAACTGCCCCTCGTCGGCGCCGAAGACACCATCCGGGAACTCCACCTCCCCGGCCTCGCCGATGGTGAGCCCCGCACCGGCCGCGACCCGGTCGAGGTCGTTCAGCACCGACTGGGCAGCCCGCAGCGCCTCGGCGAACACGTCCACCGCACGGCTCACCTCGCGCATCCGATCCGCGGCGGCCCCCCAGCGTTCGATCAGCGCGTCCACCGCCCGCAACGCCGCCGTCGCGGCACCGCCGTCCCAGGCGGCCGCGAGTGGACGGCGTACCTCGTCATGCAGCCGGTCGGCGTCCCTGTCGATCGCCGTGGCCAGCCGGTGGAACTCTCTGGCCGCGGTGGACAGTTCGGCGGGCCTGGCCGCCCGCAGCTGCGTCAGGTTCATCTCACCTCCACGGCGATGCGTGTCGATGGCTTCGCATCATGGTGGCACGGGTACGCCGTCCTTGCACGCGGTGCGCATGCCGATCCGGGCGGCTCTGTTCAGCCGGCGAAATCCCAGCGGGTGGCTCCGTGCGGCTCCGCCGACGCCACCCCGACCGCGGTACGCAGCGCCAGCCGGTACAGATGCCAAGGCGGCGGACCTGCGCTGGGCGCGGTGAACGCCGCCGTGAGCGCGTCGCCCGCCACCGAGGCGGGCCAGCCCCCGGTGCGGTAGACCGCGGCGACCCGCTCCAGTGTGGACGGGTCGGTCACCCGGTGCGCCTCGCCCTCCAGCACCAGGTCGATGCCGCGCAGACGCACCGAGACACTGCACGCCGCGTTGACGGCCAGGTTGCGGGACTTCAACGTGGACGGACCGCTCACGAAGAACAGGGTGTCGTCGACCCATACCGCACCGACCCCGGCCGAGTGCGGACGCCCGTCCGGACGAACCGTGGCGAGGAAGAAGGTCAGGTCCGATTCGGGAGTGTCGGCGGCCAGTATGTCGCGCGGGCGGCTCCACGGCAGCTCCGCAGAGCCGTACTGGTCGAGATTACGGATCGCGATCGGCTCACTCATGCCGTCCGTCATACCCCGACCCGGGCGGTGAACGCGCCTGCTGCGGGGCCGGCCACGAAAGTGGCGGCCCCACTGGTGATCACGTTCTCATGTCGGAACCTGCGCTCTGGCCACGGTTTTTGACACGAAACGGCGATCATCCCCGGGCACTCGGGCCTGACCGGCCACCGCGGGTAGTGATAGGCCGGGCGCCGTCGGCTGATGATCGCGGTTTCGTGTCAGAACCTGTGCTCTGACCGCAGGTTCCGACACGAGACGGCGATCATCGCCGGGCAGCCGAGCGGACCGGGCGGGCCGTGCGGGGGGCGGGGTCAAGAAGGTGCCCGTCTACCACGGATGGCGTTGAGAAGGTGCCCTTCCTTCGCCCATAGCGGTGGCGGGCGCGGGAAAGGGTCCGGAAACGCGTTCAGGCCCACCCCGGCAGGGGTGGGCCTGAAACAGCGATGTTTGTCCGGCGGTGTCCTACTCTCCCACAACGTCCCCGTTGCAGTACCATCGGCGCTGGAGGGCTTAGCTTCCGGGTTCGGAATGTTACCGGGCGTTTCCCCTCCGCCATGACCGCCGTAACTCTATCAACATGTCAACCCGCGCCGATACGGCGTGCGTGGTTGCGTGTCGTGATGTGCATGGTGGACGCGAGACATCTTGCAGGACTCTCATATGTTGTCAGGTAAGTCCTCGGCCTATTAGTACCAGTCGACTGAACACATTACTGTGCTTACATCTCTGGCCTATCAACCCGGTGGTCTAGCCGGGGGCCTTACCTGGTTTCCCAGTGGGAGACCTCATCTTGAAGCGAGCTTCCCGCTTAGATGCTTTCAGCGGTTATCCCTTCCGAACGTAGCCAACCAGCCATGCACCTGGCGGTACAACTGGCACACCAGAGGTTCGTCCGTCCCGGTCCTCTCGTACTAGGGACAGCCCTTCTCAAGTCTCCTGCGCGCACGGCGGATAGGGACCGAACTGTCTCACGACGTTCTAAACCCAGCTCGCGTACCGCTTTAATGGGCGAACAGCCCAACCCTTGGGACCTACTCCAGCCCCAGGATGCGACGAGCCGACATCGAGGTGCCAAACCATCCCGTCGATATGGACTCTTGGGGAAGATCAGCCTGTTATCCCCGGGGTACCTTTTATCCGTTGAGCGACACCGCTTCCACATGCCAGTGCCGGATCACTAGTCCCGACTTTCGTCCCTGCTCGACCTGTCAGTCTCACAGTCAAGCTCCCTTGTGCACTTACACTCAACACCTGATTGCCAACCAGGCTGAGGGAACCTTTGGGCGCCTCCGTTACCCTTTAGGAGGCAACCGCCCCAGTTAAACTACCCACCAGACACTGTCCCTGAACCGGATCACGGTCCGAGGTTAGATACCCAGATCAACCAGAGTGGTATTTCAACGTTGACTCCACCCTAACTGGCGTTAGGGGCTCATAGTCTCCCACCTATCCTACACAAGCTGAACCGGATACCAATGTCAAGCTATAGTGAAGGTCCCGGGGTCTTTCCGTCCTGCCGCGCGTAACGAGCATCTTTACTCGTACTGCAATTTCGCCGGGCCTGTGGTTGAGACAGTGGGGAAGTCGTTACGCCATTCGTGCAGGTCGGAACTTACCCGACAAGGAATTTCGCTACCTTAGGATGGTTATAGTTACCACCGCCGTTTACTGGCGCTTAAGTTCTCCGCTTCACCCTTACGGGCTGACAGGTCCCCTTAACGTTCCAGCACCGGGCAGGCGTCAGTCCATATACAGCGTCTTACGACTTCGCATGGACCTGTGTTTTTAGTAAACAGTCGCTTCCCCCTGCTCTCTGCGACCCCACCCAGCTCCAGCCGCGAAGGCCTTCACCAGACGAGGCCCCCCTTCTCCCTAAGTTACGGGGGCAATTTGCCGAGTTCCTTAACCACAGTTCGCCCGATCGCCTCGGTATTCTCTACCTGACCACCTGTGTCGGTTTCGGGTACGGGCCGCGCACAGCTCGCTAGAGGCTTTTCTCGGCAGCATAGGATCATCGACTTCACCTGATACGGCTCGGCATCACGTCTCAGCCTTGATGCGGCGCGGATTTGCCTACGCCACGGCCTACACGCTTACCCCAGGACAACCACCGCCTGGGCTCGACTACCTTCCTGCGTCACCCCATCGCTCAACTACTACCAGCCAAGATCCCAACACTCGCACCGCCGGCCCGAAGGCCCTTGGTGTCCGTGGAGGTTAGTACAGCCAGGTTCATCGCGGGCGCTGCTTTGCGGGTACGGGAATATCAACCCGTTGTCCATCGACTACGCCTCTCGGCCTCGCCTTAGGTCCCGACTCACCCAGAGCAGATTAGCTTGACTCTGGAACCCTTGGTCATCCGGCGGCAGGGTTTCTCACCCTGCATTCGCTACTCATGCCTGCATTCTCACTCGTGTGGCGTCCACGGCTAGATCACTCTGCCGCTTCACCCGCCACACGACGCTCCCCTACCCACCCACACACCTGGACCGGTTTGACCCGGCCTGGTCATCGTGTGAGTGCCACAGCTTCGGCGGTGTGCTTGAGCCCCGCTACATTGTCGGCGCGGAACCACTTGACCAGTGAGCTATTACGCACTCTTTCAAGGGTGGCTGCTTCTAAGCCAACCTCCTGGTTGTCTATGCGATCCCACATCCTTTTCCACTTAGCACACGCTTAGGGGCCTTAGCTGGTGATCTGGGCTGTTTCCCTCTCGACTACGAAGCTTATCCCCCGCAGTCTCACTGCCACGCTCTCACTTACCGGCATTCGGAGTTTAGCTGACTTCGGTAAGCTTGTGGGCCCCCTAGGCCATCCAGTAGCTCTACCTCCGGCAAGAAACACGTGACGCTGCACCTAAATGCATTTCGGGGAGAACCAGCTATCACGGAGTTTGATTGGCCTTTCACCCCTAACCACAGGTCATCCCCCAACTTTTCAACGTTGGTGGGTTCGGCCCTCCACGACGTCTTACCGTCGCTTCAGCCTGCCCATGGCTAGATCACCCCGCTTCGGGTCTAGAGCATGCGACTGAACGCCCTGTTCAGACTCGCTTTCGCTACGGCTTCCCC